>DATILB010000163.1:0-36051 GCA_035477015.1 Nocardioidaceae bacterium | reverse complement strand
AGCCGTCATCGAAGGCCGGCTCGTCGTTATGCCCCACCGCCACTCCGGTGATGGTGAGCGAACTGGCTGCGAGCACCGCGATGCCCGCCCTCACCCACAACCTTCGTGACCCCACCTTGGTAGTTGCGCGCACTGCAGTCCCCTTTCCAGATCGGAAAACCCCGGAGGTGCAGCCGGATCGGCGGCACATACCCCCGCATGCTTGGCACGCTACGTCCGGCGCCGCATCCCTGGCAACGGGACCAGCGACCGACGTGCCACACGATCGATCGGGCATAATCGCGCGCGGATCGGTTCGCCGGCCGCCCCGCCTCCGTAGCTCAGCTGGATAGAGCGACAGACTTCTAATCTGTTGGTCGCAGGTTCGAGTCCTGCCGGGGGCACCACATGGACCTGAAACAGACTCAGATTTGCCTTCCCGATATCCCACACCTGCCGTTCTGACTCCCCTAGCCTGAATCGCGGGGTGCCGGAAAGGGTGGAGATGAGCGGGAAGCATGTGAGTCGTGTCAGCGCGGTGCGCGCTGGTTTGCGGCTTGCCTGGGTCGGGACGCGCGAGCTGGTGGTCTTCGCGGCCGTCGGAGTCGTGGCGCCCGTCGTACTACTCGTCTCGCTGCCCAGCTTCTTCGACCAGGGCCGGGCGATGCTCGACGCCCCGACCTGCGAGACAGGCGGCCGCGAGTGCCTCGAGCCGAGAACCGCCCGGCTGGCCGAGTCCACCGGTGACACCTGGACCTTCCGGGTCGCCGGAGGCGACAAGGTCGCCATCACCCTTCCCCGACGTGACGCGAGGCCCGACGTCAGCGGAGAGCTGCACGTCCTGTTCTGGCACGGCGATCCGGTTGCCCTCCTGCAGGCTGATGGCGTCGTGGTGGAGAGCAACTCCTGGGGACCTCTGTACGGCGTGAGCACCGGCGCTCTTCTCCTCTGGGCGCCATTGTGGCCGCTCGCCGTGCTGGCTCTGGCCGCTCCGCTGCTCTGGCGCCGCCGGGCTTATCTCCGCGCCCTTGCCTACGTCGCGATCGGCGCGGCGATCTCCGGCCCCGCGGCGTACGTCGGGATGTGGCTGACCGGGTACCACGGCCTCGTAGCGGGAGGACTTCTCCCCATAGCTGCCGCACTCGTGATCGCGGGACTAAGCCTGCTGCTCGCGCCCGGCCGGCGACGGAACGCGACTCCACGCCGGGCGACCTACACCCCGGCGCTGTCACGCATGCCGGAGCAGCGTCAGGACCGGGTGCCCGCCGACGTCTGGTAGGCGTCGATCTCTGCCCCGAGTAACTGCTTCCCGAGCGGCTCGAGGAACGACGCCTCGACCGCGTTCCTGGCCAGCTGCGCGATGCCAGCCTCGTCGAGGCCCAGCAGGTCGGCAGCGATCTCGTACTCGCGGTTGAGCGTCGTACCGAACATCGGTGGGTCGTCGGAGTTGATGGTCACGAGCACACCGGCCTCGTGGAACGCGACGATCGGGTGCTCGGCCAGAGACGCCACGGCCCGGGTCGCGACGTTCGAGGTCGGGCACACCTCGAGCGGGATCCTCTGCTCGGCCAAGTGGGCAAGCAGCGCCGGGTCCTGCGCCGACGACGTGCCGTGCCCGATGCGTTCAGCACACAGGTGGTTCAGGGCATCCCAGACGGTCTCCGGGCCAGTGGTCTCCCCGGCGTGCGGCACGCTGCGCAGGCCGGCCGCTCGGGCCTGGTCGAAGTGCGGTCGAAACTGCGGCCTGGCGACGCCGATCTCGGGGCCACCCAGTCCGAACCCGACGAGCGCCGCCGGTCCGTGCTTGAGCGCCGCCTCGAGCGTGGCATCGGCGGCCGGCAGGCCGGACTCCCCCGGAATGTCGAAGATCCACCGCAGCTCGATGCCCAGGTCACGGGCCGCCTCCACGCGAGCGGCCTCGATGGCCTCGACATACGCCTCGATGGGTACGCCGGCCTGCACCGACGTGTACGGCGTGCAGGTCAGCTCGGCGTAGCGGATGTTCTGCCCGGCCATCTCGCGCGCCACCTCGTAGGTGAGCCACCTGATGTCCTCGGGTTCGCGGATCAGCCCCACGACGGCGAGGTAGACCTCGATAAAGTGGGCGAAGTCGCGGAAGTCGAAGAATCGGCGCAGCTCGTCGAGGTCCGCAGGGACCGTGCCCGGGTGTCGCTGAGCGAGTTCCGAGACGATCCGCGGAGACGCCGACCCGACGTGGTGGACGTGGAGCTCAGCCTTGGGAAGCCCGGCGATGAAGCCGGCGTACGGCGAGGACATGGCGTCAGTCTGCAGCGAAAATGTGACCCAGACGACACCGCGTGTTGGGGTGTCGGTCACAGATTCGACCTGGATTTCGCGATACAAAGGGTGAGGCCCCGCAAAGTATGAGTTTGCGGGGCCTCGATTTTGACCGGGCTGTGACGCTTCCAGCCATCACGGTCGACCACTCAGTCCCAGCCTCGTCACCGGCTGCCCCGTGGATTGCTCCTCGGGATGGATCCTCGTTGCCTTCCGATCCCGCCTCCGGGTTGCCCCTTCGGCGTACGCAATTTCTACGCCTGTGACCACCGCCATACAAGAGGGCACCGAGCGATTTCTTTGGACCTCCGGCGTGTCCTGGACGACACGCACAAATTCGAATTCTTATCCCCAGCGGTCGTCCACAACATCCACAGGATGGGTGTGGAGACAACGCGGCTGACGTCGAGATCCGGGGAATGAGTAAGGTGCCTCTGTGAACGACCGCTTGGTGTGGATCGACTGCGAGATGACTGGGCTCAACCTGGAGAAGGATGCCCTCATCGAAGTGGCGGCCCTCGTGACCGACTTCGAGCTGAACGTGCTCGGGGATGGCATTGACGTCGTCGTCAAACCGCCCCGCGAGGCTCTGGACCAGATGGACGAGTTCGTGCGGAGCATGCACGTCTCGTCGGGCCTGCTCGACGTGCTCGACCAAGGCATGACGCTCCAGGAAGCCGAGGACCAGGTGCTGGCCTACGTGCGCGAGCACTGTCCCGACGGGAGCCGGCCTCCGCTGGCCGGCAACACGGTGGCAACCGACCGCGCCTTCCTGGCGCGCGACATGGCCACCCTCGAGTCGTTTCTCCACTACCGGATCGTGGACGTCTCCTCGATCAAGGAGCTCTCCCGCCGGTGGTACCCCCGGGCCTACTTCCAGTCGCCGCCCAAGTCCGGGAACCACCGCGCCCTGGCGGACATCCAGGAAAGCATCGAGGAGCTTCGTTACTACCGCGCGGCGGTCTTCGTGGCGCCCCCGGGCCCCGACACCGAAGCGGCTCGAGCGATCGCTCTCGAGCACGGCGGCTCCCTGACCGGCGTGACGCCTGCGGGCGCTGAGGACCCGGGGCAAAGCACCCCCTGAGAACCGGTACACTTTTCCCTCGCGACCCGACCCCGAGGCATCAGCTCGGCACGGGTCGCCTTGGTGGGTGTAGCTCAGCTGGTAGAGCACCTGGTTGTGGTCCAGGTGGTCGCGGGTTCAAGTCCCGTCACTCACCCCACATGCGAGAGCCGCAGTCCTCCGAGGCTGCGGCTCTCTCGTCGTCGTGGCTCGTATGAGTGCCGCCGATTACTCCGGCGTGCGACAGGCTCCGATGGTGCGGACGCCGAGGACGGCCCGCTGCCGCGCCTCTTCCCGCGATACGCGGAACGCCGTGCCATCGGTGCTGAGCACCACGACGGCGATTGGCGTCTCGTCTGCCGGCCAGAGGACGCTCGCGACGCAGCCCGGGAAGCGCTCGGAGTAGTCGGCCTTCCAGATCACGGCTGACTCCTGCTGCTGCGGGACCTGGATCGTGTGGTCCGCGAAGAGCTGGGTCGGCACGAGGTAGGCCGCCACGGCGGCGAAGATGCTCAAGGGGAGCACAGATGCGCGAGTCAGCGTCGGGCCGAAGCCGGCCTGGATCGTAGACATCGCGTACCCCTTTCTCGCCCACTCAACGACTCAGGCGAGAAAGGGGTTATGGCTAGGGCCTCTAGTCCAGTCCCCAGACGACCGAAACCGTCACCTTGACCTGCTCCGAACCGGCACGGATCGGGACGCTGCTGGCAAGGTCCGCAGCGAGTGCCTGGGACCGGAACGCATTCTCGTAGAGGTACTGCGGCGCCTGGGCGGTCGTCTCTTTGATCGAGAGCACGGCGCCAAGGGTCTGGCCCGCGGCCCCGGCGTACTGCTCAGCCTTGGCCTCGGCCTCGGCGATCGCCTTCTCGCGAGCGTCCGAAAGCAGCGAGGCGCGGTCGCCGAGCTGTAGGCGGAGGTCCGAGACGCTGACCGTGCTGTCCCCTGCACCTACTGCCGCGGTGATGACCTTGCCCGCGTCGCGCAGACTGCGGACGACGACCTCGGCCCGCTGGACCACCCGGTACCCCTCGAGGATCGGCTCCGAGCCGCTGAGGTACCGGTAGACCGGGTCCATCGAGAGGCCCGTCGTCTGGACGTCCTTGCGGTCGACTCCCTGGTCCGCGAGTACGTCGAGGACGCGTCTCATCGTTGCGCTCGCCCGGTCGAGCGCCCCGGCGAGATCGACGGCGCGCCCGCGGACCGACAGGTCGAAGGCGACCTGGTCTGGCACGCCTCTGACCTCACCGACGGCGTCGATCGCAATGGAGCGAGTCGGTGGCTCGGTCTCGGCCGCAACCGCGGCTGGGCCACGTTGCCCGGCCCCGATCGCATAGGCGCCGAGCACTCCGAGGAGAACGGCAACGAGGGCGACGAGGCTGGCTGAGTTTCGCTTGTCCATACGGGTCCGACGGGGTGACGGACCCGCCGGTTCCGCTCAGCCTGCGGGAATGTGGCCGAGGCGACCCTTCTGGAAGTCCTCGTAGGCCTGCATGACCTCGGCCTTGGTGTTCATCACGAACGGTCCTGCCCAGGCGACGGGTTGCCGGATCGGGCGCCCACCCAGCACCAGGACCTCCATCATCGGATGCCGGCCGTCCTGCGTCTCGGCAGCGGCAACCGTCACGAAGTCGCCGGCGCCGAGGACAGCCAGCTGCCCACCGCTGATCGGATGACGATCCGGCCCGACGGTGCCGTCACCGGAGAGGACGTACACCAGTGCGTTGAAGTCGACCTCCCATGGGAGGTCGAGCCGGGAGCCGGGCGCGAGGCTGGAGTGCACCATCGCCATCGGCGTGTGGGTCAGTCCGGGTCCGCTCTGGCCGCCCACCTCACCCGCGATCACTCGGACCAGCGCGCCGGCGTCGGACGTTGTGGTCAGGCCGAGCTGGGACGAGCGGAGGTCCTGGTAGCGAGGATCGACCCACTTCTGCTCTCGTGGCAGGTTCACCCAGAGCTGGACGCCGTGGAAGAGCCCGCCCTTCATCACCAGCCACTCCGGCGGGGCCTCGATGTGCAGCAGCCCGCTGCCGGCGGTCATCCACTGAGTGTCGCCGTTGGTGATCGTGCCTCCGCCGCCCCGGCTGTCCTGGTGGTCCATGACGCCGTCGATGATGTAGGTGACGGTCTCGAAGCCACGATGCGGGTGCCACGGCGTGCCCTTCGGCTCGCCCGGCGCGTAGTCGACCTCGCCCATCTGATCCATGTGGATGAATGGGTCGAGGCGAGCCATGTCGACGCCCGCGAAGGCCCTCCGCACCGGGAAACCCTCGCCTTCGTAGCCGGTCGGCGCCGTTGTCACACCGAGCACCGGGCGCACCGTGTCACCCAGCCCCGGTGCGGCGAGTCGAGGCAGGACGGTGAGGTCGTCGACGGTGACGGCGGGCATCAGGGCTCCTGAGGGGGCTATGCGGGTTACGCCCGAACGGATGGTCTGTCTCTCCACCAAACCGGCCTTTAGCTCCGGAGATTCCCATGAACGCTCCGCGGGCACCCCGAGCGGGGCTAAATTTGGCTCGTGCCGACCGGTTCAAAGCAGGACAAATACGACGCAGTGGTCATCGGAGGTGGCCACAACGGGCTGGTTGCTGCCACTTACCTGGCGAAGACCGGCCTGTCGGTGCTCGTGCTGGAGCGGCTCGACGAGACCGGCGGCGCAGCGCAGAGCGTCGAGTCCTTCACCGGGCTGCCCGCCCGCGTCAGCGCGTACTCCTCCTTGGTCAGCCTCTTCCCGGACCGGATCATCGAGGAGCTCAACCTCGACTGCCAGTTCCGCTCGCGCCGCGCCGCGTCGTACACGCCGGTCGTCCGCAACGGCACCTACGACGGCCTGATGGTCGAGCGCAACGAGGGCGACCTCACGAGGCAGTCGTTCCGGGACGTGACCGGCTCGGACAAGGAGTACGACGCCTGGCGCTCCTTCTACTCCGAGATCGCCGACTTCGCCAAAGAGGTCGCGCCCATGCTCATGGAGCCGCTGGCCTACGTCAACGAGGTCCAGGAGCGGGTCAAGCGCGAGACCTGGGAGATGTTGGTCGAGAACCCCATCGGGCAGGCGATCGAGGACCGCTTCGAGGACGACGTCGTCCGTGGCGTGGTGGCCACCGACGCGATCATCGGCAGCTTCACCGACCTCAACGACGAGTCGCTGCTCCAGAACAAGACGTTCCTGTACCACCTGATCGGCAACGGCACGGGTGAGTGGCGGGTTCCTGTGGGCGGCATGGGTGCCATCACGGGGGCGCTCGAGCGGGCTGCGTGGCGACACAAGGTCGAGATCGTGACGCGGGCGTTCGTGAACAAGGTCGAGTCCGACGGCAAGACCGCCTCGGTCAGCTGGCAGGCCGCCGGCGAGACCCACACGGTCGAGTGCGACTGGGTCCTGGGCAACGTCGCCCCCTGGGTCCTCCAGATCCTTCTGGGCGAGCACCCCGGGCCGCGACCCGAGGGCAGCCAGATCAAGATCAACATGCTTCTCGAGCGGCTCCCCCGGCTCCGGTCGGGCGCTTCGCCCGCCCAGGCGTTCGCCGGCACCTTCCACATCGCCGAGAGCTACTCGCAGCTGCAGACGGCGTACGCCGAAGCGGCGGCCGGCCACCTGCCGAGCACCTTGCCGGGTGAGCTCTACTGCCACTCGCTCACCGACCCGTCAGTCCTCGGGCCGCTCGCCATTGGCGGCATGCACGCCTTCACCTACTTCGGGATGCACACGCCAGCCCGCCTGTTCACCGGCAACGTCGACGCCGTCCGCGACGACGCGGTCCTCCGGGTGCTCGACGCCATCAACGTCCACCTCGAGGAGCCGATCGAGACGCTTCTCGCCCTGGACGCCAACGGCCAACCATGCCTGGACGCCAAGGCCCCGCAGGACATCGAGTCCGCGCTGGCCATGCCCGGCGGACACATCTTCCACGGCGACCTCGCCTGGCCCTGGGCCAGCCCGCGGTCGTTGATGGACACCCCCGCCCACCGCTGGGGCGTGCAGACCGTCGTCCCCAACGTCGTGATCTGCGGCGCCGGCGCCCAGCGCGGCGGCGGGGTCAGTGGCATCGGCGGTCACAACGCGGCGATGGCCGTCCTGGACACCGTCGCCGGGCGACTCTGAGCCCTTCCCGCCGATTTCTTGGACGCTGTCGGGCGCTGCTATGGTTTCCCCTGCTTCGCGCGCCATTAGCTCAATTGGCAGAGCAGCTGACTCTTAATCAGCGGGTTCGGGGTTCGAGTCCCTGATGGCGCACAAGAGAAAGGTGAGGACCGATTTCGGTCCTCACCTTTTCTGTGTTCTGCACGCTGTCTCAGGAGGCCTTCCGGTCCGCGATGGTCGGGACGAGCCCGAGGTTCTGGTCGACGTCCGCCTCGCGCACCGCAGCCTGGATGGCCTTGTTGTTCTCGTAGCGACGGTCGAGCAGCGGGTTCAGCACTCCACGCAGCACCGAGAGGAAGCTCCAGCGCTTCGGGGCGATCGTGCGAGCCGCTCGGCGCTCGACACCACCGACGATGGAAGCGCCTGCGGCCGAGGGCTGCAGCCGACGACGGAGGAACATCGGGAACGTCGCCTCGAACTTCTGGGCGATCGGGTCGGCGAAGCCCTCGCGGACCATCTCCGTGTCGATGAACCCGAAGTACGCGACTCCGGCGGTGGCGCCGTGCTGGGCGAGCTCGCCGCGTAGGGCGCGGCCGTACTGCTCGACACCGGCCTTCGCCATCGCGTACGGCGCCATCATGACTCCGTTGAGGAACGCGTAGACCGACGCGACGACCACGACGTGGCCGCGGTTGGCGATGATGTGCTCCAGGGCCGGCTGGACGGTCCGGTAGACGCCGAGCAGGTTCACCTCGATCACCTTCTCGAATACCTCGGAACGCATCACGCGGCTGTTGGCGAGGCGCGGGGCGATGCCGGCGTTCGCGACGACGATGTCGAGACGACCGAACCGCTCGACGACGGTGTCGACGACTGCCTGCATCGCGACCGCGTCCGTGACATCCGCTGCGATCCCGATCGCGCGCCCTCCCAGTTGGGCGGCGGCCTCGGTGGCGGCGTCGGCGTCGAGGTCGACGAGCGCGACCCGGGCACCTCGTTCGCACAGCTGCTTGGCGGTCTCGAAGCCGATGCCGCGAGCCGCGCCGGTGACGATGGCGACCTTGTTCTGGACGGTGTAGGAGCTCATGACTGGAGTGCTTTCTCTGAGGTGGAGCGACTGAGGTGACGGGAAAGGAAGCCGACCTGGTCGGCAAGTGCCTGCCGCTGCCAGAAGCCGGCATAGACGTCGAAGTGGTCGACGGGGTACTCGACGAGCTCCGCGTTCGAACCGGCCTTCGCTGCTGCGCGCCGTGCGGCGTCGGGCGGTGCGACGGTGTCGTTCTGACCGACCTGCACGAACAGCGGGCAGTCCAGGCGCGATGCGAACCGGACCGGGCGGTTGAGCGCGACCTCGAGGGCCGTGCGCGCACAGACCTCGTTGCGCCACGTCGGCCCGGCCAGAGCGAGGTAGCCCTCGAGTGCGCCTGGGGCGGTGATGACTGCAAGCGAACCTGGCTCGCCGACTATCTGGATGCGATGCGGCGAACGACCCACCGACGCGCGCGAGGCGTCCCGGATCCCGTTGGTCACCAGTGGCGCGAGGCGGCCGAAGCCTCCGTGCTTCGCAATGGCCAGGAGAGCGGCCGCCCCGTCAGTGGCGGGAGTCATCGACAGGATCGCGGCGATCCGACCGTCCTTCACGGCGACGGGAAGGATGTGCCCGCCGGAGTACGACGTACCCCAGAGGACGATCCGTTCGGGGTCGACTCCTTCGATCTGACGGGCCGCCGCGATCGCGGCGTGATAGTCGGCACGCTGGTGTCGGAAGGCGATCCGCTGCCGGGTCTTCCCCTCCGAGGTACCGAAGCCTCGGTAGTCGAAGAGGAGGACGTCGAGGCCCGCCTCGGCGAAACCCTCGGCGTACGCCAGGAGCCCGGTGTCACGGGTCCCGCCGAAGCCGTGAGCCATCACGACACAGGGACGACCCTGCTCGCCGGCGAAGGCGTTGCCGGCCCCGGGCAGATGCCACGCCCCACACGAAGTCCCCTCGCTCTTGAAGGTGACGTTCCGGATCTCGCTCATTGCCGCTCCTCAGGGCTGATGTGCTTCGGCTCCAGACACTAGGAATTCGCCCCGCCCCTGTTGAGGGTCTCTCGCACAGCAATCGCTCCGCGAGATGTGCTGTGGCACACTCGGCAGATGGTGGTGGCTGCGCCGATTGCCGAACTGATCCGCCAGGTCGCGGACCGAATGATCGCCGAAGAGGACGACGTCGTCGACGAGATGACGGCTGCGGTCATTGCGATCGTGCCAATGTTCGGCACCGACCCCGCGATCGCCGCCGAGGTCAGAGCCAGCAACAAGGCCAACCTGCACCGCTTCCTCACCGTCGCTCGCCATGCGGACGAGCCACCACCTGCTGACGTGCCGCCCGAGGCCTTCGACATTGCCCGCACCATCGTCCGACGCGGTATCGAGACCGACGCTCTGTTCCACGGCTACCGACGTGGCCAGGAGATCGCATGGCGGCGTTGGCTGGAGATCGCAGCAAGGACCGTTGAGCCCGGGCGTGAGTTCGCGGCCGTTCTCGAAGGGTCGCTCGTCCTCCTGTTCCGGTACGTCGACGACGTGCTGAGCCGGGTGGTCGCCGAGGCTCAGAAGGAGCGCGAGGAGATCCTCGGCGGTGCCCTGGCGCGGCGGGCGGAGACGGCCCGGCTGATTCTCGAGGACGCGCCCCTCGACATCCAGACCGCGAGTCACCGGCTCGGTTACGAGCTGGCTCGGCGTCATACGGCGGTCGTGCTGTGGTCGGAGACCGCCCGGCTTCCGCAGGGCGCGCTCGAGTCGGCCGCGGGCGTGCTCGCCGCCGCGGCGGGTTCTCGGCGACCGCTCACGATCGCGGCCAGCGCCTCGACCCTGTGGGTGTGGATCAGCAGCGGAGAAGAAGAGGATCCCGACCCGACCGCGCTACGGGGCGCGCTCGTCGACGCGCATGCAGACGTGCGTGCGGCCATGGGTCCGACGGAGCGGGGGATGCGCGGATTCCGTCGGTCGCACGAGGCTGCCGTCGCGGTGCATCGGCTGCTGGTCGGGCACTCCGAGGGAGATCGCCTCGCCACGTATGGCGACCTGGAGGTGACCGCCCTCGCGGCCCGGGACGAATTGCGCGCGGCTGAGTTCGTCGCCGCAACTCTCGGACCGCTCGCTGTGGACGACGCGAACTGCTCGCGGTTGCGTGAGACGTTGCGCGTCTTCCTCGAGGAGGCCGACCATGCCCCGCGGACCGCGGCGCGCCTGCATACGCACCGCAACACGATCCTGCATCGCATCGCCCGCGCCACCGAGCTGCTCGGACACGACGTGGGCGACCGTCGACTTGCGCTGGCCCTGGCTCTGGAGCTGACTCACCGGCTGGGTCCACGGGTCCTGGTGCGCCCCGGCTCCTGAGGCGCATCATGTGCCACCGCACAGCGGAAGGCAGCAACGTTTGGCGAAGGACCCAGGTGCAAAGGGTCCTTCGCTGCCGAGACTGAGCCTCACCTACTCAGGATCGGAAGAGACATGAACACTCACGTCGACGTACTCATCGTGGGAGCCGGCCTCTCCGGCATCGGCACCGCGTGCCAGATCCAGCGCGAGTTCCCGGACCGGAAGATCGCGATCATCGAACGACGCGAGCAGCTCGGCGGGACCTGGGACCTGTTCAAGTACCCCGGCATCCGGTCCGACTCCGACATGTTCACCTTCGGCTACAGCTTCCGTCCGTGGAACGACCTCAAGGTGCTCGCCGACGGCGGCTCGATCCGCCAGTACATCGAGGACACCGCTACCGAGTACGGCGTCCTCGACAAGATCCACTACGGCCTCAAGACGATCTCCGCCGAGTGGTCTACAGCCCTCGAGTGCTGGACGGTCACTGCCCTCCATGAGGCCACTGGGGAGTTCGAGACGTTCACGGCCAACTTCCTGGTCAGCTGCACGGGCTACTACAACTACGACGGCGGCCACCAGCCCCAGTTCCCGGGCGCCGAGGACTTCGCCGGCCAGTTCATCCACCCGCAGCACTGGCCCGAGGACCTCGACTACACCGGCAAGAAGGTCGTCGTGATCGGCAGCGGCGCCACGGCGGTCACGCTGGTCCCGACCATGGCCGAGTCCGCCGGCCACGTCACGATGCTGCAGCGCTCGCCTTCCTATATCTTCTCGGTGCCGGCGTTCGACAAGATCTCGGCCGTGCTCGGCCGGTTCCTGTCGGACCGCAAGGTCTACGCGCTCGGCCGAAAGCGCAACATCCTCATCCAGCGCAAGCTCTACCAGGCCTGCCGTCGCTGGCCCCGCCTCATGCGGCGAGTCCTGCTCAACCACGTGCGCAAGCAGGTCGGCCCGAACGTCGACATGCGGCACTTCACGCCGTCGTACATGCCGTGGGACGAGCGGTTGTGCGCCGTGCCCGACGGTGACCTCTTCAACACGCTTCGCGCGGGCAAGGCCAGTGTTGTCACCGACCACATCGACACCTTCACGCCCGAGGGGATCCGGCTGAAGTCCGGCGAGACGCTCGAGGCCGACATCGTGGTGTCAGCGACCGGGCTGCGTATCCAGATGATGGGAGGCATGGACCTGGTGGTCGACGGCGAGATCAAGCCGATCAACGACCGGATGACCTACAAGAGCGTGCTGCTCGAGGGCATCCCGAACATGGGCTGGATCATCGGGTACACCAACGCCCCGTGGACCTTGAAGTCCGACATCGCAGGCGCGTACCTGTGCCGGCTGCTCAAGCATCTCGACGCCACCGGCCGCACCGTTGCGACGCCGACGGACACCGAAGGCTGCGCCATTGACGAGGGGATCCTTGACAGCCTGCAGTCTGGCTACGTGCAGCGTGCGAAGGAGCACCTCCCCCGTCAGGGCACAAAGCTGCCGTGGCAGGTGCAGATGCACTACGAGAAGGACTGCGAGCTGCTGCTCGAGCAGAGCGTTGCGGACGACGCCCTGGTGCTGGCCGGCCAGGTGCCCGCTGATCGCGTGTCGGTCGCCTAGGCCCAAGTGCGAGCGTGGGGCGGTCGGTCATTGCATCGGCTGCCCCACTGTCGCGCTCGAGCTCGCCCACCGGCTCGGGCTGCGCGTGCTGTCGAGGTAGGCTCTCGGGCCATGAACAAGGACCAGTTGCTGCGCGTAGAGCAGGACAGCGGATTCATCGCCGCTCTCGACCAGAGCGGGGGCAGCACACCCAAGGCCCTCAAGCTGTACGGCGTCGAGGAGGACGCGTACTCCGGTGACGTCGAGATGATGGACGTGATTCACGCGATGCGCTCGCGGATCATCAAGTCGCCGTCGTTCACGAGCGACAAGGTCCTGGGGGCGATCCTGTTCGAGGCCACGATGGACCGCGACATCGACGGCGTCGGGTCCGCGGAGTACCTCTGGGACTCCAAGGGCGTCGTGCCGTTCCTCAAGGTGGACAAGGGTCTTGCCGACGAGGCGCAGGGCGTTCAGCTGATGAAGCCGATGGCAGACCTCGATGACCTGTGCAAGCGGGCGAACGGTCACGGCGTCTTCGGCACGAAGATGCGGTCCGTGATCAAGTCAGCCGACCAGGACGGCATCCGCGCGATCGTGGACCAGCAGTTCGAGGTCGGCCGTCAGATCCTGTCGCACGGCCTGGTGCCGATCCTGGAGCCCGAGGTCGACATCTTCAGCGCCGACAAGGAGACCAGCGAGGCGATCCTGCGCGACGCGATCCTGGAGGGTCTGGGCGACCTCGGCGACGAGCGCGTGATGCTCAAGCTCTCGATTCCGTCGGTGGACGACTTTTACCGTCCGTTGGTCGAGCACCCGAACGTGCTGCGTGTGGTCGCGCTGTCGGGTGGCTACTCTCGCGAGGAGGCCAACGAGCGGCTCTCCCGCAACTCCGGCGTCATCGCGAGTTTCTCGCGTGCGCTCACCGAGGGCCTGTCGGCGCAGCAGTCTGACGCGGAGTTCGACGCCACCTTGGCGACGTCGATCGACGGCATCTTCGCGGCCTCCGCCTGAGGCGGGGCCGGAACGCCGGCGAGGGTCAGTCCTGGACTGCGCCTTCGTCTGCGGAGTGCTTGTCGTTCACCCAGGAGCCGTTCTCGGCGTAGTGGACGCCGCCGCCCCAGTGCTCTGAGTTCCAGTCGATCATCGTCGTACTCCTTGGCCCTTGGTCCCTCTAGTGAAGAGACGTCCCAGTACAGACTTCGTGACGCCGGATTTCTGATCGGTGCCCGGCCTCCCAACCGGGCAGGTCAAGCATGCGACGACGAGGGATCCGAGCGGACCGGTAGGTATACCCGGACCCGTACCCGAATCGGCCCCGACTCGGCGGAACCTGGGGCGGAAAAGCGGCGGAAAAGCGGCGGAGCCGCCGCCCCTGTGACAGGGGCAGCGGCTCCAACGCGAGTCAAATGTGCTGCTTCGCAGCTGACTCCCTCACCCAGACCTGGCCCTCCCAGACCCTGCCTGACCTTTTTTCGGCCTCCCAACCGAGTGGATCAAGAGTGTCATTTGGGCGGTTTGAGGCGCACGGGCCGAACTACCTGCTTTTTGCAGGTGTTCCGGGTAGGTACCCGTGGGGTCACTGGGGCGTCGGAACCACGATCACGGTGACCGGGATGGAACCCGGGCCGAACGTGACTATGTACGTCCCGACCGGCGCCTCCGGAGCGACTCGGATCTCAGCTCTCGTCGACTGGCCCTCGGCGAGCTTCAGAACCCCGATCTCGACCTCGATGTCGGTGCCGGCATTGTCAGTGGCGCTGATTCCCTTGACCGGTCCGTTCTTGGCGGTAAGGGTCACGAGGCCCGCGCTGCCCCGCACGACCGTGATCGTCCGTGGGCTCACCGACAGGGTGCCCGGCACGACGACCGTGGGCGTGGCGCTCGGTGTCGGTGTCGGCGTAGGCCGCGGCGTCGGGGTGGGTGTGGGAGTCGGCGTTGGCGTCGGGGTGGGTGTGGGTGTCAGCGTCGGGGTCAGGGTGGGGCTCGGAGTGTCCGACGGGGACGGCGTCCGGCTCGGCCGCTTGGTCGGTTCGGGGTCGAGCGTCGGAGTGGGAGCCACGGTGAACTCGACGGACGAAGGGGTGGTTGTGGGCGTCGTGGTGACTGCCGACTCGATGATCCGGTCCGCCTCGGGCTCCGGCAGCAAGCGGAAGAGCCCGACCCCGACGAGGATCGCGAGCACAGCAGCCGTGATCCACCAGCCTCCGATGCGCCGACGCTCCTCGTCTTCGCGGTGGCGACCGGGATCGATCTCGTACAGGTCGACCACCGGAGACACCGGGAAACCACCCGCGTCGTACAGCCCGCCCCGGGCGGCCACGGCGGCCTGGGAGGCCGAGACGAGGTCCAGCTCGTCGTCGAAAAGCCGGGAGCGTACGGCGACAGGCGCGGCAACAAGAGGCGCGACGGCCAGCAGGGCAGCCGGCGACAGCTCCTCCTGCTGGACGTAGTCGCACACTGAGCAGCCGTCCGTGTGCCTGGCGATCCGCTTGCGCCACAGGGCGTCGTAGGTGCCGTTCCAGCCTTCGAGGAGAGCATCGAGCTCGACACACGGGCTGTTCCGCGCCACGACGAACGCGCCGAGCGACCGCTCGAACTGGCCCCGGACCCTCGACAGCATCGCGTGAGCCACGTTGGCCGAGACGCCGAGCGCCGAGGCGATCTCCGCGGCATCGAGGTCGTGCCGCATCCCGAGGTCGAATACCTCACGGTCGCGAGGCGAGAGGCCGTGCGCGGCCGTCTGGACGAGCTCCGCCAGGTCGGCGGTCACGATGTTCGTCGACATGTCGGGGCTCCCTTCCTCTGCGTAGTCGTCGATGTCGTTGGGCTCCAGCGCCTCGGTGCGCTTGGCGTTGCGGAGCACCCGGAGGCACTCGTTGCGGGTGATCGCGTAGAGCCAGGGGCGGAGCCGCTCGGGGTTGCGCAGGCTGCCCGCCTTGGCGAAGGCGATCAGGAAGGTGTCCTGGGTGACGTCGGCAGCGGCTTCGGGATCGGTCGACCTCAGCATGGAACGGGCATAGTCGTGCAAACGGTCGGCGTAGGCGTCGTATGCCGCCTCTAGCCCCGCTCGGTCCCCCGCCGCCATTAGAGCGGCGATCTGCGCGTCCTGCACGGGTGTGAAGTTATCAGCGGATTTGCGGAAAGGGGTACGGTTCGCAACTCTCGAACCAGACCGCTCAGCCGGGTCGAGGGCAGGCGCCCCGGGTCTCCCCGGGACGCCCACCTCTCCCCCCGTTCCCCCGTCGTCTCTCATCGGACCCCCTTGAGCCTTGACTCAGCCGAGAGAGTCGAGCACCAGGGAGCCGATGTCGCGGCCCAGCTGGGAGGCGGACCAGTCACCCGCGCGGCTGTTCATCAGCACCGCGACCGAGATGCCCTTCTCCGGGTAGAGCCGGAGGTAGGCGAGGTTGCCCGTCCACGACCCGTCCTTGGCAACCACGGGGGTGCCGTCCTCGGATCCGGTGCTCCAGCCGTACGCGTAGGTGCCCGCCGGAGGGGTCCACATCTCGTCGAGCTCGTCGGCCGTGAGGATCTGGCCGCCCATCAGCTTCGCCCCGAAGCGGGCCAGGTCGGTGGCCGAGGAGTCGATGCCCCCGCCGAGAACCTTCCAGTCGTTGTTGGGCGTGTTGACCTCGTCGGGGTCGGTCTCGGTGCCGCTGTAGATCGCCATCCGGTGGACCGATGACGAGAAGTTCTGCGGGCCGAGAGTGCCGAGGCCGAACGGGTTGGTGAGCCGCTTCCGGATCAGGTCCTTCACGTCGTCATCACCGGCCGCCTCGAGCGCCGCCCCGAGCAGCGTGTAGCCATGCGTGGAGTAGTGGTACTGACCGACGGTGCAGAACAACGGGTCGTTCCAGAACTCGTCGGCTGCCGCAAGCGCAGTCGGGTACGACGTGTTGGAGTAGCCGGACGACGGCCCCTCGCCGTAGTGGATGACGCAGCCACGGTTGGACAGCAGCTGCCCGACGGTGTGGGTGTGGAACTCCGGCATCGTCGGAACCCAGTCCCGGGTCTGGTCAGCCAGGTCGAGGTCGCCCGCGCTCTGCATCCGCATGGTCAGCACGCCAGCGATGGCCTTGCTCACCGAAGCGATCGAGCCGACGTGGTCGGAGTCCATCCAGAGGCCGTCTTCGATGTCAGCGTTGCCGAAGCCGCGCAGGTAGACCGGAGTGCCGTCCTGGTACACGGCGACGCTGATGCCCGGGACGCCCTTGGCCAGCTCCGTGGCGACGCGTGCGTCGACCGCGCTCTTGACCGACCAGTTCGGCCGCTCAGTGTTCTGTCGCCAGATGCCGGCGTACCTCGTGCCAGCGGACGTCTCGTAACGGTCGAAGCCCACCAGCCGGTAGCCCAGGTCCTTGTAGAGGTGCCAGTAGTTGACCCAGCTCTTGGCGTTCATGTTGCGACGGAAGTACCAGCCGCGGCTGTTGTTGTTCGACACCCAGATGCCGGCGTACCGCTGCTTGCCGGCGTAGCGGAAGGACTCGAACGACAGCACCCGGTACTTCGACTTCAGCGAGTCGAACTTCGCGCTGAAGCCGGCCGAGGAAAGACCCCGGTACAGCTTCCAGGAGGTTGCGCGAGGGGTCTGCACCCACACCGTGTTGTAACGCAGTCCGTCCGACGTGGAGTACTCGTCGAAGTCGACGGGCATCAGGCCCGCATCGCGATGCGACGCGAAGGACGCCTTGAACTGTGCGTTCGTCTGGCCACGGTGGGAGGCCCAGGCCAGGCTCTCGGTGTTCTGCACCCACACGCCGGCGTAGTACCGGGTGCTGCCGATCTTGTAGGTCTCCTGCTCCACGAGGCGCATGCCCGCGTCGGAGGCCTTCTTCCACTCCGCCTTGAATGCGGAGTTGGTCAGGTTGCGCTTCTCCTTCCAAGCGCGGCCGTCGAGGTTCTTCTGCCAGACGGAGCCGACTCGGTAGTCCGAGCCCTTGGTGTCGATCTCGAGGTCGGTCAGGAGGTAACCGGCCTTCGACTTCGCGGTGAAGGTGGCGCTGAACTGGTTCGACGTCTGGTCGCGGTAGGAGTACCAACCGGCTTCGTACGGGTCGAAGGCTGCGGCCGGAACGCCCGGCACTGCCACGGCCGGCGTAGCCATCCCGCCGGCGAACGCCGTACCCGCCACCACGGCTGCGCCTGCGGTGATCGCGGCAAAGCGTGAGGCTCGCGAGTGCTTGCTCTTCATGGTCATCCCCTCATATCGGTTCGCTGTCGTTCTGCTGCGGACATGACTGAGAGGGACGAGGCGTGCGGATCCCAACAACTTTTCGCGGAGGTCTTTCTAGACCATCGGCGAGTTTGCCTGCCGCTTCATCCCTCTGGCCGGACGGATCGGCTCGGGCCACTTGAAGGTGAGCTCCTCGCCGGTCCGAGACCGACGCATCCGGCGCCCGAGCATCGGCCCCACCCACTCGCCCCACCAGTCGCGCTCGGAGACCAGCAGGTCCCGCACGGTCCGGCTCGGAACCGAGCCGAGGTCCCGCAGCGTGATCGAGTGGTCATAGCCCAAGGTCTTGAGCACCTGTGCGGCAAGGAAGCGGTGCCCGTGCCTGGACATGTGCAGCCGGTCCGGCTCCCACATGCGCGGATGCTCGTAGGCCCGCATGGCCCAGTGGTCGATGAGCACCGCGTCGTAGTCGTGGGCCAGCTGTCGCACGCGGCGGTTGAACTGGTTGTTGCGCACGCGCAGGGGCCCAAGGAGCGGTGAGAGCTTGAGGTCGTAGCTCGTGAACAGGACCAGCCGTGCGCCCGACTCGGTGATGCGGCGTACCGCCGCCTCGTAGCGCGCGAGCAGGTCGCCCATGTCGCTGCGGATCTGCAGGATGTCGTTGCCCCCTGCGAAGAACGTCATGAGCGTCGGCTGCAGCTCGAGGGCACGATCCAGCTGGTTGAGCACGATGTCGTCCAGTACCCGGCTCCGCAGGGCGAGGTTGGCGTACTCCCAGTCGGGATCGTGCTTGCCCAGCTGCTTGGCCACGCGATCAGCCCACCCGCGGACCCCGTTGGGGTAGCCGTTGTCCCAGTCCCCCACTCCCTCGGTGAACGAGTCGCCGATCACCACCAACCTCCCTGCAGTCACGGGCGCAAGAGTGCCGCGAGCGGGTTGCCCGATGGCGAACCCGACATGAACGCGAAGCCTGGTCTAGCCCGGTGCGTCGCCCATCGGTCCGAGTCCATGAATAACCGTTCGGTGGTGCCGCGAGTTTGCCTAACCTGAGAGAGTCTTACGTAATCCGGCCTTATCCGGGCGACCGGCACAAACCACCCGGAATTTGATCGAGGGACGCACATGCCACGCAGGCCTGAGGCAAGCAGGACCGCCTCACGATCCAGCAAGGTGCTGATGGGCACCGCTGTCGGCATCTGCATCGTCATGTTCGGCGCCACGATGGCCGACGCTCTCGGCCCCTCGAAAGAGGGGGTCATCCACGCGTGCTACCAGAAGAGCGACGGCTCGATGCGCATCGTCGACGCCAGCGCCACCTGCAAGGAGGACGAGGTCAAGATCGCCTGGGCCAGGCGCGGGCGCACCGTCTCCGCCGGACCGTCCGGTGACCGAGGCCTCAAGGGCATCCAGGGTCTCCAGGGCCTGCAAGGCCTGATCGGCCCGATGGGTCCGCAGGGTCCCGAAGGCGCCGAAGGGCCCCAGGGTCAGCCCGGTATCCCGGGCCCGATCGGCCCCGAGGGCCCGGTCGGAGAACCGGGACCCATCGGCCCCCAGGGCCTCCCGGGCGTCGAGGGCGGCACCGGCACGGAGGGCCCCCAGGGCCTCGCCGGCGAGGTAGGTGCTCAGGGCGTCCCGGGCGAGCAGGGCGTGCGCGGCCCCGAAGGCCCCGAAGGTCCGCGAGGACCCGTCGGCCCCGAAGGCGACAGGGGTGCCGTCGGACCACAGGGACCGGCCGGCCCGTCGGGCGTGGCCAACACCATCGTGAAGACGTCCAACGCCACGGGCTCCGAAGTCACCATCAACTGCGACGAGGGCCAGGTAGCCACGGCGTGGGGTGGGACCTCGAGCGGCAACCGTGTCGTCGAGTGGGCGGAGCCGGTCATGACCGGCAGTGTGCCGACGGGCTGGACACTCACCTGGAGCTCCGCCGGCGGAACCCGCACGTCGTACGTCGTCTGCGTCAGCTGACGAAGGGGCAGGTGCCCGATCCGTGCTCTTGGGGCATGCCCGAAGATGGTCCCCATGCGCACCAAGATCATCGCCGTCCCTGCCTGCCTGCTCGCTCTCGGCCTCATCGCCGGTTGCGGGGGTGACGACCCCGCGGCGGAGCCCACTTCGACCCCGACGGTCACGACGACCTCGCCCTCCCCGACATTGACCCAGTCGCCGACCCAGTCGCCGACGCCGACCGACGAGCCCGGCGTCGTGATCGAGGCAACGATTCGCGGCAATGACCTGGAGCCCAACGGAAAACGCGTCGCCGTACCTCTCGGCGAGCCCATCACGATCGTGGTCAAAGCCGACCGGGCGGGAGAGCTGCACGTCCACACGACCCCCGAGCAGGAGCTGGCTTACGCCAAGGGCACAACTCGTCTCGAGCTTGCGCCGATCACGACCCCAGGGCTCTACGAGGTGGAGGACCACGTCGCGGAGAAGCTTCTCGTCAGCCTCGAGGTCAGCTGACCGATGCGCTATCGCTCCTTGGGTCCTTCCGGGCTGATGGTCTCCGTGGCCGGCGTCGGCTGCAACGCCTTCGGGACGCGCATCGACGCGCAACGGACGCAGGAGGTCGTCGACGCCGCACTCGAGGTCGGGGTGACACTCTTCGACACCGCCGACACGTACGGCCTCGGTGCGAGCGAGGAGCTGCTCGGTCGCGCGTTGGGCGACCGACGTGACGAGGTCGTGGTGGCCACCAAGTTCGGGATGCCCGCCAGTGGCCTCAACGGCTCCGAGGACGAGGGCCGGGCCTCGCGCGACTACCTTCGACGCGCGGTCCACGGCAGCCTTCGCCGACTGGGCACCGACTGGATCGACCTCTACCAGCTCCACCAGCCCGACCTCGTGACGCCGTACGACGAGACGCTGGGAGCCCTCCAGGAGCTCGTCGACGAGGGCAAGATCCGCCACTACGGATGCTCCAACTTTCAGGCCTGGGAGCTCGTCGATGCCCAGTGGACCGCACAGGCGGCCGGGCTCAGCGGTTTCGTCTCCGCCCAGAACGAGTACTCCCTCTACAACCGCACCGCAGAGGCGGAGCTAGTGCCGACGTGCGAGAGGTTCGGTATCGGCCTGCTCCCCTACTTCCCGCTGGCGTACGGTCTGCTGACCGGCAAGTACTCCCGGCGCCAGGCGGCGCCTCCGGGGAGCCGGCTCGCAGCCGAGAACCAGCGGCACCGTCTGGAAGGCGCGGACTTCGGCCGGGTCGACGTGCTGCAGCAGTACGCCGACGAGAGCGGTATCTCGCTGCTCGACGTAGCCCTCGGCGGCCTGGCCGCTCAGCCCACCGTCGCGTCGGTCATCGCGGGAGCGACTCGGGGCGAGCAGGTCAGGGCCAACGTCAGCGCCGGCCTCTGGGAGCCGAGCGGTCCCGACCTGAAGGCGCTCGCGGAGCTGAACACCGGACCGGCAGTCGGCCTTCGGTACTCCTCTTTCCGGCCCGTTCAGTCCGAAAGGGCCAGCCAAACGGGCAATCCGGACATAAAAGACGAATCGTAGTCGGATTCGTCCCCGATGCTGGAGGGGCAGGACCGGCGCGGCATTGATCCGCGCCGCACGCCTCCCAGGCTGTGCGGCGTTCGAGGGGTAACGCCGTACGACGGAGGATGGCCCCGCTTCCCCTCGGGCCCAGCCAGCTAAAGGGCCATCCTCCACCTGTGGGTCAGACCCCATTGGCCGAGCGTGCCTCCGGCGGAGGCGGGCAGCAACGCGAGCAGAGTTCGGAATGACCCGCGTGCCTCCCGACACGCTGCCGTCTAGAGGTAGAGCCCGGTGTTCGTGTCGCCGAGTCGCTCAGCAGCCACCGCGTGCACGTCGCGTTCGCGGAGCAGGATGTAGGTCTCGGCGTTGACCTCGACCTCGGCCTTGTCCTCCGGATCGAACAGGACTCGGTCATCAACCTCGACCGTCCGCACGTGGGGCCCGACGGCGACCACCTTGCACCAGGCGAGCCGACGCGCGCCCATTGCCGCCGTCGCCGGGATGACGATGCCGCCACTGCTGCGACGCTCGCCCGCCTCCTTGTCGAGGCGAACCAGCACGCGGTCGTGCAGCATCCGGATCGGGGTTTTCTCCGCCATCGTTCCCGCCGGTCCCTGAGGGGTCAGCGCGCGACCTTGCGGATGAGGTACACGACGGCAACGAAGCCGGCGACTCCCCCCGCGAGCTTGAGGATGTTGTCGGTGCGCGGGTTGCCGTCAGGGTCCACGAAGTGACCCTTCACGGACGCAACCTCACGCCGTACGACGTTCTTCGGGCTGGTGCGCGTCACGAGCTGGTCGATGGTCGCGGCGAGACGCTGGCGCGTCTCCTCGATGTCACCCTCGATCGAGTCGTAGTCGGCCACGTCTGTCCTTCCGTCAGGTCGTCCGGGCGACAGGCTACCCGAGCCGACTTGTTCACCACCCCGCGGGCGTTGTTGCACATCTTTTGCAATAAGGTGGATCCCGTGACAAGCACCCGCCGCCGACGCTGGACCCCCGCGGAGCGCTCCGCCGTCCTGGGGATGTCGGCCTTCGTGCTGCTGCTCAACGTCGTGGGCTGGTTCGTGCTGCTGGCGGTCGTGGCGCCCCAGGACTTCCGCGTCGGGGATGCCGGCGTCTTCGGCGTCGGGCTCGGCGTGACCGCCTTCCTGCTCGGCGCCCGGCACGCGTTCGACGCCGACCACATCGCCGCCATCGACAACACCACGCGGAAGCTGGTCGGCGAGGGCAAGTCCGCCATGGGCACGGGCTTCTGGTTCAGCCTCGGCCACTCCTCGGTGGTGTTCGGCCTCTCGCTGTTGCTCGCGTTCGGCGTGAAGCTCATCGTCGGTCCGGTCCAGGACGAGTCCTCGTCGATGCAGCACACCCTCGGCGTCGTCGGCATGCTGGTCGCCGGAAGCTTCCTCATCGTCATCGCCCTGATGAACCTCAGCTCGCTGTTCGGCATCGTCCACATCTACCGCCACATGAAGGCAGGCACGTTCGACGAGGAGCAGCTCGAGCACCACCTGCACAACCGTGGGTTCCTCGCCCGCCTCTTCAAGCGGGTGACCCAGCGGGTGAGCAAGCCGTGGCACCTCTACCCGGTCGGCCTGCTGATGGGCCTCGGCTTCGACACCGCCACCCAGGTCGCGCTGCTCGTCCTCGCCGGCGGAACGGCCGCCCTAGCACTCCCTTGGTACGCCATCCTCGTCCTGCCGATCTTGTTCACCGCAGGCATGACCCTCTTCGACACCATCGACGGGGTCTTCATGGCGCAGGCCTACAAGTGGGCGTTCCTCAAGCCGCTACGCAAGCTCTACTACAACTTCACCGTCACGATGCTGTCGGTCACCGTCGCCTTCAGCATCGGCGTCATCGTCCTGCTGCAGCTGGCCGCGGACGAGCTCGACGTACCAGCGATCGAGTGGGTGACCGCCGTCGACCTCGAGTACATCGGGTTCGCGATGGTCGCGCTCTTCGTGGTTGTCTGGATCGCCAGCCTCGGCGCCTTCCGTTACTTCGAACACCGACTCGAGGAGCCCTCGTGAACGACCGCCTGTCCGTCGGAGATCCCGCACCCGACTTCACCCTCAGCGACGACAAGGGTGGCTCCGTGACCCTGTCCGACCTGCGCGGCAAGAAGGTGATCGTGTACTTCTACCCGGCCGCGATGACGGCCGGCTGTACGAAGCAGGCGTGCGACTTCACCGAGTCGCTCGACTCCCTTCGAGGCCGTGGCTACGAGGTCGTGGGCATCTCGCCCGACAAGCCGGAGAAGCTCGCGAAGTTCCGTGAGCGCGACGGGCTCACCATCACGCTTCTGTCCGACCCGGACAAGGCCGTGATGAACGAGTACGCCGCCTTCGGCGAGAAGATGATGTACGGCAAGAAGGTCACCGGTGTCATCCGCTCGACGATCGTCGTGGACGAGGACGGGAAGGTCGAGGTCGCGCAGTACAACGTGAAGGCGACCGGACACGTGGCCAAGCTGCGTCGGGATCTGGGCATCGACGCCTAGCGAAACTGTCGGAGTCGATCCTCGCACAGTTAAAGCGATGGGCATCGACACCTCACACTTCCGAAGGCCGATCGTCCGTGGTCTCGGCGGGCCACCTCGAAGGACAGCGGCCAACACCCTCAAGCGGATGGACGAAGGCCGCCGCCGAGAGAAGCCGGAGATCCTGACCCGAGCGCTGATGGAAATCGGACGGCCGTACGCATGCGACCTGTGCGGCGTAGACGGTTCTTGGCAGGGAGCTCCGCTGACCCTCGACGTCGATCACATTGACGGTGACTTCCTCAACAACGAGGCCGAGAACCTGCGGTTCCTCTGCCCGAACTGCCACCGACAGACACCGAACTTCGCGGGTCGATCCAAGAACCGGTACATCCATGCTGGTGCTCAGGTCGCACGTGCCCTCTCCTAGACTCTTGGCCGAGCCAGAGTGGTGGAATTGGTAGACACGCAAGTCTTAGGAACTTGTGCCTTCGGGCGTGGGGGTTCAAGTCCCCCCTCTGGCACTACCGGTTAGAGGTTTCCCTCGAGCCAGGCCCCGATCGCCTTGGCACTGAGCTCGACCAGGTCGGGCCAGTCCATCGCCGACTCGTCGGCCTGATCCGACACGTGCTTGACCATCCGCAGCGGTACGCCGAGCTCGTGGCACGCGTAGGCCACGGCGTACCCCTCCATGTCCACCAGATGCGCTTGCAGGGCTAGGCGCTCGCGCACGACGGGGTCGGTGACGAACACGTCGCCCGAGGCGAGCACGGTCTCGTGATCGGACACCGTCAACCACTCGCGCGGGTCGTAGCCGAGAGTCCGGACGATGTCCGCGCTCATGTCGTGGTTGAGGACTCGGCCGATCTCGAAGAGCCCGTGCAGACCGTCGCGCAGGGCTCCGGCCGAACCCACGTTGATGACGAGGGACGGGCGCTCCTCGAGGATCGCCCGCGTCGTCGCAACTGCCGCTGCGGTCTTGCCTAGTCCTGTGATCACGGTGCGAAGTCCGGTCGGCACGTGCGCCGCCTCTGCTTTCGTGGCCAACACGACGAGGACTCCGGAACCAGGCATGCGCGGCAGCGTAGCCTCCTGCCCGCGGGTAACCACCCGTTTGATCCATGCGCCCGGGAGCATCACAGGGCTAGCGTGCCAAAGGTGGACCTCTTCGAAGGGGAGCTCCTCGCCAGTACGGCGATCGGCCTCATCGGCGTCGGCATGGGCGTCGTCCTCCTGGTGTGCCAGCACCCGTCCCGGACCAGCCTGAGCATCAGCGCCTGGTGCGTGTCCTTGGGTCTGCTCATTCTCACCGGACTGCCACTGCTGGACGGCGTCGACCCGTCAAACCCGGGCTTGTGGGTGCGTTTGCAGGTGGTGTTCGAGACCGGCCTGATCCTCGCCTCTTCGTCCTACATGATGGGCCTGCTCGAAACTGCGCACGCCTCCCCACGCGCCGATCGCTTCATCCGGCTGACGATCAAGTCCGGATACGCAATGGCGGGCATCGGCGCCGTTCTCGCGGCCGTGTTCCCGGCCGAGCGGTGGAACGAGTACCTGCTGTCCGTCACCGAGCCGGACTTCTTCACGTCGGACGGGTTCCGCATCTTCGCCGGCTACTACCTGGTCGTCGGCACGGTCTTCGCGCTCGCCTGGCTGTCACTCAGCCGGCAGGACATCGACCCCAGCGAGAAGGCCCGTGCGACGATGGCTGCCCTCTCCAGCATCTTGCTCAGCTGCGTCACGCTCCTGCCCCTGGCCCCGGCCATGATCGCGTGCTGCTTGATCCTGATGTTGATGCTCTATGGCCAGTTCCGGTACTTCGTCGCCCAGGGTGAACGCGGAGCCTTCCTGAGCCGCTTCCTGTCGCCTCAGGTCGCCAACCTCGTGCGCGGCGACGGGCTCGCCACGGTGACACGGCCGGCCGAGGTCGAGGTGACCGTGGTGGCCTGCGACCTCCGAGGCTTCACGTCGTACGCCGAGGCGGTGCCGTCGCAGGCGGTGATCGACCTGCTCAACGAGTACTACGAGGCCGTCGGAACTGCGGTGGCCGAGGTCGATGGCACGATCAAGGACTACGCCGGCGACGGCATCATGATCCTGGTCGGCGCCCCGCTTCGGCGGGACGACCACGCGGCAGCAGGGCTGCGGCTCGCGAGTCGGCTGCACGAGGTGTGCGGCCCGGTCCTGGACCACTGGGCGACTCCCGTGCACCCGCTCTCTCTCGGGGCCGGTGTTGCAAGTGGGCGGGTCACCGTGGGAGCCATCGGCTCGGCGGCGCGCATGGAGTTCACCGCTGTCGGCACCGCAGTCAACTTGGCCGCGCGCCTGTGCTCGGCCGCCGCACCAGGACAGACGCTGATCGACGCTCACACCTATGAGCTCGCAGGCATGACCGGAGTCGCTCCCCACAGCTCCATGCAGCTCAAGGGCCTGGCCTCAGACCACATGGTGTACGGCGTCGACCGGCCGATCCCGAGCTAGAGCCGTGGGCCGACGGGGACGCCCGCCGGCCATGGCGTGGATGGGTCTGGCCCCCCGGAGCGACGAAGGAGCGGAGGGGTGGATGCCGTGGCCGGCGGGTGGCTCCGGCGGCCCACGGGGCTACAACCCGGCCAGTACGTCGACGACGATTGGTGCGATCGCGCGCAGCGCCTTGCCCCGGTGGGAGATCAGGTCCTTCTCGTCCGCCGGCAGCTCGGCCGTCGTCACGTCGTAGCCGTCGGCGCAGAACAGCACGTCGTAGCCGAAGCCCCCGCTTCCGCGCAGCTCGCGGATGACGCGGCCACGCATCACGCCCTCGACGACCTCATGGGCGACCCCGCCTTCGCCGACGGGATAGGCGAGGACGACCGCACAGCGGAACTCGGCACCGCGCCGCTCGTCAGGCACGTCGCCCAGCTGCGCGAGCAGCAGCTCGTTGTTGGCTCCGTCGTCCTTCGCCCAGCCCGACCAACGTGCGGAGAGCACGCCGGGCATGCCATTGAGGGCATCGACGCAGATGCCGCTGTCGTCGGCCAAGGACGGCAGCCCGGTGGCCCGCACGGCAGCATCAGCCTTCAGCAAGGCGTTGCCCTCGAACGTCGGCTCGGTCTCCGCAGGCTCGTCGTAGGCAGTCACGTCGTCGAGCCCCAACACGCGGATGTCGGGCAGGTGCTCAGCGAGGATGCGCTGCATCTCGGCGAGCTTCTTCGCGTTGCGGGACGCGAGGAAGACCTGGGTCACGAGGCGAGAGCCTTCTGCTGGATCAGGGTGAGGTCCGCGCAGCCCTTCGTGCCGAGGTCGAGGAGAGAGTTCAGCAGCGAGCGATCGAAGGGATCGGCCTCGGCGGTCCCCTGCACCTCGACGAACCGGCCGTCACCGGTCATCACGATGTTCATGTCGGTCTCGGCGCGGACGTCCTCCTCATAGGGCAGGTCGAGCCGCGGCGCTCCGTCGATCAGGCCGACGGACACTGCCGCGACCGAGCCGACCAGTGGCTCTCCGCGCAGCGCGCCCTGCTCACGGAGGTGGGCGCAGGCGTCAGCTAGCGCGACGTACGCGCCGGTGATCGCGGCCGTGCGCGTGCCGCCGTCGGCCTGGAGGACGTCACAGTCCAGGACGATGGTGTTCTCGCCCAGCGCTTCGTAGTCGATGACCGCGCGCAGGGACCGGCCGATCAGCCGGGAGATCTCGTGGGTCCGCCCGCCGATGCGGCCCTTGACCGACTCACGATCGGAGCGGGTGTGCGTGGAGGACGGCAGCATGGCGTACTCGGCGGTGACCCAGCCCAAGCCGGACCCGGATCGCCAGCGCGGCACGCCGATCGACGCGGACGCCGCGCAGAGCACCCGTGTCTTGCCGAACTCGACCAGCACCGAGCCGGCCGCGTGGTCGAGCCAGTGCCGGGTGATGGTGATCGGGCGAAGCTCGTCGTTGGCACGTCCATCTGCGCGGGTCATGGCTCAGAACCCTAGCCACCGGCACCGACGCTCTGGTCGTCGGCCCGACCGCACCCCCCGACGTAAAGATCCCTGCAAAACTCCGCGGAATAGGTCCCGAAGAAGCAGAATGTCCGTTATGCGACGTACTGTCACCGCGCTGGCGATGTCCACTGCCCTCCTCAGCCCCTTCAGCCTGCTGTTGCTGCCGCAGGCCGAGGCTGAGCCAGGCCCCCGCGGACCCAACCTTCTCGCCCAGAACGAGCGCCTGGGAACGGCGCTCGGCAAGCTCGGTGCCGAGAAGGTCCGTGACGTGGCTCGCCTGAACGGCCGTAGCGTCGCGCAACTGCAGGCAGACGCACGGGACACGACGTCGTGGATCGATGTCGACGGCCGGATGTACTACGTGGAGCCGGCGGTCGTGGGCCAAGCGCCATCGAAGGCGCCAGGTGGCGGCGGCAAGGGCCGGCCTCCGAAGCCCACTCCGACACCCACCCCGACACCCACCCCGACTCCGACTCCGACACCGACACCCACCCCGACGCCCACTCCGACTCCGACACCGACACCGACGCCCACTCCGACGCCGACGCCCACCCCGACGCCTCCCGCGTCCGACGTCTTCACGCTGCACAGCCGTCCCGGCTCGCAGCGGACGATCTACATCGACTTCGCCGGTGAGGTCGTCACGGGTACGGCGTGGAACACCCCCGCCGAGCCGACCGTGACCATCACGCCGTACGACACCGACGGCAACGCCTCCAACTGGAGCACGGCCGAGCAGAACGTGGTCCGCTCGGTCTGGCAGCGCGTCGCCGAGGACTACGCCTACATGGATGTCGACGTCACCACCGAGGAGCCGGCGGCCGGAGCGATCACGCGGAGCGGCAGCACCGACAACGTGTACGGCACGCGTGTGCTGATCAGCCCGAACGACTTTTACTACAGCAGCTGCGGCTGTGGCGGCGTGGCGTACGTCGGCACGATCGACCTCACCAGCGGCCACTCGAACTACCAGCCGGCCTGGGTCTTCACCAAGGGCGTGGGTACGGGCGCGAAGAACATCGCCGAGGCCGCCTCGCACGAGGTCGGTCACAACTTCGGCCTGTCCCACGACGGCACCGGCAGCACCGGCTACTACCAGGGTCAGGGTGCCTGGGCGCCGATCATGGGCGTCGGCTACTACAAGCCGCTGAGCCAGTGGAGCAAGGGCGAGTACTCCGGCGCGAACCAGACGCAGGACGACTACGTGGTCATGTCCCAGAACGGTGGCATGCCAGCGGTCGACGACGTGGCGAACAACATCACGGGTGCAGCCAACCTGGGCAGCTCCGCCGAGGGTCTGATCGGAACGCCTGCGGACGTGGACGTCTACGCCTTCTCAACTGCCGGTGGCAGCACGACGCTCACGGTCAGCCCTGTCACCGTGTCCCCGAACCTCGACGCGATGCTCGAGCTGCTCGACGCGAGCGGTGCGGTCCTCGCATCGGCTGACCCGGCCAGCGCGATGGTGAACGGCGACGTTGCCAGTGGCCTGGGTGCAAGCCTGACGGCGACACTCGGCGCGGGCACGTACTACGTGCGCGTGAGCGGCGTCGGCGCCGGCAGCCCGACCTCGACCGGCTACTCGGACTACGGCAGCCTGGGGCGTTACACGCTCACCTTGGGCTGAACGCTTCTGCTGGCGCGGCTCACCACCCACTCGAGGGGGCCGCGCCACCTGAGCAGCCCGAACACGCTGCCGATCGCCAGGGCCAGGAGCACGTGACCGACGTACACGTCGACGGTCTCTGCGTCCCAGGCCCCCTCCTGCCGGAGCATCACGTGCAGCGTGTACAGCGTGAGCGTCATCGCGCCCGCGCCGAACACCACTGCGGACGGGCGCGGCAGCAGACGCCCGGCGACGAGGCAGACGCCCAGCACCAGCAGGGCGCTGCCGATCGTCTGGATGAGGTCGAACGGCGTCCCTGAGTGGGCTGAGCGGACGGCGAGCCACCACCAGGTGTCTGTCGGCGTCGTACCTCCAAGGCTGCCCGACAGGTCCCGGCTGAGCCGCTCGCGCACTCCCTCCCGGGCCACCAGGAGGTCGCTGACGACGATGGCGGCGCCGACCAGACCTGCACCGACGCCGGCGAGGGTCGCGGCCGTGCGGATTGAACGCAGGTCCAGCCGACCGACAGCGAGCCCGACGAGCAGGTAGGCCAACCACACGAACACGGGATAGAAACCGGTGAACGCCAGCTCGCTGAGCAGCCTGAACGGTCGCTCCAGCGACTCAAAGGAAGGGCTCGATCCAGACCGGCTCGGCAACGTCGGGCGGATCAGGTGCGACAGGAACGGTCCCAGCACGACCCAAACCGCGGCCGCGTAGAGCAGCGTGCGCGTCTGCACGAGGAGGAACGGAGCTGCCACGACGAAGAGCAGCCCGTAGTAGACCAGGATCACCGCGATCGTCGTGTGCAGCTCGCCAAGCCACAGCCCCAGTAGGCCGATCAGACCCGCGCGTATGACGAGCCCGGCCGCAACACGGTCCCACCGCCGTGCGTCAACCACCCGACCGCCCTGGGCCAGCGAGATGCTCACTCCGGCGAGAACCGCGAACAGCGCCGACGCGCGTCCTCCGGCAATCGACTGGGAGAAGGTGACCTCGCCGTCCTCGAATGCGGGCAGCACATGGATCGCCATCATGCCGGCGAGCGCGACGAACCTCGCTACGTCGACACCCACCACACGACCGCCCACGAGGCGATCCTGTCAAAGGTCAGTGCGGCGCGGTCTCCAGCCCGCCGCGCAGCGTGCGAGGGACGTCGACGACGCGCGTGCGGGCCTCGGACACCGCGAGCCGCGCGGCCCACGGACCGAGGTCGCGTGCCCGACGCCCCACCCACGGGGCGCCCTCGGTGATCATCCAGCGCAGGTCGGCCAACCTCGTCGGCGTGAGCGCGTCAAGAGCCAGCGACGGAGGCTCGAACCCGATGCCGGCCTCGTTGAGCTGAAGTGCGAACGCTCGGGCGAGTGAGCGGTGCCCGCGCTCTGACGGATGCAGGCGGTCGATCGACCAGAAGCCACGCTGGAAGGTCTCCTCGTGCTCGGCGAGGTCGATCCGGATCCCGCCGTACGTCGCGTGCACCTCGTCGTAGGCCGCGTTGACCTGCTCGATCCGCCGGTGCAACGGGCGTCGGAGGAACCCGGGAAGCCCGAAGATCTTGCCGTGGTCGTGGAAGCGGACCGTCAGCAGCAGGGCGCCTTGTTGGTGGAGCGCGCCGGCTGTGGTCATGAGGTCGTCCCGGATGCGCTCCTCGCTCCAGCTGGACCGCATGGTGTCGTTGACACCCACGATCAGGGACGCGATGTCGGGACGGTGGTCGAGCGCATCCAGGAGCTGGGTACGACGTACGCACGCCGTCGTCGCTCCAGACACGGCGGTGTTGCAGAAGGAGACGCTGTGCGAGGTGCCCATCGCGTCGGCCAGGATCTTGGCCCACCCGCGCCACTGCTGACCGGGCTCGAGGCCGATGGGATCACCGATCCCGACGGTGGTGCTGTCGCCGAGCGACGCGAACCGGAGATAGTTCCCTGCATGTGACTGCATGACATGAGCGTCCGAGGCTCGAATAGCAGCGTGACACCGTGACGTGTCGCGTCGGGGAACCTACGGAGAACGTCTGGCGCCAATGTGTGAGGGCGGACACCCCCGTGGGGTGCCCGCCCTCCGTCTTCAACGAGTCACTTGATCTCGGCCCGCAGGATCCGCCAGACGCCGAAGGCACCCGGGAGGATGACCCACAGAAGCAAGCCGGTGCTGAGCTGGGCCCACTCCTGACCGCCCATACCGGCGGTGTCGAAGAGCTTGGCGGTCGAGCTGTTGAGGTCGAACCACAGCAGCTTGTCTGCAGCGGCGGTCCAGATGCCCGACACGATGCTCACGATGGTCGGGACCACGAAGTAGAGCACGATCGCGAACGCGGAGTTCAGGAACGCCGCGCCGAACGCGAGGCCCCAGACGGTTCCGATGACCAGGCCCAAAAGGATCTTGGCGAGCAGGCCTGCGGAGACGTCGTCGAACGGCTGGTCCGCCCCACCGACGAGCGCCAGGGGCGCCGCCACGATAGCGGCGATGAGCATCGCCGCCAGCGTGAACGCCAGGGCGGCCGCGAACTTGGCGAGCATCACCTGACCACGATGCGGAGCCTGGGTGAAGGTCACCAGCGCGGTGCGCTGGCCCCACTCCTGGGTGATCAGCAGGATGCCCAACACCGGGAGCATGAAGCTGAACGGGATGCCTGCGTAGGCCATCAGGTCGAGGAACGTGCGGTCTTTGGCCTCGCCCCAGATGAAGAAACCAGCGATGACGAGCACGGCGACTCCCACAACGGCGGCCAGGAGCCAGAGACCCGCCTTGGTGTCAGCCATCTTCCGCATCTCAACCTTGATCAGGCGGCTGAGCGGGATCGGCGTGGTGCCGCTCACGTCGAGGGTCGGGACTGCTACTGCGGTGGTCATGCCACTGCTCCTTCACGCTGTGTGTCTGCGGTGAGCTCGAGGAAGAGCTCCTCGAGGCCCGCGCCGTCTGCGGGACGCAGCTCGACCAGGACGATGTCGTTCTCGTTCGCGATCTTGCCGACCTGGCCGGGTTCTGCGTCAGTGCGCAGGCCGCCGTCCCCGGACGGGTTGGAGACGATGCCGTTCTGCGACAGGGCTTGGACGAGCTTGAGCTGGTCATGGGCCTTCGCGAAGGTGCCGGCTGTCTGAAGCATCTCGGCCTTGGTGCCGTTAGCCACGATCTTGCCCTGGCCGATGACGATCATGTCGTCGGCGATTACCTCGACCTCGTGGAGCAGGTGGCTCGAGAGGAGCACGGTGCCACCCCGCGTCGCGTAGCTGCGCAGCAGCTCCCGCATCCAGTGGATACCGGCCGGGTCGAGCCCGTTCGCGGGCTCGTCGAGGATCAGGATCTGCGGGTCACCGAGCAGCGCGTTGGCGATGCCGAGTCGCTGCCGCATACCGAGCGAGTAGTTCTTCACGCGGCGCTTCGACTCATCGGGCGTCAGCGACACCAGCTCGAGCATCTCGTCGACGCGCGTCATCGGCAGCCCCATGGTGAGGGCGCCGAGCGCCAGAATCTCGCGGCCGGTGCGGCCGGCGTGCTGCGCTGAGGCATCCAGGAGTACGCCGACGTGGCGACCCGGGTTCGGGATGTCTTGGTACTTCAGTCCCCCGATGGTGGCGGTCCCTTTGGTCGGAACCGTGAGCCCGCTCATCATCCGCATCGTCGTCGACTTCCCGGCGCCGTTCGGGCCCAGGAAGCCGGTCACCCTGCCGGGTGCGGCGACAAAGGACACATCGTTTACAGCGGTGTAGCCGCCGTACGTCTTGGTGAGTCCATCAACTTTGATCATGGATCCAGCCTCCAGGACTGACGGGCGGCAGCCATCGGACGCAGGGATCGACCTGAATAGACCTTGGTAGGGGGTCGCTCGAGCGACCGCAGACGCGAGTCGGTGCTCACTGGGCCCACCTGATCCCTAGCCTGGGGTAGTGCACGAGGCCGACCCGACGCTCTATCAGCCGCGACTGACGCGGTGGTCCCACATCTGGCGCCTCGGGCTGTGCCTGGTTATCACCGCCATGGCGTGGGGACCGGTGTCAGGGCCCCAGTGGCGCGAGGCGCGCGCGTTCTTCTGGCTGGACCTCGCCATCGGGGCAAGCTGCTTCGTGCTCGTGCACTTCCGACGCCGGTGGCCGTTTCCGATCGCCGCGATCCTGACGCTCGCCGCCATCGGATCTTCTTCGTCGGCGGGGCCGGGGCTGCTCGCGGTGGTGTCTCTCGCGACCCGTCGCGTGTGGTGGCAGCTGTTCGCCGTCGGCGTGCTCGGCGTCGTCGTATCGCAGGTGTTCTACACATACCAGCCGCAGCCGGTGGACAGCTCCTGGTGGCTCAACCTGGGCTTCGGAATCGCGTTCGCGGCGGCGGCGATCGCACTCGGCATGTACATCGGGTCCCGTCGCGAGCTGCTCTGGACGTTGCGCGACCGGGCCGAGCGTGCTGAGGCCGAGCAGTCCCTGCGCGTCGCCCAGGCACAGAGCAACGAGCGGGCCCGCATCGCGCGCGAGATGCACGACGTCCTGGCCCATCGGATCTCACTGGTGACAATGCACGCGGGTGCCTTGGCGTACCGAAACGACCTCTCCCCCGACGAAGTGAAGGCCTCCGCCGAGATCATCCAGGCGAAGGCGCACGAGGCGCTGATCGACCTACGACAGGTTCTCGGGGTGCTGCGCGGCGACGGCACGCCCGGCGCCGATCGGCCGCAGCCGACGTACGCCGACATCCCCGCCCTCGTCGACGAGGCGCGGGAAGCCGGCATGCGGGTGGACCTCGACGCGGTGCTCGGCGAAGGAATGCCCGAGCTGGTCGGGCGCACCGCCTATCGAGTAGTCCAGGAGGGTCTCACGAACGCGCGTAAGCACGCGCCCCATGCGCATGCACGAGTGACGCTCGCCAGCAAGGAGGGTGGCGTGACCATCACCGTCTGGAACGCGACGACCATTGGGCACCGGACTGCGACGCCGGGCGCCGGAATGGGACTGGTTGGCCTCTCCGAGCGCGTGCAGCTCGCCGGTGGTCGTCTCGAGCACTCCTCAGACGCCAACGGCTTCACGCTGCACGCCTGGATCCCGCTGGGGGACCCGCACGCTACCTTGGGCCCGTGACCCGGCTGATCATTGTCGACGACGATGCACTCGTGCGTTCGGGGCTCGCACTCATCCTTGGCGGTGCTGACGACCTCGAGGTCGTGGGGCAGGCGGCCGACGGACGCGAGGGACTCGCCCTCGTACGGGAGCACCGGCCCGACGTGGTGCTGATCGACATCCGGATGCCGGGCATGAACGGCCTCGAAGCCACCGAGCACATCGCCGCGATGCCGCAACCGCCCCAGGTGATCGTGCTCACGACGTTCGACACCGACGACTACGTCGTACGCGCGCTCGCCGCCGGCGCTTCGGGCTTCCTGCTGAAGGACACGCCCCCCGGTGACATCGTCGACGCGGTGCGCAAGGTAGCTGCCGGTGACCCGATGCTCTCTCCCACAGTCACCCGCAGGTTGATCGAGCAGCTGACGGCCAACCACGAGCCCGACCGGCGTACCGAGGCCCGGGCCAAGCTAGAGCGGCTCACCGAGCGCGAGTCAGAGGTTGCCGCTGCGGTCGGTCAAGGCCTCTCCAACGCCGAGATCGCGGCGCAGCTCCACATGAGCGTGCCGACCGTGAAGGCGCACATAGGCAAGGTGTTCGACAAGCTCGGGGTGGACAACCGCGTGCAGATCGCGATCGTGGTCCACGACGCAGGTGGGTCCTGAGTCCGGGTTAGAACTCGTAGACCTTGCCCGGCTCGGCGAGGGTGATCGGGCCGTCGTACACGCTGGCTGCCTCATCGAAGGCGACCTGCTTCTCGTGCCAGGGCGGGATGTGCGTCAGCACGAGCTGTCCGACCTCTGCAGCCTTCGCCGTGTCGCCGGCCTCACGGCCGGTCAGGTGCAGGTCCGGCGGGTTGTCCCTGTCGTGGCAGAAGGCGGCTTCGCACAGCAACACGTCGACTCCGCGGGACAGCTCGACCAGCGCGTCGCACGGGCCCGTGTCACCGCTGTACACCAGGGTCGAGCCGCCCGCTTCCACGTGGAAGCCGTACGACCGGATCGGGTGCTTGAGCTTGCGGGTGCGGATGGTGAACGGGCCGACCGTGATCGGGTCGGCGGTGTACACACTGACGTCGAAAGCGTCCTTCATGCCCGGATGCACCTTCAGGCCATAGCCCGCCGCGATCTGCTTGGCCATCCCCTTCGGCCCCCACGTCGGAAGCGGCGGCATCTCGCCCTCCGGATGCCACACCCGAACCACGTAGTAGCCACTGATGTCGTAGAAGTGATCGGCGTGGAGGTGGCTGATGAACAAGGCGTCGATGTCGCGCGGGTCGGCGTACCTCTGCAGCGCACCGAAGGCACCCGAGCCCAGGTCGAGAAGGATCCGCCAAGTGCGGCCCTCGTGGTCCGCCTCGAGCAGGTAGCAGCTCGCAGCCGAGTCGGGCCCGGCGTACGAGCCGCTACAACCCACGATGGTCAGTTTCATGCCCATCAGGCACGCACCCATGCGAACTGGTTCACGTCGCTCATCTCCGGCCCGAGGAAGCGCCGCCCGATGCGCTCGAACTCCCCCGGTTGCCCAGTCGTCAGGAAGCGGTGCTCTGGCTCGCCCAGGTGGTCTGCTCGCTCGAGGCCGAGCCGCACCAACGTGCGATACACGTCCTTCGCGGTCTCCTCGGCGCTCGACACGAGCGTGACCTGCTCACCCATCACGTAGGAGATGATGCCGGTCAACAGGGGGTAGTGGGTACACCCCAGGATCAACGTGTCGATTCCATGTGCCGTCAGAGGGTCGAGATACTCGTGCGCCACGGCCTGCAGCTCGGGCCCGCTGGTGACCCCTTCCTCGACGAACTCGACGAAGCGCGGGCACGCCTGGGTGTGCAGCGTGACGTGCGGAGCCGCGGCGAAAGCGTCGTCGTACGCCATCGACTCTGCGGTCGCGCGGGTGCAGATCACGCCGATGTGGCCGG
>DATILB010000162.1:0-2476 GCA_035477015.1 Nocardioidaceae bacterium | reverse complement strand
CGCGTCGTCGCGGCGGACGGGCATCCCATCGCCGGCGCCCTGACGTTCTCCGTCGGCGCTCCGAGCGAGCGGGTGGTGAGCCCCGAGCCTGACGTCGTCGCGCCCAGCGTCGAACGGGCGAACGCCGTCGCCCAGGGAGTCACCTATGTCGGCGTCTTCGCGTCGGCCGGTTTGCTGATCTTCTGGGTCTTCGTCGTACGGCGTGAGGGCCCGGGAGACGGGCTCCGCAAAGCGGTGGCGGCCGCCGCGACCGCAGGCGGCCTGGGGGCGGTTCTCCTCGTCCCGCTCAGCGCGGCGTACCAGCAGGCCCGGAGCCTGAGCGACCTGACGGATCCCGACCTCTGGGTCGGCGATCTCGCCCGTGCCGAGGTCTGGTCCGCACTGCTGGTGCTGATCGGGCTCGGTCTGGCCCTCGGACTGATGCGCGTCCCTCGTGCTGCGGTGGCCGGTGCCCTCGTCGCGCTAGGCAGCCTCGCCCTCGTCGGACACACGCGCAGCTATGACCCGCTTGCCCTGGTGGTCGGAAGTGACCTCATCCATGTAGCGGCTGGCGCGACGTGGGTCGGCGGGCTGCTGGGACTGCTGCTGCTCTTGCCAACGCTGCCCGGTGAGCCCGGTGCGGCGTTGCTGGCTCGGTTCTCCGCGCTGGCCGCCTTCGTCGTCGCACTCGTGGCGGTCACTGGCACCGTCATGGCCTGGCGCATCCTGCAGAGCTGGGGTGCGCTGGTCGACACCCCGTTCGGACGGCTGCTCCTTGTGAAGATCGCGCTAGTGCTGCTGATCCTCACCGTCGCCGCCTGGAACCGCTACCGACTGCTGCCCGCCATCCGGAAGCTGGCCGATGGTCCCGCGCGCGTGCTGCTGGTCCGGACGGTGCGACTGGAGGCCGTTGGTCTGGTCGTCGTCCTGCTCCTGACGGGATTCCTCGTCGGGGAGTCGCCCGCAGACGAGCAGGCTGTAAGAACCGCCGGGCTCCACGACTCGACCTTCACCGCCGTACACGACGACGTCCGGGTCTACGTCGTCATCGAGCCGAGAGTGGTCGGCATCAACAACATACTGGTCCAGGTCCAGGACCTCGCCGGCGAGCCGTTCGAGCCGTACGACGAGCCGGTACTCACCGCGTCCCAGGGCGAGGTGGCCTTGGGGGAGCAGCGGCTCGAGAACATCGACTCGGGCACCTATGAAGGCACGCTGGTCCTGCCGCGACCCGGTGACTGGACAGTCCGCGTCACCGTCCGGGTCTCGGAGTTCGACAGCCCCGTCGTCGACCTGCGGATCCCCGTCACGCCACGTGAACCGTGACCGGCACGGTGCGCAGGACTCCCGACACACGGACCTGCACGAACAGCTCGTAGTGACCCGGCTCACGGAACTCCGTGTAGAACTCCAGCATCGTCTGGTCGCCCTCGACGACGGGTGCCCCCAACGGATGCGTGTGGACCACGGCTCCCGTCTTGAGGTTGAAGCCTGTGACGTGTGCGTAGGTCCCGAGGAACGTGCCCAGCTGTGCCGGCTCACCGCGCGCACTCACCCCGATGGAGAGTGAAGGCGCCGACGGCTCACTCGGTCCCACGCGAAGCTCGCCACCCGCGGTGATCTCGATCTGAGCCTCAAGCGCCGTCTCCGTTGCCGGTTGCACGAGGGTTTCGGGAGGCCCGACGTGCGCCCAGGCGCCCAGGATCACGCTGTCTCCCAGGCCGCCGTGGTCGTCGGCGGTGAACTCTGCGACGAGGCGGTACCGCCCGCCCTCGGGAAGCGTCACCCTGCCGGACCAGGTGCCGTTAGATGCCATCGTCGGATGAACGTGGCGGAAGACCGAGAGGTCCTCACGTACGACGTACACGTGCATCCGCTTGGTCTGTTCCTCTAGGAACTCCGTCGTGGGCGTCCCGTCGAACGCCTCGATGCCGAAGGAGTAGGTCCCGGGTTCGCCTGCCCGCCGCGGCAGCGACAACCGCACCAGCGAGTAGCCGACGTACGACGAGGTGGTTCCGTCTCCGGCCGGAAGGGTCAGGTGCGCGTGCGAGGTGTCCTCGGGCGGCGACGATTCCGCCGAGCACGCCGATGCCAGGGCGAGAGCCGCGACCGCGGCGAGAACGGGACGCCTCAGCACGCCGTCAGTCTGCCAGGGCGCTGACAGCACCCGGCCGCCTGTGCCAGCCTGACGCCATGCCCCAGGAGCGAGCCATCGCCACCGACTATCTGGTCGTGGGTTGCGGCCAGTCCGGCATGGGCTTCGCCGACTCGCTGCTCGACGTGAGCGACGCGGACATCGTGATGGTCGACCGCCGGACGACGCCCGGCGGCCATTGGGTCGACGCCTACCCCTTCGTCCGGCTGCACATGCCCTCGCAGTCCTACGGCATGTCCTCGACTCCTCTCGGCACTGGACGCGTGCAGACCCACGGCCCGGAGGCGGGCCTGTACGAACGCGCGTCCGGCAGCGAGATCATCGGCCACTTCGACTCCGTCA
>DATILB010000161.1:0-3505 GCA_035477015.1 Nocardioidaceae bacterium | reverse complement strand
TGAGGAGACACCGGTGCTGGACGCGCTTCTCGAGCAGACCGACGAGGAGTCGCGCGCGATCTTCGAGCCGCCGAGCCCGTCGCCGACAGAGACGCCTTAGGTCGCCTCCGGGTCGGCTTCTGCCGCTGTGTCCGCAACGGCTTCAGGGGCTGCTTCGATGGCGGCCACCAAGAGCTCAGAGGTGAGCTCGACCTGCCACTGACGGGCGCCCATTGAGGTGAGCCGCTCGGCCAGGCGGTCGGCCAGCGACTCCTCGCCCTCCGGCGGCTCCCACGTCACCCGACGTACGAGATCGGGGGACAGGATGTTCTCGGTCGGGACCTGGAGCTCCTCGGACAGCGTGGCCATGGCCGCTCGTGCATGGGAGAGGCGTGCGGCAGCGACTGGGTCCTTGTCCGCCCAGGTGCGCGGCGGCGGCGGCCCGTCGTACCTCGCTGCGAGCTGGGGCAGCTCCTCGTCGGGCAGGGCACGAGCGTCCCGGAGCGCGCCGACCCAGGAGTTGGCGTAGCGCTCGGCACCGCGACCGTGGAATCCCTGCAGACCCAGCAGGGAAGGCTTGTCCTTGGGGAGGGCGTTGGCGGCCTCGACGATCGCGCTGTCGGGGATGATCCGCCCGGGCGTCACGTCGCGCTGCTGGGCGATTGTGTCCCTGGCCTCCCAGAGCGCGCGTACGGCGGCGAGGGAGCGGCGCCCGCGGACGCGGTGCAGTCCCGACGTACGACGCCAGGGGTCGGGCTTGGGTCCGCCGGGGGCCGCGTTGATCAGGTGCTCGAACTCCTGCTTGGCCCACTCGGCCTTGCCTGAGGACTCGAGCTCCGCGCCGAGCGCTTCACGCAGCTCGATCAGCACCTCGACGTCGAGGGCGGCGTACTCCAGCCACGGCTGGGGCAGCGGCCTCGTCGACCAGTCGACCGCGGAGTGCTCCTTGCGCATGCTCCGGCCGAGGATCGTCTCGACCAGCGTGGCCAGGCCGACGCGGGGATAGCCGAGGAGCCGGCCGGCCAGCTCGGTGTCGAACAGAGCGGCAGGTCGCAGCCCGAGCTCGGTCAGGCAGGGCAGGTCCTGTGACGCGGCGTGCAGGATCCACTCGGTGCCATCGAGCGCCGCCTGAAGGCTGTCTAGGTTCTCGAAGGGGACGGGGTCGATGAGCGCGGTGCCTGCGCCCTCGCGACGGAGCTGCACCAGGTAGGCGCGGGCGGTGTAGCGGTAGCCCGATGCTCGTTCGGCGTCGATCGCGACCGGTCCGCTGGCGGCGGCGAACGCCGCGACCGACTCGGCCAAGCGCTCGTCGTCATCGACAACGCCGGTCAGGCCGTCTCGAAGCTCGAGCAGGGGTGCTGGCTCGGGCGTCTCGTCGGGGGCAGTCTCTTCGGGGGTGCTGGCTTCCTGGGGCTCCGACATCAGCTCGCGCCGCGCTGTCCTCGCCGGCTCGGTAACGACGTCACTCCTTCAGGAACGGGCGGGAGTCCGCTTGCGGTGCACATCAGCTCACCCCAAGCCTCGACGTGCGGGCCGATCTCGCCCACCGGAGTCCAGGACGCACGAATCTCGAGCTGAGCGGTGGACGCTTCGTCTGACATGCCGCCGAAGCTCTCGGAGGCCACCTTGGTCACGGTGCCGGACGGTGCGGTGTACTCGGCACCGTGGGCGGCCAGCGCCTCGGTCAGCCAGGACCAGGCGACCTCGCTGGCGAGCGGGTCGTTGGCGATCTCGGGGTCGATCTCGGCGCGGGCGTAGGCGACGCAGCGGAAGGTCCCTTGCCACGCGTCGTTGCCGGCGGGGTCGTGCAGCAGCACGATGCGGCCGGTGCCGACGTCCTCGCCATCGACCGTCACGTCAGCGGAGAGCGCGGAGGCGAACGGCGCGATGCGTTGGGGCGCCGGCATCTCCTCGCAGAGCACCTCCGGCCGGAGCCGGGCAGCCCGCATCTGCGCCACGGCGACCTGAAACTCGTCCGGCGCGACCGTAGCGTCCACACGGGGTTGTTGACGTGTGGCCATGCCCACAGACTAGGCCGGAAACGCCGCCGCAGTGGATCGACACGCGATCTGACCTGGGAAGATGGCGACGTGACCTCCACGACAGACTCAGCGTTCCTTCGCGCCGCCCGCTGCGAGCCGGTTCCGCACACCCCGGTTTGGTACATGCGCCAGGCGGGACGATCCCTGCCGGAGTACCTCAAGATCCGCGAGGGCGTGGGGATGCTCGAGTCCTGCATGCGGCCCGATCTGGTCACCGAGATCACCCTGCAACCTGTCCGGCGGTACGCCGTGGACGCCGCGATCTTCTTCTCCGACATCGTGCTGCCGCTCAAGGCAGTCGGGGTCGACCTGGACATCAAGCCCGGCATCGGTCCGGTCGTGGCCGAACCCGTCCGGACCTTGGCCGACGTGGCGGCCATCCCGGACCTCACGCCCGAGCACGTCCCGTACATCACCGAGGCGGTAGGGCTGCTGGTCGCCGAGCTCGGCGCCACCCCGCTGATCGGCTTCGCCGGCGCGCCCTTCACCGTCGCGTCGTACCTTGTGGAGGGCGGGCCATCCAAGGAGCACGCCAAGACCAAGGCAATGATGTACGGCGCTCCGGACGTCTGGGACGCCCTGATGCGCAAGATCGGGCAGATCTCCGCGGCGTACCTCAAGGTGCAGGTGTCGGCCGGTGCCTCTGCGGTGCAGCTCTTCGACTCGTGGGCCGGTGCGGTCAACCCGTCCGACTACCAGCGCTTCGTGATGCCCCACTCCGCTGCGGTGCTCGCGGCGGCCGGGGAGCTCGGCGTGCCGCGCATCCACTTCGGCGTCGGGACGGGCGAGCTGCTCGGACTCATGGGCGAGGCCGGCGCGGACGTCGTGGGAATCGACTGGCGGGTGCCCCTGGCGGACGGGATCTCACGCGTGGGTGGGAGGGCGGTGCAGGGCAACCTCGACCCGTCCCTGGTCTTCGCGCCGACCGATGTGATGCTGGAACGTGCCGGGGAGATCATCGAGGCGGGCCGCGCTGCGCCCGGCCACATCTTCAACCTCGGCCACGGTGTGCTTCCGTCGACCGATCCGGACCAGCTGGCCCGGCTGACCGACTTCGTGCACTCCTACTCGGTGACAGGAACGTCGGCCACCACCGGCTGACGGCGCCTGCCGCGCAGCAGCACCCACATGGGTACGCCGACGAAGGCGGCCAGGATCCCGAACGGGATCACCGCGCCCACGATGGTGGCGGCCACGAGCAGCACATCCTTGAGTGCCTGCCAGCCGTTGTCGAGCCCGGTGAAGAAACCTGCGTCCTCGAGCGGGTCGTCTTCCTTGGGCTTCGGCGGGGGAGGAGCGGTCGGGGTCCGCAGGTCGAGCGTGATCGTCGACATGGTGGTCTGGTCGTTGAGGTACTCCCGCTGAGCCGTCAGCGAGGCGATCTGCGACTCGACGTTCGTGATCCGCTGCTCGAACTGCAGCATGGCGTTCAGGTCCGACGCGTCGCGTAGGAACGAGCGCAGCCGGCCGAGGCTGACTCGAAG
>DATILB010000160.1:0-3309 GCA_035477015.1 Nocardioidaceae bacterium | reverse complement strand
TCCGCCAACCGCGGGAACTCGTCGTCGCCAGCCTGGCTCGGGATGGTCGCTTCGCTGATGTCAGTCGACATGGTGGGTGCCTCCTCCGCGCTACCCAATGTAGGCGCTGAGATTGAGACTCGCCACGCAGAAAGAACTCATCGCACCCCCGATGAATTTTTCCGGCTCCCCGGGTCGAAACAGTTATGTCGCGCAAGATGTTCGTCAACCTGCCCGTGTCCGACCTGCCTCGCTCGGTCACCTTCTTCTCCGCCCTCGGCTTCCGGTTCGACCCTGCGTTCACCGACGAGCGGGCCTCAGCGATGGTCGTCAGCGACGACGCCTTCGTGATGCTCCTGGTCGAGCCGTTCTTCACCCAGTTCACAGGCCAGCCCGTCCCGCGGACCCGCGAGGTGGTGCTCGCCCTGTCCGCCGACAGCCCGGACGAGGTGGACGACCTCGTCGCCAGAGCGTTCGCCGCGGGGGGCTCGAAGGCCCAGGACAAGATGGTCGACGGTCCGATGTACGGCTGGTCGTTCCTCGACCCGGACGGCCACCACTGGGAGCTCATCCACCTGGCTCCTTCGGTGGTTGAGCCCCGTCGAACTACTCAGGCCGATCTGAGTAGGAGTACGGATGCCCGGCCGGTTGACGGGCGACAACATTGAGGTCAGCAGGCTCGACCGTCAGGTTCTAGCTCGTGTCGTTCCTCCCAGAGACGCGAGACGCCCAGCCGCTCGTACGGGGGTGCGGCTGGCCCACCTGACCTGGCGGTCGAGTCTGTGGCTTTCTCCGGTAACTGAAACGTGTTCTAGTATGGCCGCATGGGTCAGTGGAGCCGAGCCGAGCTCATCGAGGCGTTCGAGCAGTACCAAGCCGTCGTCGCCAAGTGCGCCGAGTCCGGCGAATGGAGCCCGTTCGCCGACCTGTTCACCGAGGACTGCACCTACGTCGAGCACGCCTACGGATCGTGGCAGGGCCGCGAGGCCACCCGCCGCTGGATCATCCGCACGATGACCACCTTCCCGGGCAACCAGATGGTCGCCTTCCCGCCGGCCTGGTCGACCATCGACGAGGAGCGCGGTTGGATCCTCTGCGACATCCGCAACCTGATGCGCGACCCCGGTGACGGCGGCGCCCATGAGGCTACGAACATCACGATCCTCCGGTACGCCGGCGACGGGCTCTGGGCCGAGGAGGAGGACGTCTACAACCCGGCGAAGTTCCTCACGATGGTGCGCGAGTGGTGCGCAGCCGCTTCCGCCGCCGGCAGCCTGCCTGACGATGCCAGCGAGTGGCTACGGCTTACCGAGTCCCTCTAGCAACGCCACGGTGGCAGCCTCGTCCTACGGCAACCTCGACACCGGCTAGCGTGTTCGCCATGGACCCTGAGACCGAGCTCAATGTCCTTGGCGGGGAGCTCGAACCCTGCGGCACCGACCCCGTGACCGGCTTCTACCGCGACGGCTGCTGCAGCAGCGGCCCCGAGGATCTGGGCAGCCACACGGTGTGCGCGGTTGTCACCGCAGAGTTCCTCTCTCACCAGCAGCAGGTCGGCAACGACCTGTCCACGCCCCGGCCCGAGTGGCGCTTCCCCGGACTGCAGCCGGGCGACCGCTGGTGCGTCGTGGCGATGCGGTGGTTGCAGGCGTACGAGGACGGTGTTCCCGCTCCCGTCGTCCTCGCCTCGACCCATCAGCGAGCCCTCGACATCGTGCCGATCGAGGCGCTTCGCGAGCACGCCGTCGACGTACCGCCCGACCTGTCGGCACTGTGACCTGAGTACCTTCGCTCATGTGTGACCAGAACAGTCGGGGCACTCTGAACGGGTGAGGTGGATCGGCGCACTGCTCCTGGTTGTGGGCACAGTCGTGACCACGTTGTGGGTCGCGGTGCTCAGCGCCGAGATGCAGATCTGGTACTCGCCTCAGGTGGACGGAGATCCGGACGGCTACCTGGTCGCCGTGCTTGACCGACTCCACGCCGTAGTGCTCGGCGCTGCGCTCCTTTGCGCGTTGCTCGTCCTCATGCGTCGGCGAGGCGCATCGGCAGTCGAAGTGGCGACCTTCGTTGTCATCGCACAGCTGTCAGCGCTCGCTGCGCTCGCCACAGTCAACGAGTCCGGCGACACTGGCCGCCTCGCGGTGCTCACCGTCGTACTCCTGGTGGCGTTGGCAGCCCTCTGGGTAGGTGGCTTGATCGGCGCTGGCGCAGGAGTTCTCGCCATCGGCGTGTTGGCAGCGAACGCGCTAGGGCGGCTTCTCGATGACGACTCCACGGACCAACTGAGTCACCTTCCGATCCTCGTGCTCTGTTGGTGGGTGATCCATGCGATCGTCTCCAGCAAGTCGCGGCGGATTGGTGTCACCAGGTGACCTATCCGCCGCAACTACGGCATGGATGCGGCTCTCCCGTCCAACCACGCTGCTGCAGCAGGACCCCGACCTTGAACGCCGTCGCGCATCCTCGGTCGAACACTTGCCCCCACGAGATGCGTGTCGTGTCGCGCCCATCCACTGATGCGTCGAGGTCGCGCTCGAAGTCGTGATCGCGTCCCCGCGCGCTGTCATGGAAGAGGCGTCCGTCCAGCTCGATGATCAGCGCCTGTTCGTACTCGGCATCGCGGTAGACGACGCCGGTAGACGTGCCACGGCTTTGCCGCCGGGCCCGAGGCAGTCCATGCGGCCGCTCGACTTTTGTCAGGTAGCCGTGCTCGAGCACCGAGTTCGTCCCCTCCGCGATGTCGGTGAGGACACGTTGCAGCCAGGTCCTACGCCGTGCCAGCGGCCGTTGGGCCAGTGCCCTCAGCATGTGGCGTGCGGTCGTGCGGCGCCCCTGCACGGCGTCGGCGAGCGTGGCAATGGCTTCGAACTCATTGGAGGCGTTCATGGCCACATCGAGGGCTGCCTCGTCGTACTTCAATCGCGGGGGCCCGACGTTCCAAAGGACGCGTTCCTGTAGATGCGCCATCCGATGCAGCCGGACACCCTGAGGTTGGACGCGGCTGCGATCACGGTCGATCGCGACGTGGATCAGTCGCTCCTGGCGACCTTGGCGGCCGGGTCCCTCCGCGGCGCGCAGCGCAGACTCGTCGCAGAGGGCGGCCGGCGAGCAGGCCAGGACCGCGGCCCACGCCCGCTGTAGCCACGTGAGCGGCCCGGTGTGGTTCACGTAGACGCCGGGGTGCACGAGCAACGCATGCACGTCCGCGATCGTCTTCGGGGATCACCACGGGCGCCAGCCAGTCGCACGTCGCCTGTGGAAAGCCGAAGCGCCCCAGGCCTGAGCCCGGGGCGCCTCGCCATCTGCTAGCTAGCGGCGGACCCTGAA
>DATILB010000159.1:0-2392 GCA_035477015.1 Nocardioidaceae bacterium | reverse complement strand
ACCCACTGGATGTACACCGAGCAGCTCCAGGAGCGCTTCCCGATGGCGCGCGTCGTCCCCGAGGTCCTGTACGTCGACGAGGACCCGGTCATCACCGCAGCCGGCTCTGCCGCCGGCCTCGACGCCTGCCTGCACCTGTGGCGCAAGGAGTACGGCGCCAGCGTCGCGTCGATGGTGGCCCGCCGCATGGTGGTCCCCCCTCAGCGCGACGGCGGCCAGGCCCAGTTCATCCGCAGTGCCGTGCCCGAGTGCGACGCCGAGACCCTGGGCCCGCTGCTGAGCTGGATCACCGGGAACCTCGACGAGCCGCTGTCGGTCGACTACCTCGCCAAGGAGTCGAACATGTCACCGCGGACGTTCGCCCGCCGTTTCCGTGCCGAGACAGGCACGACACCGCACGCCTGGATCACCCAGCAGCGCGTGCTCCTCGCCGAGGAGCTGTTGGAGAAGACCGCGCGACCGGTGGACCGGATCGCGGTCGACGTGGGGTTCGGCAATGCGGCGGCTCTGCGGCATCACTTCACCCGGGCGCGTGGCGTCAGCCCGCAGCAGTACCGCCGGATGTACTGCTGCGCTACGGACGAAGAGGCCGCGTCGTAAGGCGAAGCCTTTGCACCTTGCCCGTCGCGGTGTGCGGGAGCTCGTCCACGCGGATGTACTCCTTTGGTCGCTTCGCCGGAGCGAGCTCGGTCTGGGCCTTCGCGCGGAGCTCGTCGAAGTCCACGGATCCGACGACGGCAGCGCAGACGCGCTGGCCCCAGTCGTCGTCCGGCATGCCGAAGACGGCGATCTCCTGCACCCCGGGATGCTGGGACAGGACGTCCTCGACCTCAGCGGGGTAGACGTTGACGCCCCCCGAGATGATCAGGTCCTCGCGTCGACCGTCGAGGTAGAGGTACCCGTCATCGTCCAGCCGGCCCAGGTCGCCAACCGTGAAGGCGTCTCCTCGCCAGGCGGCAGCCGTCTTCTCCGGGGCTTGCCAGTAGCTGAACCGCGCGTGCTCGGGGACCTTGCACCAGATCGTGCCGTCCGAGTCGACGGAAAGAGTCCTCCCCGGACGTGCTCGCCCGACCGACCCTTCGTGGGTCAGCCACTCCTCGCTTCTGCAGGCAGTGAACTGGCCCTCGGTGGAGCCGTAGAACTCCCACGTCGAGCCAGCTGGGAAGACCTCGATGATCCGTCGCTTCAGTGCCGAGGGACACGCGGCGCCCGCATGGGCGACCAGCCGGAAGCACGAGAGATCGGGCACCCCGTGCTCATCCCAGTGCGCGAAGAGTCTCTGCAGGTGGGTGGGCACGACGAACATCGTGGTCGGGCGCTCCTCGACGATGGCCCTCGTTGCCGCGTGGACGTCGAACGGCCCCGGTGAGACGACACGGCCGCCGGCGAGGAGCGTCCCCATCGCGAACCGGAGTGGAGCCGAGTGGTGCATCGGGCTGAGCACCAGGTTGATGTCGTCAGCGGTGTACCCCCACAGCTCGCGCTCCTCGAGCAGAAGCGCGGCCGCAGCCGCCGTCGTCAGCAGGCCGCTGTAGACGCCTTTGGGTGCGCCTGTGGTGCCGGACGTGAGGTGCATCGGACGAGCGAGCGGCAGCCCATCGCGGGTGCCGAATCGCTCATGCAGCTCCGCGAGCTGCGTAGGCGCCGTCACGATCATCGCCGGGTCGATGTACGGCAGCAGCCGCTCCCGCTCGGCCGACGTGAGCTTCGGGTCCATCGGCACGGGAATCACGCCCGCCGAGAGCAGACCGATCACTGCTTCGACGTACGTCACCGAGCCGGGGACCATCAGGGCAACCCGGTCGCCAGAGGAGAGCTCCACGAGGCCCAAGCCTGTCACGCCGGGCCTCGGTGGCTTCACTCACCATGGCGCACCGCGTAGCGCAGGTGGACGAACGTGTCCGCCGGAGAGGGAGTCACGGACAGCAGTCTGAACGGCTGCGTGTGCCGGCGGGGGAGAAGCGGTGCCCCCTGGCCGAGAGTCACGGGCGTGATGCTCACGATCAGCTCGTCGAGGAGGTCGGCGTCCAGGAACTGGCCGACCAGGTCTCCACCGCCGACGAGCCAGATGTCTTGGCCGCTGGCGACTGCGGACATCTCCTTGTGCACGGTCGCGACATCGGCCTGGGTGAGGTGGATCGGCCCGCCGCCGTCGCGGATCGGCAGCTCCCGGTGGGTGAACACCCACGTCGGCTGGGAGTAGGGCCAGGCGCCTGACTCGTGGTCGAGGACCCACTCATAGGTCGTGGCGCCCATCGCTAGCGCACCGACCCCCTTGATGAACTCGGTGTACGGATTTGCGTCGTCGTCACCGCCCGGCATCGCCATCAGCCAGTCGAGATTGTCGTGCTCGTCGGAGATGAAGCCATCCAGGGAGGATGCCACGAGATAC
>DATILB010000158.1:0-1613 GCA_035477015.1 Nocardioidaceae bacterium | reverse complement strand
GAGAAGGAGGCGGTACGACGTACGAGCTCGTAGAAGGCGTCGACGTCCCACTGGTCCACGGCGGTGGCCGCGACGATCTGCTGGGCGAGGACGTCGAGGGGGTTGGTCGGGACTCGCAGCGACTCGATGGCACCGATCCGCATCCGCTCGACCGCGACGGTGGTGTGCACGAGGTCGGCGCGGTGCTTGGGCAGCAGCACCCCACGCGAGATCTCGCCGACCTGGTGACCGGCTCGACCCACCCGCTGAAGCGCGGACGCGACGGACGGCGGGGACTCGATCTGTACGACGAGGTCGACGGCGCCCATGTCGATGCCGAGCTCGAGGCTGGAGGTGGCGACGACACAGGGGAGTACGCCGCGCTTGAGGTCGTCCTCGATGAGGGCGCGCTGCTCCTTGGAGACGGACCCGTGGTGCGCGCGGGCGATGACCGGTCCGGCGCCGAACGACGCTCCCGACTGGGCCATCAGCTGCGCGGGGGGCTCGCCGTCACGGTCGACGACCTCACCCGCACGCTCGGTGGCGATCTCGTTGAAGCGGGCGGTCAGTCGCTCGGCGAGCCGGCGGGAGTTCGCGAAGACGATGGTCGAACGATGCTGCTCGATCAGGTCGACGACCTGCTCCTCGACGTGCGGCCAGATCGAGCTCCGCTGAGCGCCCGCTGCCGAGCCCTCGACGTGGTCCGTGAGCTGGCCGAGCTCCGACATGTCCTCAACGGGTACGACGACACGCAGGTCCCACTCCTTGGTGGAAGGCGGCGCCACCACCTCGACCGGTTTGTCGCCACCCAGGAAGCGCGCGACCTCCTCGATCGGGCGGACCGTAGCGGAGAGGCCGATGCGCTGGGCCGGCTGCGGCAGGAGCGCGTCGAGCCGCTCGAGGGAGAGCGCGAGGTGGGCGCCGCGCTTCGTGCCGGCGACGGCGTGCACCTCGTCGAGGATGACCGTGTCGACGCTGCGCAGCACCTCACGGGCCTGCGAGGTCAGCATCAGGAAGAGCGACTCGGGGGTGGTGATCAGGATGTCCGGCGGGGTCGTCATGATCCGCCGACGATCCTGCGCGGTCGTGTCACCGGAGCGGACACCGACGGTCAGGTCGGGCTCGGGCAGTCCCAGCCGCGCGGCGGTGTGGCGGATCCCGGTGAGGGGTGCCCGCAGGTTGCGCTCCACGTCGACGGCCAGCGCCTTGAGCGGGGACACGTAGAGCACCCGGCAGCGAGCCTTCTTCTCCGGGACGGGCGACGTCGCCAGCCGGTCCAGCGACCACAGGAACGCGCTGAGCGTCTTGCCGGATCCGGTCGGCGCGACCACCAGGGCATTGTGGCCGGCAGCGATCGCGGCCCATGCGCCCTCCTGCGCAGGTGTGGGTGCGGCGAAGGCAGCCTCGAACCAGGCCCTGGTGGCCTCGCCGAAGACGTCGAGCGCGCTCGTCGTACCCATGGGAGACAGTCTGCCTCCCGGCACGGACAGTCATCACTCGAAGGTGGTCCAGGTGAGGCCATCGTCTGTGGATCGGAACATCCGCGTGGCGAACGTGCTGAGGAAGAGCTCGTCGCCGACCGCCGCCGCGTCGCCGATGCTGGCGGGTGCCTCGAGCTCCATGTCGACCACGTC
>DATILB010000157.1:0-5349 GCA_035477015.1 Nocardioidaceae bacterium | reverse complement strand
GCCTCAAGATCGCCTTGAGCACGCTCAACACGGGTCGGCTCTCGATCCCGGCGCTGTGTGCCGGCGCAGGCAAGTGGTCCCTCAAGATCGCTCGCGAGTGGTCGAACGAGCGTGTCCAGTGGGGCAAGCCGGTCGGCAAGCACGCAGCAGTCGCGGAGAAGATCTCGTTCATCGCCGCGACGACGTTCGCGCTCGAAGCGGTTCTGGACCTCTCCGCCGAGCTCGCCGACGCGGGGAGCAAGGACATCCGGATCGAGGCCGCGCTCGCCAAGCTCTGGTCCAGCGAGATGGCCTGGACGATCGCGGACGAGCTGGTGCAGATCCTCGGAGGCCGCGGCTACGAGACCGCTGACTCGAAGGCCGCTCGCGGGGAACGTGCGGTGCCGGCCGAGCAGATCCTTCGTGACCTACGCATCAACCGGATCTTCGAGGGCTCGACCGAGATCATGCACCTGCTGATCGCCCGCGAGGCCGTGGACGCTCACATGGCGGTGGCCGGCGACCTCGCCAACATGGACGCCGACGTCAAGGCCAAGGCGAAGGCCGCGGTGGCAGCCAGCGGCTTCTACGCCAAGTGGTTCCCGAAGCTGGTGGCCGGACAGGGCACAGTCCCGACTTCGTACCACGAGTTCGGGCAGCTCGCCCGGCACCTTCGGTTCGTCGAGCGGTCGTCCCGCAAGGTCGCTCGTCAGACCTTCTACGGGATGTCGAGATGGCAGGCGAAGCTCGAGTACAAGCAGGGCTTCCTGGGTCGCATCGTCGACATCGGGGCCGAGCTCTTCGCGATGGCTGCGGTCTGTTCCAAGGCAGAGCTCCTCGGAACTCCGGCGGCCCGCGACCTGGCTGACGTGTTCTGCGAGCAAGCACGGCTCCGCGTGGACGACCTCTTCGCCAAGCTCTGGAGCAACACCGACGACGCCGACAAGCGCCTGGCCGATCGGGTCCTCGACGGCGACTTCACCTGGGTCGAGGAGGGCGTGATCGACCAGTCCGAGGGCACGGGACCGTGGATCTCCACCTGGGCGCCTGGTCCGAGCGAGCACGACAACGTGTGGCGGCTCTACAGCAGCTGATCACGAAAGGCAAAGGGCCCGGGCGTTCGCCCGGGCCCTTCGCATGCTGCTTGTGCTTTGTTGCCGGTGCCTTAACCCAGGCACAGCACCTCGACGATGAGGGTGCCCTCTCCGCCGGTGGTGTTGCGGGCGGCGGCGGTCCACCCGTTGGCGGACGGGCCCGAACGGATGAGAGCCCATCCCGCGGAGGTGCCGACGCCAGCCGTGTTTGTTCCTCCGGAGAGCCTTGTCTCGCCGGCAAGGCACTCCATCGACACCGCGGCGCCGGCGGCGTTCGCGATGACGACTTCAGCCGTGCGCTTAGTGATGGTGCCGAGCTTGGCTGCGGTCACGGCTCCAGCGGCGATCTTGGGCGCCTTGACCGCGCTGGGGCCGATCTTGCCGGTCTTCACAGCGTTCTTGGCCAGCTTCTTGGTGGTGACTGCGCCGTTCTTGAGGTCGCTGGTGCCGATGGTCGCGGCGGCCCACGAGGGCAGCGGCGTCATCGAGACAGCGATCAGCAGCGCGACGTACCCCACGACATGGCGTCGTAGGTGGCGCCCGAGACGAGCGCGGCGGGTCAAGGTTGGAGCATCAAAGGTCACAGGATTTCCCCTCTTGTCTGGACAACACAACCTTTGCAGCCTCCTAGCAAGAACGGGTGGTTGTCGATGGCCCGAAATGACTATTAGGGCGTCGAGTCGCGGACCGTGACGGTCACGGTCTGCCCCGGTGAGGCCTGGACGAGCACGCGGTGATGGTCGGCGGTGCCTGCGACGTGTCCGCCGGTGACCTGTACGTCGTACCCGTCCGGATAGTGCAGCGGGCTGACGAAGATCTCCGTCGGCTGCCCCTGACACTGAGCCGCCACGTAGGCGTACGAGAAGGCACCTGTCCCAGGGTCGAACGACATCGCGCCGGGCGTGCCGCAGGTCGCCTGCGGGTAGGTCCGCACCAGCGTCGCCACCTTCGGCTTCGTGGTGGTCAGGTCGGCGTCGTCGAAGAACATGCCCTGCTTCGTGTCGGCAGTGGTCGGGTCGTTCCACACCTTGTAGGCCCAGTACATCCAGCTCGTGAACGCGGTGTCCGCTGCCGCGGTGTCGATCTCCAGGGCGCGCACTGTGTCGGTTGCGCCGAACTCGGACATCATCCCGACGGCGTTCATGTGGGCGCCCTCCTCGAGCGCCTTGGTCTGTGCCGTCGCGGCGAACTGCTGGCAGCCCTCGACGTCCGTCGGGACGCCCTGGGACTGGAGGAAGACCTGGGTGCAGTAGCTGTGCCAGGAGAAGCCGAGCTGGTCCTCACCTGGCACTGGCTCGAAGAACGTCGGGCTGTTGAGGCCCCCGGCGAGCTGCTGTGGCGCGAACCAGACGATGTTGTCCGGGTCGACCTGCCGGACGGCGGCGAGCCCCTTGTTCATCGCAGGCTGGAGCTCGCGCGTGTAGTGGTCCTTGCATCCGGTGAGCAGGCAGAGAGACCACTCGGTGCCCGCGGACGGCTCGTTGAGCAGGTCGTAGCCCATCGAGTAGGGCTGGTGCTTCCAGTGGGCGGCGACGGCCTTCCAGGCGTTCGCCCACGCATCCAGGTGGCCGAACTTCCCGGCCCAGAAGTTGTCCCAGACGATGGCTTGCTCGGGTGTCCAGTAGCCGGTGGGGAAGGGGGTCACGACCGGCGGCAGCAGGCTGAACGGGAACGGCCGCTTCACGGCCCACGCGGGCACGCCCTCGCCGCCGTAGATCTCGTTGAACTGGTCCTGGTGGAAGTCGAGCTGCATCCAGATGCCGCGCTCGGCCAGGTCGTCTATCACGCGCTGCCACTTGGTGAAGTACGACGCGTCGACGGAGTTGGGACCTGTCGGCTGCACGCCCGCCCACAAGGTGCCGAGGCGCGCCCCGTTGAACCCGTGATCAGCGAGCCACTCCGCGTCTGCCTCGGTGAAGCCCTCGGGGCTGTCCGGCGGGACGTACGGCGCGTGCTTCCAGACCAGGTTCACGCCGTGCACCAGCACGACCCGCCCGTAGGGGTCGACCAGCCACCGTCCGTCCTTGCGGAGCTGTGGCGGGTCAGGGGTGGCCGATGCCGTGCTCGGGAGTGCCAATGCGGCGACGACCAGGCAGAGCGCGAGCAGGCGGAGGGAGCGCATGAGCAAGTGTCAGAACTAGAACACGTTCCTGTCAATGGCGCAGGTGCGTCTCACCGACTGACGAGTGCCCGTAACTGTTCCTCGAGCAGGGAGACGTGTCGTCCGAGGTGATGCGAGCCGGAACGGTTGACGCGGTACCAGTGGCCGGTCGGGGTGCGCCACAGGTAGGTGCCTGGATGGAGCTGGTGGTGCCGCCAGCCCGGAGCATGTGTCTTGACCCGGTGTTTGCGCCTACCGAGCGGCCCGAGATTGTCGGGATGGGTCTGGCCCGGCGGCCCGCCTCGGTCGGGAGGCACGTAGGGCTTGGAGTGGTCGTCGTCGGCTCGCCGGGAGTTGATGGTGCCCCAGGGGAAGATCTCGAAGGGCTGCCGAAGCTTGATCACGTCGTGCATCCGGGTCGGGATCTCGTAGCAGTCCACCGGCATCCCGCCGGCGAGGTCGATCACCGGCTTGACGACCACATTGCAATGCCGCAGCCACTCGCAGACCTGGCCCATCGTGACGGGTCCGAGGTCCTCGACCCTGGCGACGCCCTGCTTGTTGAGGAGTGACTCGTGGGCGATGTGGATGTTCAGCACTGCCTTTGGCAGTGGCTTGGGTGGCTTGGCCTGGCTGGTGGGTGTCCACTCCAGCAGGGCCAAGGCGCGGGCGGGGTCGGCGAGGATCCCGATTGCTTTGGACCGGCGTACGTCGACGAGGTCGTCGTCGCCTTGCAGCTCGAGGATCTGCGCGATCCGGTTGACCAGCGCCACGAACACGATGATGTCGCCGGCGGTGGCGCGGGCAACCAGGGTGCCGATGCCGTGCTCATTGGCAGCGCCGGTGCGGACGAACCGCTCCAGCGCCCGCGCTAGGGCCCGCGCCTCGGCGGCGTCGGGGTCGGCCTCGATGATCTTGGCCTCGACCAGTGCGAGATAGCGACCGGGCGTCAGCGTGCCGGCGTACGGGGAGGTGACTTCGTCGACCCAACGGGCCTGCTCGAGGGTCAGTTGCGCGGCGGCGACCTTGCTGGCGGCTTTGCGAGCCACCCAGTCCACAACGTCACCGGCCATGGTCTTGGCCCAGAGCTGGGGGTGGCGGTGCCGCAGGTTGACCGCGTCGGCGATCAGCACCCACGCCGTATGCGTGTGCACACCCAAGTGGCAGCCGAGTTCCTCGGCCGCGAACTCGGTGACCTCCGGCGTCCCGTCGGCACCCGCCAGGCGGGCTCCGCGACGGTCCTGGTCGGCTGGGTGCAGGTCGCACCAGTGCGCAGCCAGAGCCAACCGCTCGGCACCAACCCGGAGCAACTCGCGACGGTGCGTGACGATCGCATCGGCAGCCAACTCTCGGCTGTCGAGATCGTGGGTCACCGTGTCGAACATGAGCATCACGCTACGGGGCACTACCGACAGAAATGCCTGTGCGCCACGTGGGTTGGATCGCGAAGATGTCGCGTGTCACGGGCTGCCCCAAACCTCGTAGGCCAGCACGACGTGCAACTCGCGTTCTGAGTGCCTGGTTGGCCGCCGAATTCGCGAGAATCGCACGTCCTGCCGGCCTTATCAGTGCGCGCTCGTCCGCCAGCAAGCGCCGCACTCGGCCAGAGCAGGGTTCGAGGTCCGTCATGCCGGGAAGACGATTGCGTCCTTCGCGAGGATCATCTTGAGCATGCAGCTCGAAGCGGACGAGCGTCTGACCGGACGAGAATCTCGGCGGTACGCCTTGCGTGGCCTGCTCTCCGCGGCGGCCCTTGTCGGTTTGGGCTATTGGATGCTCTGGGCCTTCTTCTTCGCGGTGGCCAAGTGCGATGAATCGTGTGACACACCCGCGGAAGCCGACAAGTGGCAATGGGTGGGCCAAGCCTTCGTTGCGGGCTTTGGATTGCTGGCCGGGCTTGTTGGCCTCGTCCTCGGATTCACAACGCGTACTCGACAGTCTTGGACGTTACTCGCCATATCGGTCGCGAGCCTTGCAGCGTGGTGGCTGATCGTGACATCGGTCGCTGCGTAACCCTTCTAGCCGACCCGAGCCGTAGCTCACTTTGTGTAGTTGATGCAGCCGCCGGCGATGCCGTCGGGCACGGCGAGCGCCTTGAGCTCCGCGCAGTCCCATGGCTCTTGGCTCCCGATCAGCTGGCCCCACTCGCCATCGGTGCGTCCCCAGAGTGCGACG
>DATILB010000156.1:0-6922 GCA_035477015.1 Nocardioidaceae bacterium | reverse complement strand
TGATGACGCGGGAGCGCAGCGGGCTCCCGAGCGTCGGCAGCGTCCGCAACGTCTTCACGAAGGGCGACAGCTGGGTCCCGAGCACGAGCCTGTTCCGGAAGGATGCCGACGGCGACCACTGGTACGAGGGCACACTCGACGAGATCGCCCACACCGCGGCCGGAGCGGTTCTGGTGCCGCCCATCGCGTCCGTCTTCGAAGAGCTCGAGCAGGTCCGGTCAGCGGTCGGCTATGCGCTCCCGGGCCGCAGTGGTGCCGACGTGCTCGTCGTCGCCCTCGAGCTCCGGGACAACTTGCCCCCGGAGGACCTGACCACCGTGGCTCGCCACCTGCCGGAGCCGCCGGCGATCATTCATGTGGTCGAGAAAATGCCGCTGTCCAGCGTCGGCCGCCCGCTCGGTGGGGTGGTGCGGGCAGCTGGGGTAGACCTGACTCTCCCCGCGTGGCGATACGTGAAGGGTGAGTACCGTGGCCTGACCCGCTCGACGCTGGACAGACTGGTCAAGCAACAGCCGACTCAGGCGTAGGGGTACGCCATCGGGGCGGCTGCGTTCTTGTGGGTGCTGCAGAAGCTGTCTCGTGATGTGGTGGTGTTCAGTGGCCACGTGTACGCCTGGGACAGCAGGAGCCCCTGGGCGGTCGTGTTCGCAGACGTCTCGATCTGCGCCGCGACGTTGGCGCGCGCCGCGGCATCGGGAGCCATAATCAGTGCCTCGGCGTTGCGCCAGGCGTTCTCGCGCCAGCCCGAGATCAGCTGGAACAGAGTCCAGTAGCCCAGGCCGAGCGGGTCTGCGGTGTCGTCCATCGACGGGTCGAAGCGTGCGGCGATCTCCGCCATGAGCGGTGCCGTCGCGGCATCGAGCCACTCCTCGACCCTGTCGAAGTCGAGCTTGCGGGAGGACCCGTCCGGAGCAACGGTCCCGACCGCGGCGATGACGAACGGAAGGTCGCGGTTGATGTGCGCGTTCATCCCGAGCATCAGGTCGCCGTTGGACGTGACCTTCTTCTGCTTGGCGGCATCGAACGCGTAGCGCCACGCTTGAGGCACGTTCGAGAGGTCGCCGTTCTGGTAGGCGTAGTAGGCGTCGGTGTAGTACCGGGCGAAGACGGCGTCCTGGTGGTTCGCGAACGGCACGTCCTGGTAGAAGCCTGCGATATCGCGGGACCGTCCATAGGTCTCGGTCATCCGCAGGTACGCAAGAGCGAAAATGGAATCGTGGGAGCAGGTCGACGCCGTGGTGTCGGAGATCCGACGCAGCTCCTTGAGCGTGCCGTGCAGGCAGCTGTTCTTCCCCGAGACGCAGTCGTTGTCACTGCTCGGGATGTACTCATCGGTCCATCCGGGCAGGTACGACGACCAAGGCGTGTAAGGCAGCAGGCCGGCATGGGCCGTACCTGCAGCAAATGGACCGGTCAGAGTCATCACCACAGCGGTGACGATCCCCCCGACCAGCAAACGGACGTGACGCAGCGACTCGGCGTTCAACGTGTGCTCCCTCCCCAGGCAGCTCAAGCGGCGCAGTCTGCAGTGTGCGCTACAGGGGTGACCGCTGTCACATGTTTCGTTGAAAGTTTTACGTACTGGTCAGGACCGGCGGTGCTCCACGACCCATGCAGCGATCTGCGAACGGGTCGTGAAACCGAACTTGCGCATGATCCTGTCCACGTGACCTTCGGCGGTCCGTTGGGAGATGAACGCCTTCTCGGCGATCTCCCGATTCGTCAGTCCAAGAGCGACGAGATCCGCCACCTCTGCCTCGCGCTTCGTGAGCCGGACGACCTGCTCCGGTTCAGCACCGGTGGGTGCCGCGGTACGTCGGCCGAGCGCTAGACCGACGGCCTCGTCGAAGCTGAGCGCCGCCCCGTCGTCGAGGGTCTTCTGGAAGGGCGAGTCCCCGAGGGCTTCCCGGCAGGCCTCGACGCAGCGGTCGTGCGCGTCCTGCAGATGCTGGAACAGGGTTGCACCGATCGACCGAAGCGCAGCCATGACCGAGCCCATGAGGCGCGCAGCTTCTTCGTGGCGCCCGTCGTGGGCAGCCGCCCAGGCCACCAGCTCGATGGACATCGCCATCCCCATCCGGTCGCCGAAGGGCTGCTTGAGCCGCAGCGTCTCCTGCGCGTACGTCCGGGCTCGCGCGATCTCGCCGCGGTGCCACACGGTCAGCGCCTGCGTGAACCGGGCGAGCGCCGCGCACCAGCGCTCGGAGCAGCCCTCGCTCATCGCGATGCACTCCTCGGCGTACGCGATCGCCTCATCCGAGTGGCCGAGGGTCGCGTGCACGGTCGCCAGCTGCACCAGCGCCAACGGTGCCCCGAAGGGGTCGTTCCCGTGACGGTGCAGCGCCAACGCCTCGTTGAGAAGACCCTCGGCCTTGCTTGGCTCGCCCCAGAACAGGGCGGCGATCGCCTCGCCGTGGAGCGTGTGCGCCAGCCAGGTGTCATCACCCACGTCCGAGGCCAGCGCTTTCGCCTGGTCGAGCATCGCGAGCCCCGCCGTCTGGTCCGCCTGCAGGACCGCGAGGCGCCCAGCGACCTCGAGTCCGGCGGCCCGTGGCAGCACGCGCTCTGGCACCAACGGCAGCAGACGGTCGAACCACCGACGGCCCTCACTGAACCGGCCGGCCATCACCCAGTAGTGCTGCAGCTGGGCAGCCATGCTCAGTCCGTCGGCCGCTTGCGCGGGATCCGCGGCGTACGACTCGAGAGCCCCACGCAGGTTGTCGTGCTCCGCGACGAGCCGGTGGAACCAGGCGACCTGGTCGGCGCCGTAGAGCGCCTGAGTCGACTCCTCGACGATGCCTGCGTAGTGCTGACGGTGGCGAGCCTGATAGGTGGCGATCTGCCCGGACTCTTCGAGCTTGAGGGCGCCGTACTCCTGAATCGACTGGAGCATGCGGAACCTGGGCCGGTCATCGGAGCCGTCGCGTTCGATGATCGACTTCGCGACGAGGCTCTCGACGAGGTCTGCGTCCGTGCCGCAGACCTGCTCGACGTCCTCCAACGTGAAGCTGCCGGTGAAGACTGACGCCCTGGACCACAGCTGGCGCTCGTGCTCGCCCAACAGGCCGTAGCTCCAGTCGATCAGGGCACGAAGCGTCTGCTGTCGACCTGTCGCGGTTCGATCACCGCGGGTGAGCAAGAGGAACCGGTCCTCCAGCCGCTCGAGGATCTGTCGCGGCGTCAGCACGCGGATCCGACCCGAAGCAAGCTCGATCGCCAGCGGTACGCCGTCGAGCCTGCGCACTAGCTCCGCCAGCGGCTCCTGGTTCTCGGCGGTGATCCGGAAAGACGGCAGGCTCGCCGTCGCCCGCTCCACGAACAGCCGCACGGCGTCGTAGCGAAGCAAGCCCTCAGGCGTTCCCGCCTCGCGCCCGCGCGCGGGGACCGAGAGCGGCGCGACGGGGAGCACGTGCTCACCCATCACGTCGAGGGTGTGGCGGCTGGTAGCCAGTACGCGGACGCCCGGGCACCGAGCAAGGAGCTCGTGGACCAAGCTGGCCGCCGCGTCGTTCACGTGCTCGCAGTTGTCGAGGACCAGCAGCAGCTCGCGGTCCTCGAGGTGGTTCGCCAGACGTTCGATCGGGGAGCCGCCTCGCGAGTCGCGCAGACCGAGCGACGCGAGCACGGTGTCGGCGATGAGGGCAGGATCCTGCAGTGGCGCCAGCTCGACGAACCAGGGCCCGTCGGCGTACGACTTGAGCCGGTCGCGTGCAGCACGTAGCGCCAGCCGTGTCTTTCCGACACCGCCGGGACCGAAAAGCGTCACCAGTCGATGGGTCCCGAGTGCGGCGCGGAGCTGGGCTAGCTCTTGGCGACGACCCACGAACGAGGACACGTCAACCGGCAGGTTCGACTGCCGGGCGAAGACCGTCGTCGTCATGTTCCTACTAGCCTATGCCGGAAAGTCGCTTTCGACCCCGTCTATACCGAGAGCCGTGCGTCGAGGTTGGCCATCGACTCCTCGACGTCGTTGTTGACGGCGTTCATCAACGTGTCGGCCAGCGGGCCCATCAGCATCGGGTTGTCGACGTCGATGTGCAGGGCCACGGTGGAGCCGCCGGCGCTCGCGGCGACGTTGCAGCTCAGGGTGACCTTGGAGTTCAGCACCGCCGGTCCGGACATGGTGAGGGTGACCGGCTCTCGACACTCGTTGATCGTCCAGGTCACCGCCATCGGGATCTTCATCACCGAGATCGTCGCCTCCAGGATCACCCCGACCGCCAGCTCCGTGGGCGGCTCGGAGCGCCACTCCTTGAGGACGGTCAACCACTGGGTCCAGGCCCGGAGATCGGAGACGGCGGACCAGAGCTGCTCCGGTGTCGCGGCGTACTCGCGGGTCTTGTCGATGCTCGGCATGGCCGAATCGTAGTCAGGGTCCAGCGCAACCATGGCTTTCCCGGGTAAAACGGGCGACAATGGGATGGCTTGTTCCGGTAGGAACGGCGCAAATCGGGCTCGTGGGGGGTCATGAGCCACCGGTAATCCCGTGGGGGGACACCATGACTGTTGCCACAGCACGCAGCATTACCGACTACCGTCGCCGGGCGTTCGTCCGCCTGATCGCCGAGTCGGCGATCGCCGGAGAGGATCCGCTCGACTCCTGGTCCAGCGAGCACCCTCTTTGGGAGGTCTTCGAGGATCGCGCGGACCTGCTCCGAGCGCTGCAGGAGCACTGGGTCGACCTGCTCAGCCATCGCGTGTACGGCGCCCCGGAGTACCCCCTGGGCAACGACACGATGCGCGATGTCTACACCGCGCTCGCCGAGGCGCATCCCACCTTGCGCGCGATCCTCGCGAAGTTCGAGGACGACGTGGCCATCGCCGACCAGCTCATGGAAGAGCATGTCCTGCTTGCCAGGGCGGCCGGCAACCTGGACACCCGTGCCAGCGCCTCGACGCTGGTCTGGCGGGCTCGCGACCTGTTGGCAACGGTCCCCGAGCAGCGGGCGTCGACGCACGTGGCCGCCTCCTAGCCCGAGCGCTCCAGCAGCACAAGCACCTCAGCGTGCGAGGTGTGCGGGAACATGTCGAACAGCCGACCGCGCGTCGGACGCAGGCCTGGCATGTCTGCAAGATCACGCGCCAGCGACTCCGGGTTGCAGCTGGAGTACACGACCCGCTCGACCCCGGAACGGTCCAGCCACCGAGCCAGTTCCTGCCCGATGCCGCGCCGCGGTGGGTTGACGACGACGAGGTCAGGCGGAACTGCTGACGCGAGCGCGAATGCTGTGGCATCGCCGGCGCGGAACTCGACGCCCTCGAGTCCGCTCTCCTCCGCCGTCCGGCGAGCAGCCTCGATCGCCTCCTTGCTGCTCTCCACACCCACGACGGTGCGCCCGCCAGCAGCCAGATGAAGCGCGAAGCCACCTACACCGCAGTAGAGGTCCCAGACAGAGTCCGGTTTCATCTGCTCCACCCAGGCGCGGGCCTCGCGATACAGGCCGGCCGCGACCTGCGTGTTGGTCTGGAAGAAGCTCTTGGCCTGCAGGTGAAGCACGTGCTCGTTGACCTGCATCTCGAGCGTCTGATGCTCGGTGAGCATGATCTCGTGGTCGCCCTCGAGGACGGCTTTGTGCTCCGGCAACAGGTTCACGGACGCGACGGCTAGGTTGGGCAACTTCTCCGTGAGCCACGGGAGGTGCTTGCGGATCCGCGTCACCGGCTCCTGCGACCGGCTCACGAACCGCACCATCAGCTCGCCGCCTGCTGACGCCGTGACGATGACGTACTTGAGCTCACCCCGGCGTTCCGCAACGTCGTAGGGCGTCAAGGCTGCGCGGGTGACGAAGTCTGCGAGCACTGGCAGGGCGTCACGGATCGCCGCCACGTGCAGACCGCAGTCGCGGATATCCACGTCGAGGATCCCGAGGCGGGGTTCCTCGATCGTGCCCGTCGCGACCATCTTCGCCTTGTTGCGGAACCCGCTCTCCGCGCTTGCCATGGGCGGCAGCCAGGTCATCGTGTCGCCGAGCAGCTCGAGGCAACGCCGCTCCTTGGCCGCCAGCTGCTCGGCGTACGGCTGCGGCAGCCACACGCAGGACAGGCAGGTGCCGGCATCGAAGTGGGCGCAGTCCATGACGGGACCACGGTAGACCGCGCCCGTCCACACCGGAGTGTGAGCAGCGGCACGGTCCCTTCCTATTGAGAGGATGTCGCCCCGCGTGCTGATCTTGTTACAGCCGTTCTCGTACCTCAGGAGAGTCCCATGCAGAACGTTTCCGATCTCGCCGCCAAGGGCCAGGACTTCGTCAACAAGACCGTCGAGAGCGTGCTCGACACGGTGCGAGAAGCCGCGGACCTGGTGCCCACTCCGTCCGAGGTCTTCGAGCAGATCACGGCGACGGCAAACGAGTTGCTGACCTTGTCGCAGGACGTCCAGAACAAGGTCCTGTCGGCGCTCAAGGACAACGCCTGACCGCTAGGCGGCAAGCCGCGCGACCGCTTCGCGGAGCGCCGCGGCTGCTACGCGGTGGCCCTGGACGGAGGCCGGGCAGGGCTCCCAGTAGTGCACCCGAGCCGCCTCCGCGGCGGCCATCGACTCCTCGAGCTGGGCGAGACGGAGCAGTTCCCGGCAGACGGCTGAGGAGACCTCGACGGTCTGGCCCTCGTCCAGCGTGTGAGTTGACATGGTTTCTTCCCCCATGCACCAAAGGAGCCGCTCACTCCGCTCGTAATACAGAGGAGCCCAGCCACCTGCAGGCGACCAGGGCGAGCTCCAGTTCCAGCCGCTCCTCGTCGAGGGGTCGGCCGCGCTCCTCGACCGCTCGGTCGACGCGGTACTTGACGGTGTTCTTGTGCAGGTGCACGCGTTCGGCGGTCGCGGTATAGCTGCCCTTCTCGGTGAGGAACGCCAGCAGCGTGTCGCGTAGTCGCTCCGCGCCCTCGTTGTCCAACGCGAGTGAGCCGAGAGCTTTCGCTACCA
>DATILB010000155.1:0-6097 GCA_035477015.1 Nocardioidaceae bacterium | reverse complement strand
TAACCGCTGGTCGAGCCGGATGCGAGCCGCAAGGCGAGCGACGCGTCGAGACCACCACGAGTTGTCATGAGAGCCGACCGCTCGTGGCACTGCCACCTGCTGCACGTCGACATGGATGCGTTCTACGCCTCGGTGCTCACCCGCGATCGTCCTGACCTGCAGGACGTCCCGGTCTACGTCGGAGGGGGCGACCGGGGGGTCGTGCTGGCTGCGAACTATCTGGCGCGCGCCTACGGCGTAAACTCCGCGATGCCGTCGACCCGGGCGAGGCGGGCTTGCCCGCAGGCGGTGGTCCTCCCGCCGGACTACGACCTGTTCACGGCGGTGTCGTCGTCGGTGATGGAGATGTTCCGGCAGGTGACCCCGCTGGTTGAGACGTTGTCGATGGACGAGGCGTTCCTGGACGTGTCCGGCTCGACCCGCCGGCTCGGGTCGCCGCTGGACATCGCGGAAAGGCTCCGGGCCCGCGTGTTCGACGAGCAGGGCGTCACCTGCTCCGTAGGAGTCGCCAGCACGGTCGGGGTCGCCAAGCTGGCCAGTCGTCGGGCCAAGCCCGACGGGGTGCTCGTCGTGCCCCCGAAGGAGGTGACAGCCTTCCTGCACCCGCTCGCGGTCGAGGAGCTCTGGGGTGTGGGGGAGAAGACTGCCGCCCAGCTGCACCGACTCGGGCTGATGACGGTCGGCGACCTGGCGCACACCCCGGTGCCGATCCTGCATCGGGCGCTCGGCCCTTCTCTGGGCTCCCACCTGCACGACCTGGCGTGGGGGATCGACCAGCGGGTGGTGGTGGCGCGACGCGGCGGCTTCTTCGGGGCCGACCCGGAGAAGAGCATGGGCCACGACGAGACATTCGGCCGCGACACCGACGACCCCGAGGTGATCCGGCGTGAGCTGCTGCGGCTCTCGTCCAAGGTTGCGGTGCGGATGCGCACTGCCCAGGTGGTCGGGCGGACGGTCACGATCCGCGTGCGGTTCGCCGACTTCACCACGATCACGCGGTCTCGGACCAGGTCGGAGGCGACCGACGTGACCCAGGAGATCTACCAGACCGCGGTCGACCTGTTCGAGGCACTCGGGCTTCAGCGGGCACGGGTCCGGCTGGTCGGAGTCCGGGTCGAGGGGCTGCGGCCTCGCGCCACGGCGTACCGACAGCTCGTGCTCGGCGGGCGCGAGCACGGCTGGTCCGAGGCCGACCGAGCCGTCGACAAGGCGCTACTGCGGTTCGGGGACAAGGCGGTCCGGCCTGCGGCGCTTCTGCGAGGAAGTCGGCCGTGAAAAAGTGGAGCCATGCGACTCTCCATCGTTCTCGACTGCCAGAATCCCAAGGCGCTGGTGCCCTTCTGGTGTGAGGCCCTGGGCTACGAGCCGGCCGGATCCCTGCCGACCTACGAGGTACTGAGCGGCACCGGGCCGGTCTTCATCCTCCAGCAGGTCGACGAGACGAAGGCGCACAAGAACCGCATGCACCTCGACCTGCACCCCACCCTCGAAGTTGGTGTCCCCGCCCTGGCACAGCGGCTCGAGACGCTCGGAGGTCGCCGGGTAGGGGAGCCCAACATCGAGCTGCTGGGATCCCTAGGCATCTGGTGGCAGCTGATGGTCGACCCGGAGGGCAACGAATTCGACCTCGTAGCCGATCCGGGCCACCCTGCGCCGTAGGTTCTGCCTGCCCCGAACGCGCGCTTGTACGGACCAAAGTCCCAATTTCGCCGCTCGGGTACCACCTTCCGCCACACCTGCCTAGACTGAATGGGTAGGGAACATTCGGGCTGGAGGAAAACCGTGCCGCTCTCAGAAGAAGAGTTGCGTCTGCTGGAGCAGATGGAGCGCGCGCTCGTCGAGGAGGACCCGAAGCTCGCCTCCACACTTCGCGGGACCACGATGCGCCGTCACGCGCGTCGCCAGCTGATCGTCGCGACTGCCTGCTTCGCACTCGGGGTCACCGTCCTCATGACCGGGGCCGTCATGCGCGTCACGGTCGTCGGCATCATCGGCTTCGTGGTCATGCTCGGCTCGGCGTACATCGGCCTCTCCGCGTGGAGGGGGCAAAGTTCGCCTGCACCGTTCGAGCAGCGAGGCGTGACGGGGTCGAGCACCGGACTGACCGTCCTGCCGGGCGGCAAGAAGACCAAGCGTCAGCGCGCGCCGAAGTCGCACGCCTCGATGATGGAGCGCTTCGAGGAGCGCTGGCGTCGTCGCCGCGATCGCGACCAAGGATTCTGACCAGCAACCGCATCGGGCGCCCCCAGGGCGCCCTTCGTCTTGTGTCCGACGGTCTCAGGGCGTCAGGGACGGCTCGTCGAGAGCAGCCAGCCCGGACTCTCCGCGATTGACGCGCCGCGACCGCTTCAACAGCGAGACGGGGAGCAGGACAGCGCGTCGGCGCACGTTCGGCTCTACGCCGATCCCGAGTGACGTCACACAGAGCTCGACATCACGCCGTATGTCGGCCAGGTCCGGGACGCTGCGCGCGTAGCGTGCTCGTTCGACGAGCAGCACGATTCGATCGAGCGCGGCCTCGGCCTCCGGGTTGTTGGTGATCACGCGAGCAAGGTGCTCCTCACCGGGACCCGGGCGCCTGCGGAAGAGCGGGACGATCTCCTTCGCCCGCTGCCTCACGGTCACCTGGTCGTCCCACGGGAGTCGCAGGTCGATCATCGAGTCGCGTAGCTCGTCCCAGGCGGCCTCTGCCTCCTCAGCGAGGCTGGCTGCCGCCGCCCACCGGCGCCGACGCACCAGGATCCGAGCCAGCATCGGCACCGAGGAAACCAGCACTAGCAGCGGTACGGCGAGGAGAACGACGAGCGGCCAGGGTCGACCCGACTCGGTGGAGGTGTTGGGGGTTGGATCTCCCTCGGTGGGGACGATGTTGGACGGAGCAGTGGGGGCTGTCGACGTTGGAGTCGGGCTCGTCGTACCAGTGGTGGGCTCACCGGTCGGCACGGTGCCTGTCACCAGTTCATCGGTGAACGGCGGAGCCAACGCGCCAGGACGCGCGCCCGGAGTCGGCTCGAAGCGCACCCAGCCCACACCGTCGAAGTAGAGCTCGGGCCACGCGTGAAGGTCATACAGGCTGAACATCCAGGAGTCGGAGCCCGGGCTGACGCGGTCGGGCTTGAGGAAGCCGACTGCGATCCGAGCAGGGATCTCGATCGCCCGCGCCATCAGTGCCATCGAGCCCGCGAACTGCTCGCAGTAGCCGACGCGGGAGTTCCGAAGGAAGTCGGTCAGGGCGTCGACACCACTGCCGCGTTCCGAGTCGATCAGGTCGTAGCGGAAGTCCTTGCCCTGGGCCGGGTCGGTGTGCGGCTTCGCGAACCAGTCCTGGAGCAGGGCGGCCCGCTCGGCCTTGTTGACGCCTCTGTCGGTGACCTGCTCGGCGAGACCCTCGACCCATTCCGGGATCTCGGACTGCTCCGTGTAGCGCACGAAGAGCTCGGTCGGCGTGCCCACCGAGTTGCGCAGGTCGTCCGCCGTCGGCTCCACGTCGAGACCCGTTGCTGCATAGCCTTTGCCGGCGATGTCCTCGTCCTCGGCGGCGCTCAGGATGTCCATCGTGCTGGTGTCGTAGCGCCAGTCTCCGGCGACGTCCACAGTGAGCGCCGGAAAGGGCACCGGCAACCACGAGGAGTCGAACGTGGTGTGCGCCACGAAGTCGTACTCATACTCAGTGGCCGAGACGGCGTCATCGGTGAGGCCCGTGGGCAGCGGGAGCCCCTCGCCGACCCGTTGCTCGACCGGGATCTCGCGCTTGCTCGGGATCCACGAGTTTCCGTCGTACTCGTCCAGCACGGCAAGTCGGAGGTACTCCGGGGAGGGGTCGTCGGTGGTGACCTGCACGGCGGGAGCGTCGACGCTCCGCGTCAGGTCACGCAGCATGTTGAGCATCGGGTTGTCGATGCGCACGCCGTCGCCGCTGCCACCGGCGCCACTCCCGGCCCCGCCCAGGATCCCGCCCGTGAAGGTCGGGATGAAGACCGGGATGACCACTGCCACTGCCGTGGCAGTGACGCCGATCTTGCGCGCCGACGGCCACACCGTCTGGTTGGTCGTGCGCCTCCATCGATGCTCGCCGGTGGACCCGAGGTCGCGACCCCAGTGCGCGAGTCGAGTGGCCTCCTCGCCTGCGAGCAACAGGAGGAAGGCGAGCGCGATCAGCGCGAACTTCCACCAAGGGACGCCGTCCTCGAGGATGCTCACCGGTGCGGTGTACATCGCCAGGAGGGGGAGTCCGGAGAGCGGGACCCGCCGTGCGCCGCACGCAAGCAGGTCGACCAGCACCGCCAGAAGGGACCCGACCGCGATGAGGATCGCGGGGAAGACGGGGACGGACTCGGGCACCGGCGAGGGGTAGGCGTTGGCCGCGTCGGCGGAGGCGGTCAGGAGGTCGAACGAGTCGCGGACCGACTGGGCTGTCGGCAGCCAGCCGAGGATCGACGGGTCGGGGGCGAAGCGGTGGTTGAGCCAGAGCACGACCAAGGCGACCTGACCGACCACGACGAGGATCGGGTGGAGTCGCGCCGAGCGCAGCAGCGCACCACTGATAGCGACGATGGCGCAGCCGACGGCCAGCGGGCGTAGGTAGGCGCCCGAGTCCTCGGAGAACCCCGACCACGTCGTCAGCGTCAACCACGTCGTGAGCGCCGCCAGCACGGAGAGCACCAGCGTGCTCGGAAGCCGCAGTCGGGACTTCACGAGACCGGTCCCGTGATGAGAGTGGAACGTCGACCCGTGCGGGTGTGCCCGAGCTCCTGCCACACGCCGGTGATGGGGTCGCGGGGGCCGCACGAGACCGTCCGGAACCCGTGCGAGGCGAGCCAGGCCGCGGAGGCGTTCTCCTCCGCCGGGGCAGTTCTGCGCATCCAGGCCTCGACGTCGAGCGAGAGGGCGAGGGCCGTTGCCGACGAGTGCTTCATCCGTGAGATCGCCGGCTTGTCATGATCCTGAACGGCGCCGAGCACGGCGACCAGGAGGCCGGAGTGGCTCGCTTCGTGCAGCCAGCGTGTGTCGAGACTCGGCTGGCCGACGTCGGAGATGACGGCAAGGTTCTCGAGGAGCGACGCGATCTCGGTCGCCTGCGCATTGTGCTCGTGCCAGGCGCCGCCCTGCTCCTCACCCGTGGCCGTGACGAGTCGGACGCGGAAGCCGCGTTGCACGAGGTGCACGGCGATCGACGCAGTGAGCGCGACAGCGTGCTCGAGGGACGAAGCCGCACCGGTGCCGCGGTGCGCTGCCTTGCGGTTGTCGATGACGAGGGTCGCCCGCGACTGCCAGGGCTGCTCCTCACGTCGCACCATCAGCTCGCCGGCCTTGGCGCTGCTACGCCAGTGCACGCGGCGCAGCTCGTCACCTTGGCGGTACTCGCGGACGGTGACGTCCTCGGCGCTGCCGGACGAGAACGAGCGTGGCCGGTTGTCGCCGGCGCCCGTCCAGGCTCCCGACAGAGGAATCGGGGGCAGGGGAGTGACCTTGGGAGTGACCACCAGAGAAGACGTCGCTACGAACGTCCGGTCCAGCTCGACGAGCCCGAAGGGGTCGGACAGCCGGACCGTCATCGGACCCACGACGAACTTGCCGCGCACGTCGGAGCGCACGGCGTACTCAACGGTGCGCTTCCAGCGCGGCCCCATCCGGTTCACCACGAAGCGCGGCCGGGTGCCGAGCACGTAGGGGATCTGCTCCTCGAGCAGCAGCAGCCCTGTCGGCATCCGGCCGTCGTTGCTGAGGTCGAGCTGGACGCGGGCCTGCTGGCCGGCGACCACCTGGCTGGGGGACAAGGTGCGGACGAGCCCGAGGCGGTAGCGGCCCCGACCTACGAAGAAGGCGGTGACGAACGGGAGAGCGAGCATCAAGGCGCCGACGCGCGTGAGCGCCGGGTAGCCGAGGCCGATCGCGCACAGGAGTGCAGCAGCGCCGGCGGCCAGGAAGGCCCGTCCCCTGTTGGTGAGTGCTGAGAGTGCCTCGCGCATCGGTGCGCCGCGATCAGTGGGCGTCGGGAAGGCGCACGGTCTGGAGGATGTTGCGCAGCGTCGCATCCGTGGTGCGGCCGCTCATCGACGCTTCCACGGTCGGAAGGAGCCGGTGCGCGAGCACGGTG
>DATILB010000154.1:0-3397 GCA_035477015.1 Nocardioidaceae bacterium | reverse complement strand
CCTGGTGCTCACTGGCTTCGGCCTGGTCTTCTCCGCCCTGGCCGCCTGGAAGTTCCGCTTCGAGGACACCAAGGTCTACTACGGCTAGTCCTCTTGGCCGAGCGTGTCCTCGGCAAGGTGGCGAGGCCACGCGAGCAAGCTCGAGAAGCCCCGCGTGCCTCCCGACACGCTGCCGGCTAGTCCGGCCGTTGTGTCACGTCTAGTCGATGCGTCACGAAGATCGCGTTGGTCGGGTCACCCTCCGCGTCGTGGACCTCGACCGGTCCGAAGCCGGCGTCCCCGAGGAGCTGGACGGCGACCTGCTCGCCCCACCCGGTCCCGAGTCCGGCACCACCTTCGGCCAGCGACACCGTCATGCAGTGCAGGAGGCTGATGCCGTAGATGATCGACGTCTCGGGAGTGTCAAGGTTGTCGGCGAGGACGCTGGAGATGCGCGGCTCGTTCATCAGGAACCAGCCACCGGGGCGCAGCACGTCATGCGCCGCCTTGAGCACGTCGCCCGGGCGCGCCTGGTCGTGCACGGCGTTGAAGATGATGACGGCGTCGAAGGGCTCGGCGGTGGTGAGCGCCGCCGCGTCGGCGACGCTGTAGGTGAGGTTGGGAACCTCGGCATTGCGGTCGGTAGCGACTGCGATCCCGCCCTCGTCCTGGTCGAAGCCGACGAAGGTGGACCTCGGGAACCGGCGGGCCAGCATGCTCGACAGGTTGCCCGTGCCGCAGGCGACGTCAGCGACGCGGATGCCCTGCTCGAGGGCCGCGACCAGGCCGGGAGCGAGCGGCAGGTAGTGCTGCACCGCGAGGTCTCGGACCATGGGCTGCCACAGCACGTCCATCACGTCGAGCATCTCCGGACCGAACGCGCTCCAAGGAACTCCCCCGCCCTCGGTGAAGCAGCGAGCCACCGCCTCGCCCTGCTTCGTGCAGGTCTGGATGAGGTATGCGAGCGCGGTCAGGTTGTCGTAGGTGTCCCCGGTCAGCAGCGCCGCGTGCTCGATCGGCAGCCAGAACCGGCCGGTCTGCGCGTCGTACTCGAAGATGCCGGCGGTAGCCATCGCGGCCAGCCACTCGCGCACGTACCGCTCCTGCAGGCCGCCGCGGTCGGCGAGCTCCTGGGACGTCGCCGGACCCTGCGTCGCGAGCTCGAAGAGGTTGGTACGCCGGCCGATGTCGATCAGGCAGGTGGTGAGGGCACCTGACATGGTGGCGACGAGCTTCCCGGCGAACTCCTCGACGGCCGCGAAGTCGATGTCGATTTCTTGGGTGGTTGCCTCGGTAGTGGTCATGGATCGACCGTATGAATTCGCGGCCACCGGGGCATGGGGCAGTTGCCCCAAGTTTCTGCACCACCGGCCGGTGGGATCCGTGCACCCGCCGGTCGAGCCGCGTCGTGAGCGCCAGCGAACAAGCGTGTCGAGACCAACCGCCGCTGACACGGCTACTGAGCCACGGCGAGTTGGCTCCTACGTCACCAGTGGTCTCGGCACGGTCGCCGCCTTTCGGCGACGTCCCGGCTCGACCGGCGGTGGTTCCGCCCGCACATGCCACACCCAGCGTGCAAGGCTGGACACATGCCCGATCCTCCCCCGACCCGCATCGAGCTCGACGGCCAGCTCTTCGACGTGGTCACGCACCCGGATGCACCGGGGAGGGTCGCCTTCACCTGGGTGTCTGGCCCCAACGCCGGCTACGGCTTCGTTTCGCAGACCTCCGACGCCGAGCCGATGAGCGCACACCACCAGGAGGCCGCGATCCGCAGCTTTCTGGCCCAGGTCGACCCGGACACCGGCTACGTCGACTGAGAACTGTCAGTGCCCCGGCCTAGGGTCGGAGCCATGACTTCACCCATCATTCTGGTTCCCGGTTTCTGGCTCGGCGCGTGGGCGTGGGACGAGGTGGCCTCTCTCCTTCGAGCGGATGGGCACGACGTCACCGCTCTGACGCTCCCCGGCCTGGAGTCCGTCGACAGCGACCGCTCGAAGGTCACTCTCGCCGATCACATCGAGGCCATCTGCGCCGCCGTCGAGGCTGCCGACGAGCCGGTGGTGCTCGCCGTGCACAGCGGGGCAGGGGCGCCGGGCTACGCCGTCTCCGATCGCCTCCCCGAGCGCATCAAGACGATGGTGTACGTCGACTCGGGGCCGGCGAAGGGTGCCCTGGACCCGAGCTTCGCCGACGTCGACTTCCCGCTACCGACGTGGGAGGACCTGGACGAGAACCTCGACGGCATCAGCGAGGAGCAGCTCGCCACGTGGCGCGAGCGGTCGGTGCCCGAGCCCGGCGGCGCGATCCGCGAGTCGGCGGAGCTGACCAACGACAAGCGGCTCGACGTGCCAAGCACAGTGATCTGTACGTCGTTCCCGTCCGAGATGGTCAAGCAGGCCGTGGCGGAGGGCCAGAACTGGGTGGGTGGGCTGACCGAGCTGCGCGACATCACCTGGCTCGACCTGCCGACGAGCCACTGGCCGATGTGGTCCAAGCCGAAGGAGACCGCTCAGATCCTCGCGGAGGTCGCGAAGAGCTAGCCCATCAGACCGTGGCGGGACGCGAAGAGACTTGCCATCGCCCGATTGGAGACGCCGATCTTGGCGTAGATGTGCTCCGCGTGGTTCCGGGCGGTCTTGCGCGAGATGACCAGCGTTTCGGCGACCTCCGCGTGCGAGAGGCCGCGCGCGAGGAGGCGCAGCACCTCGACCTCACGTGCGGTCAGCCCGGCCGGCCACTCGCGGTTCCGACGCACCCGGTGGCCGGTGGCGCGCAGCACGGCGTCGACGGCTGCACCGTCGAGCTGGCCCGCGCGCACGGCCTCGCGCAGCCGGGCTGCGATCGCGTCAGCATCCATCGCTGCCCGATGCGGACGAGGCTCGCTCCACGCCTGGTAGCAGTCCGCCACGGCCAGCAGCCGGCCCTCCGGGGTGATCGACTCAGCCGTCAGCCCACGCGGGTAGCCGGACCCGTCGAGCCGCTCGTGGTGCTGTGCCGCGATCGCACAGAGCGGTGCGAGCTCCGGGACCGAGGCGAGCATCCGGTCGGTGAAGTAGGGGTGCATCCGCACGCGCTCCACGTCTCCCGCGTCGAGCTTCGAGCGCTTGTCCCAGACGGTGTTGGCCACACCCATCCGGCCGAGGTCATGGACCAGCCCGGCTCGGCGGACTGTGCGCACGTCCAGTCCGAGCTCGGCGGCCGCCCCGGCGGCAAGGTCGGCAACACCGCGTGAGTGCCCGAGTGTGTACGGCGACATGAGGTCCACGAAGTCGGCGACGGCCTCGAGTGCGTGGTCGAGCTCATCGTCGCCGAGCTCCCGGTCGACGGTGGGCGCCAGGGAGAGCACCGCTTCCCAACCCTCCGCCGCCTCGAGCTCCGCGAAGATCGCGTCGGCATCTCGACAGAACAGGTCCAC
>DATILB010000153.1:0-7410 GCA_035477015.1 Nocardioidaceae bacterium | reverse complement strand
TGACGATCCGGTCCTGCTCCACCTCGACCAGGAGGGGGTGGCGGTGGCGCACGGGTTCGAGGGTGCTCGCTGGTTCGCGCGCACTTCGTGGGACAACATCGATGCCGTCGTCGTGCGGGACATGCCGCACTACGGGCGTCGGTCGCCGGGCCAGGTCGTCCAGTTCCAGCCGAAGCGCCCTGGCCTCGTGGAGGGCGACGTAGCCGCGGTGGCCGAGGCCGCTCGACGCCTCGGCGAGTCGCCGCAGGTCGCCCTGCTGGCCTGGCCGGTGCCGCCGCACTATGGGCTGTCGCCGGACACGGTCCTCGCGCACGTGCGGGCCCACCATGCCGACGTGCGCATCGAGGACCGCCGGTGACTGCTACCGGTTCGGGTCGGGGTGGAGGGCGAGGAAGACCGACCAGGGTCGACCGTCCGGGTCCTCGGGGAGCTTCGCGAACTCGTCGAGCAGTGCGCCCAACCGGTCCTTGAGCTGCTCCCAGTTGGCATCGGTCAGCTTCAGTCCGAGCCTGGCGGTGTCGAGCTCCTCGGCGGGGACGAGGGCCGCCTCCTCGAGGAAGGTCTTGAGCAGCACCTGGCCTGTTGCCGGTGTCGAGATCGTCCAGGACTTGCGGGTCGCGAGGTAGGGGATCTCCTTCGCGCCGCGTGCGCCTCGCCGTGGCGGCTGGGCCTCCAGGAAGCCGGTCCGGGTAAGAAGGCGCACATGGTGCAGCATCGTCGCCGGGTCCTTGCCCAGGGTGGTGGCGATCTCCTTGTTGGTCTGCGGCTCGGACAGGCAGACCCGCAGGATGCGCAGGCGCAGGGCCGACGCCAGGGCCTTGGCCTCGTCGTCCGTCGCCTCGCGTCGTTCCGCCACGACATGAACGATAACTGATTGACAACTCCCAATCACTCATTCAGAGTGGAGGAGTGAGCGGCACCACGCGACTCGGAGGACTCTGGCACCACCCCGACTTTCGTCGCCTCTGGATCGCGGAAACCGTCAGCAAGTTCGGTACGTCGGTCAGCCAGATCGCGCTGCCCTTGGTCGCGATCCTCGTCGTCGAGGCGAGCACCTTCGAGGTCGGTCTCCTCCTGACGTTCGAGACCCTCGCCTTCCTCGTCGTGGGGCTGCCAGCAGGTGCGTGGGTCGACCGGATGCGGATGCGCAACGTCCTGATCGTGAACGACGTGCTCCGAGCTGTCGCGATGGCTTCCGTGCCACTAGCCGCCTGGCTCGGTGGGCTCGGCATGCCGCAGCTGTACGTCGTGGCGCTCGTCGTCGGCGTCAGCACGGTCTTCTTCGACGTGGCCAACCAGTCGTACCTGCCGAGCCTGGTCGCTCGCGAGGACCTGGTCGAGGGCAACGCGAAGCTCACTGCGAGCGAGTCGATCGCGCTGATCAGCGGCCCCGGGCTGGCGGGGGTGCTGATCCAGGTCCTCACCGCGCCGTACGCGATCCTCATCGATGCCGTCAGCTTTCTCTGGTCCGCATCATGGGTGACGGCGATCAAGCATCGGTCTCCGAAACCGGCGCCCAAGCCGGACCGTCACCTCGGGCGGGAGATCGCCGAGGGAGTGCGGTTCGTGCTCGGCAACCGGCTGCTGCGCTCGATCGCGATGTGCACCGGCACGTCCAACCTCTTCAATGCCATGGGCCAGGCGGTCTTCCTGCTGTTGCTGGCGCGAGAGCTCGACCTCTCTCCGGGCCTCATCGGCCTGCTCACGTCGGTCTCGGCGTTCGGCGCGCTGGCGGGATCGTTCCTGGCGCGACGCGTCGCGGACTGGCTCGGCCAAGGTCCGACGATCTGGATCTCGGTCCTGGTCGCGGCACCGTTCGGTTTCGTGTTGCCCTTCGTGCAGCGGGACTGGTCGCTGGCCCTGCTCGCCTTCGCGCAGCTGATCTTCATGACCAGCGTCGTGATCTACAACGTCGCGCAGGTCAGCTTCCGGCAAGGGCTGACGCCCCCGGCGCTGCTCGGCCGGATGAACGCCACCATGCGGTTCGTCGTCTGGGGCACGATGCCGCTCGGCGCATTCGTCGGCGGCATCCTCGGCTCGACCATCGGCATCCGAGAGACCCTCTTCGTCTCAGCCGCGGGCATGGCGCTGTCGTGGCTGCCGGTCTTCTTCTCGCCGCTACGGACGATGCGGGAGCTGCCGCAGTACGTCGAACCCGAGCTCGAGATCAGGCCCGAGGGCGCCTCTTCCTGAAGCCTCGGTCAAGATAGGGCCCATGAGCATGCCGTTCTCCCGCCCCGGAGCGATCGACCTGTCCGGCCTGAAGGCCCGCCCGCCCGCCCCTTCGGGACCGTCCGGTTCCGCTGGATCGAGCGGTGCCACCACGTCGTACGCGCTCGACGTCGACGAGGCCAACTTCCAGGCGCTGCTCGAGCAGTCGATGAGCGCGCCCGTCCTGCTGGTCGCCTACTCGCCGAGCAAGATGCCCGAGAGCGCCCACCTGGCCGAGGACCTGGTGTTCCTCGTCGGGGAGTTCGAGGGGAAGTACCTCCTCGGCCGCATCGACATCGACGCCCAGCCGGGCATCGCGCAGGCCCTCCAGCTGCAGTCCGTGCCGCTGGTGGCCATGGTCCTGCAGGGCCGGCTGCAACCGTTGTTCCAGTCAGTCGTCCCGCTCGACGAGATCCGGGTCCTGCTGACCCAGCTCAGTGAGCAGCTCGGTGCGCAGGGCATGGCCGGCCGGCACCAGCCGCTCAGCGCGGAGGCACCAGCCACCGAAGAGGCCGAGGAGTACGTCGACCCGCGCTACGCGGCCGCCGAGGACGCACTCGTGGCCGGGGACATCGACCTCGCCGTAGCCGAGTACCAGAAGCTGATCGACGCCAACCCCGCCGACACCGAGGCCGTGATCGGTCTGGCCCGGACCAAGCTCATGCAGCGGACCGCGACCGCTGACCTCAACGCGGCTCGCGCGGCTGCTGCCGACAACCCGGACGACGTGGACGCCCAACTCCTCGTCGCCGACCTCGACCTGCTCGGCGGCCATGTCGACGACTCGTTCAACCGCCTGGTCGAGACCGTACGTCGTACTGACGGCGCGGACCGTGACCGGGCGCGGCTGCACCTCATCGAGCTCTTCACGGTCGTCGGCGACGATCCACGCGTCCTCAAGGCCCGGACGAACCTCGCGTCAGCACTGTTCTGACGAGCCGTTGACCAGCGCTTTCGCGCCCTGCCAGGGTGCGAAGCATGAGAGCTACCTACCTACGCGTGGGGGCCGCGGCCACGGTACTTGCATTGGTGCCGCTGACCGTGTCCGCCGCCACACCTGTCGAGCGTCGCGCCCCGGCGACCATGACGCTCACGAAGTACTACCGGACCGGCCCGGTCAGCTCGTGTGACGCGAGCGGGTTCGACATCATCTGCAGCACCATGCTGGTCGAGCCCTTGAGGTTCACCGTGCCGGCGGGTGTCGCGTCCCGTGCGGTGGTGACGATCGCCTTGCAGTACCGCACCGCCGGGCAGGCCCGGTTCAGCTTCAACGCACACGGCCTCAGCAAGGGCGATCTGGTGCCGACGCGTCGGCCGTTGGCGCCGAGCCGGGCGGCCACCTCGACCACCGTGGGCTTCCTGCTGCGAGGGCTCGAGCCGGGATCGCAGCAGGAGGTCTCGATGGAGACCAGCACGGTCATCACCGACGCCACCGAGGCCGCCTCGATCCGGACGTCGCGGGTGCTCGTGACCGTGGAGTTCTCCGACTAGGCAGGTTGCGGGACGCTCCGGCGGCGCAGCCTCAGGCCGAGCACCAGGACTCCTGCCAAAGCGAGCTGCGCACCAAGCGCGCCCGCCGAGCGGGTGACGAAGCGCTGACCCGCGCTGGTCGTTGCGGCAACGGTGTGCTCGTGCCCTGACGGGTGGACGTGCTCGGCGGCTCGCGCCGCCGTCCCGGCCGCCTTGTGGTGGCGGTCGGTCACGAGGAAGCGGGCCATCATGCCGTGGTCCTCGTGGTCGAGCATGTGGCAGTGGATCATGAACGGTCCGGTGTAGTCGGTGAACTTCGCGGCCACCACCACCTCCTCACCAGGGTCGAGCCGCCAGGTGTCCTCGAGCCCGCGCTCCCACGGCGGCGGCTTCTCACCTGCTCGAGTCACGGTGTGCCACTGCTCGGCGTGGATGTGCACGTAGTGGCTGACCGGGGCGACATTGCGGATTCGCCACCGCTGGGTGCTGCCGAGCGGGACCCTGAAGTCGACTCGGTCCATGTCGAACGAACGCCCGTTGATGGACCAGAACGTGCCGGTCTCCGCATCACCGGACAGTCCGAAGGTCCAGGTCTTGGAGACCTTGTTCGGGACCTCGATGGGGCCCGGGCCGGGGAGACTCGCGGGGATGCGTGACCGATCCGGCGCGTCGCTTCGGACGCGGAACTCCATCAGGGCGGCGCTTCTGGAACCCGTCCCCGTCTCCGACCCGTCCGTGCGAGGGATGGAGGACAGGACGACGTTCTGACCCTTCTCCCGGTGGAAGTCCACGATGACGTCGGCTCGTTGCGCCGGCCCGAGCAGGATGTTCTGCCGGACGACCGGCTGGCGCAGCAGCCCGTTGCCGGTCCCGATCTGCACGAACGGGCGCCCGTCCGAGAGCGCGAAGTTGTACGCCGAGAAGCTCGACGCGTTCAGCAGCCTCAGTCGGTAGCGGGTCGCGGAGACGCGCAGGAACGGTGCGTACCGCCCGTTGACGAGGACGCGGGTCCCGACTGTGGCGTCGTTGGGCGGTGCTTTCGGCCCAGTGAACGCCATGCCCGCCTTGGTATGGATCATCGTCGGGCCGTTGCGGAACGGGTTGGTGAACCGGTTCTTCTCCGTGAAGGAGCGGTCGCCGACCAGGAGCGGGATGTCGTGGCGGCCCTCGGGCAACCGGAGGTCACGTGGGCGCGCGTCGTCCACGATGAACATGCCCTGCAGGCCCTGCCAGTTGTTGCGCGCGGTCACGTCCATCCGGTGGTCGTGGTACCAGAAGAAGGAGCTCGGCTCGGGCTTGCCGGCGTAGGTCAGAGGGAAGTGGTAGGTCCGCGGCCGCCCTCGTCGTACGAGAAAGCTGCCGGGTTGGCCGTCGAACCTGGCGGCGTGGTGATCGCCGTGGAAGTGCACCGACATCGAGCCCGCGCTGCGTGGCAGCTCGTTCGTGAACGTGACGTCGGTGGCGTGCCCGGCGGGGCGGCGGATTGTCGGCCCCGGCCACGAGTTGCCGTACGTCCAGAGCGGAGTGCGTCGACCGTGGGGGAGCACCCGCTGGAGCGTCTTCTTCATCGGCAGCCGGATGTGGTCGCCCGTTCGCACCGGGGGGATGAGCAGCGGCTGCTCGAACTTCGGTAGCGCTGGCGTGACTCCGCCCGAGTCGCCCTCGACGATGAGCTCGCCGGTCATGTTCGGGTGGAAGGTGCAGAAGAAGTCGTAGGTTCCCGGGGCCAAGAGGCTCGCCGCCGGCACGGACACCGTCGCGCCGGGAGGGACAATGACGTCGAACAGCGGATCGCCCTCGCTGTCGATGGCCACCGATGTGACGGTGTGGTCGATCGTGTCCAGGTTGACCACGCTGAGCAGGCCGTCCTGGGAGATGGTCACGACCTTGGTCGCGTAGCCCTTCGTCGCGCCGTCCTTCGGGATCACGACCGACGCGTAGATCGGCATGGTCGCGCGTGCCGCTCCGGCCACGAAGCCGCGGTCGGCCGCGACACTGCTCGGCGCGAGGGCGCCGTACATAAGGGATGAAAGGAGCATCGCAAGCACGATGGCTCCCCGACCCCACCCGGATTTGAGCATCGGCTCATTCTCGGCCCCGGCGAGTTCTTTACCTATCGCCTCATCGGGTGGCTGGTCTAGCCACTCTGGGTCATTGCGGCGCTGGGGGCAGAGGACGATATTGAGGCGCGGGGGAGGGGGAAGCGCATGTACTCGACGAAGGGATTTCGCATGCTCATGTCTGTCCGAACCAGAGCGGGGATCGCAGCCGCCTCGGTCGCGACTCTGGGTCTGATCTCAGGAGGCCTGGCGCCGGCCGCGGTGAGCGACACCGCCGCCCGCATGGCTCCCACGCCCAAGCTCACGGTCACGCTGACCAAGGATGGTCACACGGTCGACGGACCCAAGACGTTCAAGGCCGGCCGGGTGGCCCTGGAGGTGAAGGTCCGCAAGCGCTACGGCGCCGTTGGCGTGATCAAGCTGAAGGCCGGGTACACCCTCAAGGCGGCTGAGCAGGACCTATTCAGTGCGTTCGGTCCCGAACCGGACCTTGCGCGGCTCATGAAGTTCAACCGTAAGACGACGTTCTTCGGTGGTATCTCAGGGGCCAGAGGCACGGTGCGCGACGGCACCATCGTTCTTCCCAGAGCCGGCAAGTACTTAATCTACGACTTCGGCGGACCGCACTTCGTAAGGCTCGCCACGCTCAACGTGACGGGTCCCGCAGTGAAGCGTCCGGTCCCGCACTCGGACGGCTTGGTGGTCGCGAAGACCGACGCGCGGTGGGGTGGGTCGAAGACGCTCCCGCACAAGGGCACATTGACGTTCAAGAATGCCGCGACCGACTCACCGCACTTCCTGTCCATGGGGCGCGTTGCCAGGGGCACGACGCGGGCCCAGGTCTTGGCGTGCATTGCCGAAGAGGGGCCATGCGGCTTCTTCAGGGATGAGTCACTGGACCTCGAGCCGCTCGACGAAGGCAAGAGCATGACGGTCAACTACGACCTGCCGCGCGGCACGTACGTGCAGCTGTGCTTCTACCCGGACCACATGACCGGTGCACCGCACGCGGCCATGGGCATGGTGCGCATCGTCACGCTGAAGTAGTCCGACCGCAGTAGCTGGGAGGCGCCCTCGCCGGGAGATCGGTGAGGGCGTTCTTCTTGCTAGGTCGCGCGGCCGCTCTCGGTGTACGCCGGTCCGCCCGGCCCGAGGTTCGCGAGCGCCGACTCGATCCGGCGCGCGGTGAAGTCGGCGGCGGAGGCACGGATCTCGTCGACGGTCAGGAAGGCCACCTCACGGATCTCACGGGCCTGCAGGACCGCCGAACCGAGGATGGACGACTCGTGCTCGCCGCCGTCGAACACCAGGCAGACGGCGTCGTCCCAGCCGCCCCACGGCGGCAGCCAGTCGGTCAGGAGCAGCTCCCCGGCGGGGAGGTCGAGGCCGAGCTCCTCCTTGACCTCGCGTGCGACGGCAAGGTGGGGGGACTCGCCCACTTCGACGACACCGCCGGGAAGGTCCCAGTCCTGCTTGTAGGTGAGGCGGCACAGCAAGACGCGGCCCTCGGTGTCGCGGATGAGCATCTGCGAGATCGCGCGCTTCCGGGGCAGGAAGGAGTTGAGCAGGGCTCTGAACCCGCGCGACTCCGTAATGGGCGAGTCGCCCAGGATCCGTGAGAACAGCACTCGGTCCACCCGCTCTCCGTCGACCTCTGCGGCGCCACGCA
>DATILB010000152.1:0-1562 GCA_035477015.1 Nocardioidaceae bacterium | reverse complement strand
CTTCCTCGTGGCCCTGCCGTTCGGCACGTTCATCGCACTCACCACGTTCGCCCAGCCGCTGCTCGAGCCGGCCGGTGTCAGCGTCGACACGGCAGGCGTGATGCTGCTGCTCAACGTCGTCGCCGGCATCATCGGCTGCGCTGTCGTGCCCGTGCTCGCTGCCCGGATGCAGCGCGAGGTCTTCTTCATGGTCACCGGGCTCGTCGCCGCCGGCATCGGGTGTGTTGCGCTGGCCTTCGCGCCGGGCGCGGTCGTCGGTTTCCTCGCGCTCTCCGCAGTCGGTCTGCTGCTCGTCCCGGCTCTGCCGGTCGTGCTCGAGCTGACTGAACGACGTACCGGTGAGGCCGAAGGCCTTGCTGCGGGCATGATCTGGATGGCTGGCAACCTTGGCGGGTTGGTGATCGCCTCCATTGTCGGTGTCCTGGTCGACAATCCGACGCCGGCGTTCCTGGTGGCCGCAGGTGCTGCGGTGGTCGGTATCCCGGCTGCGCTCGCACTTCGGTCCTTCATCGACGGGCTCCGGCCGGTGTGGGACGCAGCCCGCGGTGCAGACCAGTCCGAGCAGCTGCTCAAGTAGACCTGGGTGTGGCGCCCGTCCGGCGCTTGTACGCCCGGGTGAACCCGGCTGCGTCGTGGTACCCGAGGCGATAAGCCACTGGAGACGCTTTACCCACTGACGCTGATGTACGACGGGGTGGCGCTGTTCATCGCGTGCTTCACCGCGTCCGGGTGGTTCAACATCGGCTTCACGGGTGACCGCGACTCACTGCCTCACCTGCAGCGGTTGGCCGTCCACACCGGCCAGTCCCTTGAAGCACTGGAGGCGGCCTGGCCCGCTGGCTGACGGGTGCCGCTCAGGATTGCCGGGCTCGGTCCTCGTACGCCTTGCGCTTCGCCTGGTCGACGTCGTCCAGGAACGCGGTCTTGCCGCCGAGTGCCGTGTTGATGCGCTGCATAGCACGGCGGGGGAGGAACTTCTGCGCCTGCGTGAGCGCCCCTCCCACTTTCGGGACGTACACGCGGGCACGGGGTGAGTCGATGGCTGCCAGGATGCCGGCAGCGACGTCCTCCGGCTCCACGGTCTGGACCAGCTTGACGCCCTTGGTGCCCGCCGTGAGGTCGGTGTTGACGAACATCGGAAGCACCGTCGTGAACTCGACGTTCGTGTGGCTGTACTCGAAGCGCGCCGACTCGGTGAAGCCGAGCACCGCGTGCTTGGAGCCGACGTACGTCGCAGCGCCAGGCGCATACACGACCGCGGCCAGCGAGGCCACGTTCACGATGTGACCCGAGTCGCGGGGGAGCATCGTGTCGAGGGCTCGCTTCGTGCCGGTGATGACGCCGAAGACGTTGATCTCGAACATCCGCCGCGCGACCTCGTCCGGCTCCTCGTGGAGGTGGCCAACGGGCATGATGCCGGCGTTGTTGACCAGGATGTCGATCGGCCCGAGGGTCGCCTCGACCGCGTCGACGAAGGCGCGGTAGCCAGCCGCGTCTGTGACGTCGAGCCGCGCGTGGAAGGGCAGACCGAGGTCGGCCGCAGTCTTGGCGAGCTCGGCCTC
>DATILB010000151.1:0-7969 GCA_035477015.1 Nocardioidaceae bacterium | reverse complement strand
TCTGCTTCGAGCGCGGGCACACCTACCTCGCGGACGGGGCTGCAATCGCCTGGATCCCTCCCGACCTGTCACTGATCGGTCCCGACGACCTTCACCGTGGGAAGGCGATCATCGACGCGAGCGCGGGCGAGCTCCGGGGTGACGTCGCGCTCGCCACGATCATGCGAGCGCGCGGGCACGTCATTGAGGCGTCGCACTGGACGCTGCAGTACGTCGGTCTCCGGGGGACTGTCCAGGGCAGGGGACTCGGCACCGCACTGGTGGCGCCACGTCTCGAGGCGATCGATGCCGACGGCCTGCCCTGTGGCTTGACCTCGTCCAACCCGCGCAACGTGTCGTTCTACCAGCGGCTCGGCTTCGAGGTGGTCGCAGAGGAGAGCACGCCCGACGGTGAGGCGACCCTGCGTCCGATGGCGCGGTCCGCGCGCTGATCGATTCGGATCCCCAGCCGGTGCGCCGTACCCTTGACCGGTTATGACTGCAGCGCCGCGTACGTATGAGGTCCGCACCTACGGGTGCCAGATGAACGTCCACGACTCCGAGCGCCTCTCCGGCCTCCTGGAGGACGCCGGCTACCTGGCAGTGCCCGACGGTGAGCAGGCGGACGTCGTCGTCTTCAACACGTGCGCAGTCCGCGAGAACGCCGACAACCGCCTCTACGGCAACCTCGGCCACCTCGCGCCGGTCAAGGCGAAGAAGCCCGGCATGCAGATCGCCGTCGGCGGCTGCCTGGCCCAGAAGGACCGGGGCGAGATCACCCGCAGGGCACCCTGGGTGGACGTCGTCTTCGGCACCCACAACATCGGGTCCCTGCCGGTCCTCCTCGAGCGTGCACGGGTGCAGGAGGAGGCGCAGGTCGAGATCCTCGAGTCGCTCGAGGTCTTCCCGTCGACGCTGCCGACCAAGCGCGAGTCGGCGTACGCCGCCTGGGTCTCGATCTCCGTCGGCTGCAACAACACCTGCACCTTCTGCATCGTCCCCGCGCTGCGCGGCAAGGAGAAGGACCGCCGTTCCGGCGACGTGCTGGCGGAGATCCATGCGCTTGTCGACGAGGGCGTCAGCGAGGTAACGCTGCTCGGCCAGAACGTCAACTCGTACGGCGTGGAGTTCGGCGACCGACTCGCGTTCGGCAAGCTGCTGCGCGCCTGCGGTGAGATCGAAGGCCTCGACCGCGTCCGCTTCACCAGCCCGCACCCCGCCGACTTCACCGACGACGTGATCGCGGCGATGGCCGAGACTCCGAACGTCATGCCGCAGCTGCACATGCCGCTGCAGTCGGGGTCCGACCGGATGCTGAAGGCGATGCGCCGGTCGTACCGCCAGAGCAAGTACCTCGGCATCATCGAGCGCGTCCGCGCGGCCATGCCGGAGGCGGCGATCAGTACCGACATCATCGTGGGCTTCCCGGGCGAGACCGAGGAGGACTTCCTGCAGACCATGTACGTCGTGGAGCAGGCTCGGTTCGCTGGGGCGTTCACCTTCCAGTACTCCAAGCGCCCCGGCACTCCCGCAGCCGTCCTCGACGAGCAGGTGCCGCACGAGGTGGTGCAGGAGCGCTACGAGCGCCTCGTCGAGCTGGTCAACGACATCGCGTGGGACGAGAACAAGTCACTCGTCGGTCGCACGGTCGAACTGCTCGTCGCCGAGGGGGAGGGCCGCAAGGACGCCGCCACCCATCGGCTGACCGGGAGGGCGCGCGACAACCGGCTGGTTCACTTCGATGCGCCGACGGAACGGGTGCGTCCCGGCGACCGGGTCGAGGTGGAGATCAGCCGCGCTGCGCCGCACCACCTGGTGTCCGAGCGGGTGCTCGCCGTACACCCGACCCGCTCGGGCGACGCCTGGCAGGCGCGGGCAGAGAGTCCGGCACCCACAGCCGGCGTCCTCTTGGGCCTGCCGACGTTAGGTCCAGCGGCACCCAGTGCGACGCCGGACGACGCCTGCTGCTCGACGCCTTAGGTGTACGGACCTCGGGCACGTTGTCGCTCATACCTTGCCTGTGCCCGTCTGGCGGGCGAGCCAAACCGATCTAGGGGATGTCGTCGTTCTTGCCGTCGAGGTCGTCCAGCGCGTCCTTGGTCTTGTCGGCGCCCGTGTCGAGCTTGTCGCTGAACTTCCCGCCGGTCTTGTCGTCGATCAGCTCCTTGGCCTTGTCGACGGCTCCACCGATCTTGTCGCCGGCCTTGTCGACGGCCTGCTCAGCGGCGTCCTTGGCCTTGTCCAGGAATGACATAGCGCTTCCTCTCGTCCCGAGTCTCGGAGATTCGAACCTAACCCCGATCGGGCAATTCGGGCGAGGGGGGTTCACCGAATGTTCTTCTGCCCTGGGAGGATGCCGGGCATGACCCCGGTGCCGATCGTCGCGGTCGTCGGTCCCACGGCTGCGGGGAAGACGTCGCTCTCCCTCGACATCGCAGAGGCCGTGGGCGGGGAGATCGTCAACACCGACTCGATGCAGGTCTACCGCGGCATGGACATCGGCACCGCCAAGCTCCCCGTCGAGGAGCGCCGCGGGATTCCGCACCATCTGCTCGACATCCTGTCGATCCAGGAGTCCGCGACGGTGGCGGAGTTCCAGCAGCGTGCTCGCGAGGTGATCGAGGACTGCCGGGCCCGTGGCGTGACCCCGGTCCTGGTCGGGGGATCTGCGCTCTACACGCGTGCGGTGCTGGACGAGTTCGAGTTCCCCGGCACCGATCCGGACGTCCGTGCCCGGCTGGAGGACACGCTGGCCGAGGTCGGGGCGCTCCGGCTGCACCAGGAGCTCGCCGCGAAGGACCCGGTGGCGGCGCAGCGGATCATCCCGAGCAACGGGCGCAGGATCGTGCGCGCGCTCGAGGTCATCGAGATCACCGGTGGTCTGTTCAGCGCCGTCCTGCCGTCGTTGACCTACCACTACGACGGGGTGCTCCAGGTCGGCGTCGACATCCCGCGCGAGGTACTCGACGAACGCATCGAACAGCGCGTCCAGCACATGTGGGACGAGGGTTTTGTGGACGAGGTCCGGGCCCTGGAACGGCTGGGACTGAGGGAGGCCCGAACGGCGAGCGCGGCCCTCGGATACCAACAGGTACTGGGTTTTCTCGCAAATGAGCTCTCTGAGACAGGGGCCCAAACCGGGACAGTTCAGGCGACCCGCCGCTTCGCTCGCAAACAACAGGGGTGGTACCGCAAAGACCCGCGGATCCTATGGGTAGGGTGGGGCGACCCGACTCCGCATGACCAAGTTCTCGCAGCGTTGCGAGATACCAGTCGGGCCCCGGAAATCGTTGCGGACCCCAACGTCCCTCCTTTACTTTAGCCGTGGGGAGACCGCACCGACTAAGTAAGGATCCGTTCCAGTGCTGAAACGCAGTCATCTCTCCCTGACTCTCGCGCTAGCAATGCTGTTCGCCGTTCTCGTGGGCGCACCCGCGCAGTCAGCAACCAAGCCCTTCTACTTCTGGGGAGCCGCAGGCGGCTCCCAGATCGCGGCCCTCGGCACGACCATCTCGTCCGACCTCACGGGCAGCTCGTCGGTCAGTGGCTTCGACACCCCCCAGAACGACACCAACCGCACTGCCGGCGTCAAGGTGAGGGGCGTGCTGACTCTCGGCGCGGTCAGCACCTGGGCCAAGGCCTCCGACGCGGGTGAAGGCACCCGCATCCTGACCGGTGGCCGCACCGCCGACATCAACCTCCTCAACGGCCTGATCACGGCGGACGCCGTCGAGACCAACGCGGTCTCCACGCTCCGTCCGGGCGGCGTGAGCACGTCGCGGGCGTTCACTGAGTTCGTCAACCTGAGGATCGGTGGCGAGAAGATCCCGGTCAACGTCGAGAAGAACACCACGATCTCGATCCCGGGCGTCCTCCTGGTCGTGCTCAACGGTCACCAGCAGGCCGACTTCGGTGGCGGCATCGTGACGCAGGGCTTCGGTCTCTACGCCAAGCTGCTCAGCAACCAGGGCCGACTTGCCCTCGGTGCCGAGATCCTGCTGAACCCGACAATCAACAGCGTGACGCCCACGCCGCCCGGCCAGGTGCCCCAGCTCGGCGGCATGGCCTACGGCACCAACGTCAAGGCCAACATCGCCGGCGACCTGGCACAGCTCGACGTCGGTCCCACGGCCGCGCTGATCATGCCGATGATCGGCACCGACGGGAAGGTGGCCCGCAACACGACGGCCACTGCGGACGCTCAGAGCATCCTGCACACCGGTGAGGTGAGGTCCACGGGCTTCGGCGCCACGGGCAAGCGTCGCTCGATTTCCACGATGACCAACCAGATCGTCGACCTCGACGTCCTGGACACCCTGGTCACGGCCGACGCCATCAAGGTGACGTCGACGGCCAAGAAGCGTCCCGCTCTGTTCAACGGCGTGCGCAAGTCGATGGCGATGACCTTCGTCAACCTCAAGGTGCTCGGCACGGCGATCCCGATCGACGTGTCGCCGAACACCAAGATCACCGTGATGGGTGGCCTGCTCGGCAACGAGCCGATCGCCGAGGTGACCATCAACAAGCGGACCCGCAACAAGGTGGGCTCGACCATCATCGGTCTCGAGGTCAAGCTCCTCAGCGACCGTGGTGCGCTCAAGACTGGCGCGATCGTCGAGATCGCGGTGGCCTCCAGCTGGATCTTCGGCTGACCTTCTCAGATCGCTGCGCGGCGCTCCTCCATCGGAGGGGCGCCGCGTTGCACGTCTAGGACCAGCACCGCCGCGTCGCACGTCGTACAGCAGAACTCCGTGCCAGAGCCGGATTGAGGGACCTCGACCAGGATGCGCTCGTCACCGCAGTCGGGGCAGAGGGCCGCAATCCCGCCGAGCATGAGCGTCTCGGACGTCTCCATAAACCCAAAGTCGCACGCGACGGACGGCAGTACTGGACACCACGCCGAGCGACGGGCAAGGATCGAGCATGCGCGGTTTCTCGGTCCGTCAGCGTCCTGTCGTCCCCCTGCTCGTCGCGCTCGTCGCGACTTTGGCCGCGGGCACCCTGTCCTCCAGACCGGCCGAGGCAGCTGCCTGCGCGGAGCTCTCTTTGGCGACCGTGCAGCCGGTGGACGGGAACGTGCTCAAGGTCGCTCGGCTGGCTGGTGCAAAGGCGGGCCAGCCGGACGTGTGGGACATGCGTTATGACGCGTGGTTCTGCAATCCCGGTGTCGCGGACCTGTTCGTGACGCAGGTGAAGATCGAGCACCGCACCAACGGGCAGACCACCAAGACGGTCACCCTCACGCCGAGCACGAACACCATCGATGGTGAGACCGATGCGCGGCTCATCCAGGTGCGGGACCAGGCCCAGTACGTCTTTCCGCTGCCGCAGGCCATCCGGATCACCTTCACTGTGCGCGACGGCGGCGGCAACCTCATCGACACGTTCGAGCGCACCCACAGTGTTGCGGTGCACCAGAACGCCGGGCCGCTGAAGGGCTACTTCTTCCCGGCCCGCGATGCCGAGAACGCGTCCAACGAGTACTGGATGCAGGGGAGGCACGCGGAGCCCAACTTCCAGCGCTGGGCCTACGACCTGGTCGTCCAGCGTTGGACGGGTTCGGCATGGATCGGACTGCGCGCCGGTGCGCCCGAGGGGACCACCGACATGAATGACGGGCTTACCTTCGGCAGGAAGCTCTACGCCATGTCCGACGGCGAGATCATCGGCTGCAACCGTGGTGCCCCCGACAACAACTCCGACGAGAACGTCGGGAACGTGCCGGGTGGCAACCTGCTCTGGGTGCGCACCGGGGACGAGACGACCCTCTACGCCCACCTTCAGCAGGACTCGATCCCGCTAGCTCTGTGCCCGTTCAGCGACGACGCCGAGCACAAGCTGGCCGACCCTGACCAGGACTTGCCCGGCGATGCGGCGTACCAGATCAAGGCGGGTCAGTTCCTCGGTCGCGCCGGCAACAGCGGGTTCAGCCGCGGCGGCCACTCCCACCTGCACATCCACGTGTTCCGTGGCCTGCCTGCGATCTGGGGCGGCTCGGAGACGGGGATGGACTCCGACTCCCGTCCGCTGCACTTCGTGAACGTGCGTGTGCAGCCGAAGACCGGAGCGAACGTGAACTCCGCCGACTGGAACGTGCTGGGTTCGCCGAAGCAGCTGCCCTACCAGACGCGCCTCGAGCCCAACTGGTGCAGCGAGAACCCGAGCGCGTACGCCGGCAAGGCTGAGGTGGTTCGCCTCAACATCTCCCGGGGTTGCTTCGGGGACATGTTCAACGCGATGGTGCAGGCCGGATTCCGACCCACGTCCCTCGACTTCTTCACTGTCGGCGTGGGCACGCGGTCCAACTCGGTCTGGCGGCCCAACGACGGCACGCCGTGGGTGCTGCTCCACGGGATGAGCAACACGGCGCTGCAGAACGCCCACGACAAGTGGGTCAAGAAGGAAGGCTTCCGCTACCTCACGCTCGAGTCCTACCGGTTGAGCGGCAAGCTGCGGCACGCGGTGATCCTCGTGAAGCAGCCGGGCGTCGGCCAGTACGCACGTGCGGGGCTCAGCACGTCGGGGTACCAGGACGTGTTCGACACCCAGAAGCAGCAGGGCCGGAGGCCGATGTCTGTCTCGGTCGCAGTGGTGGGCGGTCAGCGCCGCTACTCCGCGGTCTTCGTCAAGGCCAACGTCGGGTCGTTCGTGGCCAAGGCACACGTCAGCACAGCGGCCTACCAGGCCGAGTTCGACGCGCAGAGCAAGGCCGGCCGCAAGCTCATGTACGTCGACGGCTACCGCTACAACGGCACGCCGTACCTCTCGGCAGTGTGGTGGGCCAAGAGCGCCAAGCCGGCCGCTCGTCACGGCGCTACTCGCCTCCAGATCGCCCAGACGTCCGCCGACCAGCTTGCGGCAGGCCGGTACACCCGCCGGATCACCGGCTACCAGCAGGGAGGCGTTCGGTTCGCTGGGCTCTGGCGGGCACGCCCGAGCACCACGATCACTGCGGGTCCGAGCGGCACCACGTCAACGACGACCGCGACATTCAAGTTCACCTCGGGTGATCCGCTGGCCAGGTTCGAGTGCCTCCTCGGGCGACTGGGCTTCGGTGCGTGCGCTTCGCCGGTGAAGCTGACGGGCCTCCAGCCCGCGCTGCACACCTTCTCGGTACGCGCCCGTGACCTCGAGGGCCTCCGCGACCTGACGCCCGCCAGTCGGGCCTGGACGGTCTCGGGCGTCACCCCCAGGTAGGCGTGGCCGTAGAATTGCGGCATGTCCAGCGGCTTCCCCTTCTTCAAGGGTCACGGCACCGAGAACGACTTCGTCGTGCTGCCTGACCGCGAAGGGCTGCTGCACGGCGACCTGTCGCCCGAGCTGGTGCGTGAGCTGTGCGACCGCCGGGCCGGCATCGGCGGCGACGGGGTGCTGAGGGCCGTGCACACCGATGGCATCTGGTTTATGGACTACCGCAACTCCGACGGCTCGATCAGCGAGATGTGCGGCAACGGCATCCGCGTCTTCGCGCAGTACCTCATCGAGCACGAGGGTCTGGGCGACCACCACCTCATCCCGATCATGACTCGGGACGGCGTCAAGACCATCACCGTCGAGGACGACCACTCGCTCACGGTCGACCTGGGGCGTCCCGAGGTGCTCGGCGAGACCAAGGTGAGCGCCAACGGCCACACCTGGTCCGCGCTCCACGTGAGCACGGGCAACCCGCATGCGGTCGCCTTCGTGGACTCGCTCGACGAACCCGGACACCTCCTCGACGCCCCGGAGCACGACGAGTCGGTCTACCCCGACGGCGTCAACGTCGAGTTCGTTGTACGCCGCGGCGAGGGCCACATCGCGATGCGGGTCCACGAGCGCGGCTCGGGCGAGACGCGCTCCTGCGGCACCGGCGCCTGCGCCGCGATGGTGGCGACGGAGCTCGCGGACGGGATGCCCTACCGACCCGAGGGCTACCGCGTCGACGTGCCCGGCGGCACGCTGACAGTGACGCGCCAGGGTGAGCACATCCTGCTCAACGGGCCTGCCGTGC
>DATILB010000150.1:0-5521 GCA_035477015.1 Nocardioidaceae bacterium | reverse complement strand
TGCGCTTTCAACCACCCAAACGGATCAGTCCGACGTGTCGTGGGACACACGGCCTAAGCGGAGTCGAGAACCAGCACGGTCCGTAGAACGCCAGCGCGGACGGCGGCAGAAGCGGGCTGTTCACTCCGCCGGTCGAGCCGGGACGTCGCCGAAGGCGGCGACCGTGTCGAGACCACCGGTGAGGTGCGCAGCCAACTCACCGTGGCTCAGTCGCCGCCTCGGCTGCGGTTAGTCTCGACACGCTCGTTCGCTGCCGCTCACGTCGCGGCTCGACCGGCGGCGCCGGTGCTCAGGACGCGATGTCCGGCGTCTGGTCGCGGTCGGAGTGGGCGGCGTGGCGGGCACGCTGCTCCGAGCGCCGGTCGACGAACCGGGTTGCCTCGGCGTCGAGCCCTTCGAGGAACGCGGCCAGCTCCGTGCGTGCCTGCTCGCCGACCGCGCCGAAGTTGGTCCGGTCGAAGATGTCCCAGTGGCGAAGGATCGGCATGATCACCTCGTCGTGGTGCAGCCGCAGGTCGTAGATGCCGGCCTTGGCGATGATGATCGAGTTGCGCATGAAGTTGGCCATCGTCGCGCCCGGCATCTCGAAGCCGATGACCTCGTCGGCGATCGCACGCATGGTCTCGTCGGGCGCGAGCTCCAGCGCCGCTGCGACGATGTTGCGGTAGAAGACCATGTGCAGGTTCTCGTCTTTGGAGATCCGCGCCAGCATCCGGTCGGCGATGGGGTCGTTGGTGACCTTGCCGGTGTTGCGGTGCGAGACGCGGGTGGCGAGCTCCTGGAATGACACGTAGGTCACCGCCTCGAGCGCGGTCTTGTCGCCGGAGTCGTAGCCCGACGTCATGTAGTCGATCCGGGCCCGCTCGAGCTCGACCGGGTCGACCCCGCGGGTCACGACCAGGTAGTCGCGCATCGCGATGCCGTGACGGTTCTCCTCGGCCGTCCACCGTCCGACCCAGGTGCCCCAGGCGCCGTCGCGGCCGAAGCGGGTCGCGATCTCGCGGTGGTATGACGGCAGGTTGTCCTCGGTGAGAAGGTTCGTGAACATCGCTGCCTTGGCGGTCTCCGACAACCGTGACTGCTCAGGCGACCAGTCCTCTCCACCGAGGAACGCGAAGTCGCGACCCTCGCTCCACGGCACGTAGTCGTGCGGGTGCCACTCCTGCGCCATGCCCAGGTGGCGGTCTAGGTTCTCGGCAACGACAGGCTCCAGCGCCTCGAGCAGATACTTGGACTCGCTCACGGCAATCTCCCTCGTTCGACTTCTTGTGAGCGTACGCCGCGGCTCCCAGGCCCCGTCTAGGGGATCTTCACCTCGGCCAGCACGGTCTTCACTCCGCTGTAGTCGACGTCCTCGCCGTCGGCGTACGCGCGGGGTACGAAGCCGAAGTCGTTGTCGGAGATGACGATGAGGGTCGAGCCGTTCTTCAGGGCGGCACCCTCGACCTTGTTGGGTACGCCGGCGACGCCGGCCAGGTTGACCAGCAGGGTCTTGTCGTCCTCGGTGATGAGCGCGTCCGTCTTGTCGAGCTCGACGAGGTAGAACCGACACTCGAAGTCGGTGCGCTCCTGCACAACGACGTGGGTCTGGTCGATCGGGATCAACGCAGAGATCTTGAGGTCCCGGCCGCGGGTGCCCGTCGCGAAGGTCGAGGCAGCGTCGAAGCGGTAGGGGTACCTGTGGACGACCGTGCCGGTGGTCGTGTCGAACTCGATCAGCTCGGTGATGATCCGGTCCCGCTCACCCGACACCACGACAGAGCTCTGCAGCGCCACGACGATGGTCGTGCCGTCCGGGAGGAGGGCGATGTCCTCGAAGCCGCGGTTCGCGCGACGCGTCGACAAGATGGCGGGCAGCGACCCGGTCACGGGGTAGTCGACACCCGCGGCCTCGTAGTCGTCCTCGAGCCCGGCCGGGACGTGGCGCGTGACGACGTGGCCGTCCGCGTCGGTCTCCACGATCGACGGGCCGTACTCGTCGACCAGCCAGAAGTGCCCGTCCGGGGTGCGTACGACGCCCTCGGTGTCGAGCCCGTTCGGGTTGTAGTCGAGGAAGGTCACCGCGTCCGCGCTCTTCGGCGGCGGGTCGCCGGCGATGGGCAGGTTCGGGAGGCCGGTGACGGGCTCGCCCTCGGGAGTCGTGATCGGGATCGCCTCGAGCACCTTCATGCTCGGGTCCTGCACCTTGACGCGCACCAGCGTGGGCGTGAACTCCGGGACGATGAAGGTGCGGTCGTCGCCGATCTCGCCGTTCGGGCCGCGGTCGGTAACGGTCCAGTACTCGTTGCCTCCGAGCGGGAACAGGCCGCTGCCGATGCCGCCCAGCAGGACACCGCGGTCGTCCGACACGGAGTCGGGCAGCTCGGCGTTCTGGAAGGCACCCAGCGGGATGTCGGGAAGCGTGGCGGCCTTGGTCACCTGGGGCGATCCCGCGGCGAGCGCGGGTGCGGTCAGGCCGGCGGCGAGCAGGGGAACGAGGACGAGCGGAGCGATGCGCATGGCGAGACCGTAGGTCTCGTAAGACCCCTGGTCGTGGCCCTCACGGTGACGCGAGGGTGAACACTTGGTGGCTCATCGTGCGGCCTTGGCCAGCCCATCCAGGATCAGCGTGAGCCCGAACTCGAACTCGTCAGCGAAGTCGTATCCGGGCTGCGTGTAGTACGACTCGGCCATGTCGACCATGTGCGGGTAGGCACCCTCCGCCATCAGCGCCATGATCGGCTCGGCCACCTCGCCGACACTGTCCGGGCCCTCGAACGGTAAGGAGGCTTCTTGGACGGCGAACCCGTACACGAAGGCGTCAATGAGGGCGTACGCATGTGCGGTCAGCTCACGGGAGAAGCCGCCCGCGCGCAAGGTGCCGAGGACCGCGTCGTGGTGTCGCAGGGTTGCCTCGCCCGGCGTGGTCCGCGACTCGAGGAGCGGGATCGCCCACGGGTGCGCCTTCAGCACCTGCCGCGCGGAGTGTGCTCTCCGCCGTATCTCGGACTCCCAGTCGGCGCCGACGGTTGGTACGTAGAGCTCACTGAAGACGAGGTCGACGATCCCGTCGAGGATCTCCTCCTTGTTGGCCACGTGGTAGTAGACCGACATCGGCTTCACGCCGAGCGCCTCGGCGAGGGAGCGGATCGTCAACGAGCTGAGCCCGTGGGTGTCCGCGATCTCGAGCGCGGCGCGGAGGACGCGCTCGCGACTCAGGCGAACCCGTGGTCCAGCCATCTCCACTCCCTCCCGTGCGTTTTCGTACTTTGTACTGTAGCGTCTCGTACTAAGTACGAATCGGAGTTGGAGAGGGATCCCATGGGAATCAAGTCGGAGGCATCGATGAGCGAAGGCACTCGACAGACGTCGATGCGAGCGGTCGTGCAGGATGCGTACGGCGGCCCGGAGGTTCTTCAGCTTGACCGCGCCCCGCTGCCGGAGATCGGCGACAACGAGGTGCTGGTCCAGGTCCGTGCGGCCGGGCTCGACAGGGGGACCTGGCACATGATGACCGGCCGTCCCTACCTGCTGCGAGTGCTCGGCTTCGGATTCCGTCGGCCCAAGAACCGCGTGCCCGGACTCGATGTCGCCGGGACGGTCGAGGCAGTCGGAGCGAACGTCACCCGGTTCGCCATCGGTGACGAGGTCTTCGGCATCAGCAGGGGCTCGTTCGCCGAGTACGCCGCGGTGCGCGAGAACAAGCTGGCGCCCAAGCCGGCCAACCTCACATTCGAACAGGCAGCGGTCATCCCGATCTCCGCCGGCACTGCCCTCCAGGCGCTGACCGACGTGGGTCGCGTCGAAGCGGGACAGCGGGTGCTCGTCGTCGGCGCCTCCGGCGGTGTCGGCGCGTACGCCGTACAGCTGGCCAAGGCTTTCGGGGCCGAGGTGACCGGGGTCTGCAGCACGGCGAAGCTCGACTTCGTGCGATCGCTCGGTGCGGACCATGTCCTCGACTACAACAGCGACGACTTCGCCGACGGTGCCCGGCAGTGGGACCTTCTCCTCGAAGTTGCCGGCAACAGCCCGTTGTCGCGATTGCGGCGTGCGATCACACCCCGCGGCACCTTGGTGATCGTCGGTGGTGAGGAAGGCGGCAGGTGGACCGGAGGCTTCGGTCGGTCACTGCGTGCGCCGCTGCTCTCGCTGTTCGTGCGGCAACGGCTCACGATGCTCGCGAGCAAGGAGCGGGCCAGCGACCTCGAACGACTCGCCCCTCTCCTCGAGGCGGGTGAGGTCGTGGGACCGCTCGACGGGACGTTCCCACTCGAGCGCGTCGTCGAGGCGATGGGACAGCTCGAGGCGGGCCGAATCAAGGGCAAGGTCGCGATCGTGGTTAACGTGGCTGGGTGACCATCGAGGTCAAGCCCGCCACCCTTGCCCGGTTCGAGGACGTTGCGACGATCCTCGGGCCGAAGAACCCGCAGTCCTCGGTCTGCTGGTGCTTGAGCCATCGGATCGACGCGAAGACCAACCAGTCACTCGTCGGTCCCGAGCGGGGCGAGTACGTCAAGAAGCTGTGCCGGCGCCGAGTCTCGCCCGGTGTCCTCGCCTACGAGGACAGCGAGGTCGTCGGGTGGGCTGCGGTCGCCCCTCGGTCAGAGCTGCCCTTCGCACGATCGACGAAGATCCCGCACGTCGACGACCTTCCGGTCTGGTCGGTGTGGTGCATCCGCGTGCGCCCCGGTCACCGAGGAAAGGGCATCTCCCATGCGTTGCTCGAAGGGGCGGTCGCGTACGCGCGGTCGAAGCAGGCTCCTGCCGTCGAGGGCTATCCCGTCGACAACAAAGGCAAGAAGGTCGATCTGACCATGGCGTACGTCGGCACGCGCGCGCTGTTCGAGAAGGCGGGTTTCACGAAAGCAGCCGACACGGACTCGGTCTCCGGAGGGATTCCCCGAGTCATCATGCGGCTCGACCTGAGGTGACCTGTGTCAACCAAGGTTGACTTGATGGGGCTTGTCAACTACGGTTGACAGATGACCGAGAAGACGCTCGTCGAAGCAGCAGCGGGAGATGACCCCGGCACCGGCCTGAGGGCCGTCCGTTCCCTGCGGGAGCTAGCCGACCGCCTCGAGACCTTGCAGGTCTCGCGAGCACGCGTGCTCGGCTGGTCCTGGCAGGAGGTCGCCGACGCGCTGGGCGTCACGCGGCAAGCGGTCCACAAGAAGCACGGCAGGAGGATCTGATGTTCGAGCGGTTCAGCAAGGACGCCAAGGCGGCCGTGGTCGGCGCACAGCAGGTGGCGCGCGAGGCGGGTTCGCGAAGCATCGACACCCGGCACCTGTTGGTGGTCCTCATGCAGCAGGTCGCGGTCGCCAGTGCGCTGCGAGAGGCCGGCGCCGACGTCGATGCGGTGGTCGCGAGGGCGCGGGCCGATCTGCTGGCCGGAGGACTCGATGGCGATGCGCTGGCCGGGCTGGGCATCGACCTGGACGCCGTACGCCGACAAGCGGACGCGGTCTTCGGTCCGGATGCGCTACAGCGAGCCGGTCGCGTGCCCAAGGGACACATCCCCTTCTCGCGTGATGCGAAGAAG
>DATILB010000149.1:0-3321 GCA_035477015.1 Nocardioidaceae bacterium | reverse complement strand
CGCCAGCGGGAAAGCGATGCCGACGAGGCCAGGGACGAGGTATCCGCGGTCGCCGAAGCTGCGGTCGAAGGTGAAAAGGGCGAGCAGCGCAAGCACGAGTACGGCGAGCGCGTTGATCTCCGGGCGCAACGACTGCTCGGTGGGGTGATCCTCAGTAGAAGCCGGGTCGGTCATCGTCCCTCCGCCAGGAGGGGACCCAGGTGCGTAAGGCGGGAGACGGTGATGACCCGTTGTCCCAAGTGCTCGCTCATCGCCGTACGACCGGCGTGGTCCGCGCGAATGACGATCCGGAGGGCGTCGGGAGGGAAGGCTGAGATCGCGAGGGTGAGGTCGCCGAGCCTCCGCTTGCCGCCGGATACCAGCACGACCAGGCTGGCACCCGGGACGTTGGTCGCGGTCCGTGCGACGGCGGCCTTGAGGTTGTCGAGCGGCTGGACCTCAACGCGGCAGGTGGCATCGAGCAGTGGGTCGGGGTGGGACGCGTCGGAGGCGACGCCCTGGTCGTCCCAGCCAAACGCCACGTCGAAGTCGTCCTGCAGTGCGCGCACCAGGACGGAGGCTGCGGCCGACACCGCGAGCTCGAGGTCCTCCTCATCGGCGTAGGACCTCGCGAAGGTGTCGACGAGCACCACAGCACTGCTGCGCCGAGTCTCCTGGTACTGCCGCACCAGGAGGCGGTCGGCCCGCGCCGACGACTTCCAGTGGACGTGCCGCAGGTCGTCGCCGCGCACGTACTCGCGCAAAGCGTGGAAGGCCAGGTCGCTCACGGAAAGTTGGTCGCTCGGCACGCCCTCGAGGTCGTTGACCATGCCGGGGGCGAGAGAGCCGAGCGGTGTCGTGAGCGGGCGGACGAAGACCTCGACGGTGCCGGTCACCCTGGTGAGGGTGCGGCAGATGCCGAGGGGGTCGCCGGTGACACGCTTTGCCGGCCCGATCTCGTGCACCCCGCGCCGAACGGCTGCGATCTCCACTGACTCCAGGTGGCCGCGACCGGCGCCCAGCAACGGCAGACGGACTCGGTAGAGGCTCGGACCGGTGGGGATGCGCAGTTCCGGGCTGACCAGCGGAAGGCGTCCCGCGCGCACGTCGACGCGTGCACCGAGCCGGCCGCCGGTCGTCGTACGCGTCGGACCTGCCGTCAGGGTGTAGCTGCCCCCCCGGGGGATGCGTACGGCGACCAGGCTGAGGGCGAAGGCGGCCAGGCCGGCGACGCCCAGCACGAGGAGCTCGGCCCAGGAGAAGATCGACCCGGCGACGAGCCCGGCCACGCCAGCTGCCGCGACGACCCAGCCCGTCAGTGTGACATCACCGAGCAGAGGCACCTCTGGCGGTGACACCGGTCAGGCCCGGGACTCAGGTGGCGGCACGGAGGACATCAGCCGCTCGACCACGGTGTCGACGCTCACGCCGTTGAACGCGGCCTCGGCGGTCAGGAGTAGCCGGTGACAGAGCACGGGCTGGGCGAGCGCGGTGACGTCGGAGGGCACCACGTGGGGTCGGCCTTGGTTGGCGGCCCAGGTCTTGACCGCCCGCACATAGGACAGGGCGCCACGCATCGACAGCCCGAGCTTGACGCCGTCGAGGCTGCGCGAGGCGACCGCGATGCGACGGATGTAGGTGGCGATCGACGGGTCGACGTACACCCGGTCGGCGATGGCCCGCAGCTCGGTGATGGCGCTGGCGTCAGCGATCGCCGGCGCCAGTGTGGCACGGTCCCGCACGTTCGAGTCGAGCAGCAGCGCGTCGGTGGCCGCGTCATCGGGGTAGCCGAGCGAGGTCTTCATCAGGAACCGGTCGAGCTGCGCCTCCGGGAGCCGGTAGGTGCCGGCCTGCTCGATCGGGTTCTGCGTCGCGATGACCATGAACGGCTGCGGCACCTCGTGGGTGACGCCGTCGACGGTCACCCGCCCTTCCTCCATCACCTCGAGTAGTGCCGACTGTGTCTTGGGCGAGGCGCGGTTGATCTCGTCGGCCAAGACCAGGTGATGGAAGACCGGTCCGGGGTGGAACTCGAACTTGCCGGCGTGCTGGTCGTAGACGGTAACCCCCGTGATGTCGCCCGGCAGCAGGTCGGGCGTGAACTGGATGCGCCCCGACGTACTGGTCAACGTGCTCGCCAGCGACCGCGCCAGCATCGTCTTGCCGGTCCCAGGCACATCCTCAAGCAACAGGTGCCCGCCGGTGACGAGACAAGTGAGGGCGAGGCGTACGACGTGGCCCTTGCCGACCACGGCGACCTCGATGTTGTGGGCCATCGCCTCGAACGCCCGCTGGAAATCCGCGACCTCGTTGGCGGTAGGCCGCGTCGTCGAAGCCGTCTCTGACATGCGCTCATCCTAGGAGCGCCCAGCCCGCTTCTACGGCCAGACGGGAGTACTTGCTTGCTTCAGCCTCTTTTGTCGGGGCTGCCTTTGGGCCTATTTACCACCGGCGTTGGTCGCCGGAACCAGGGCGGCCAGGCTGGTCTCAGCTTCGGCCTCGTGTGCGGCATGGCTGGTCAGGGGGCGATGCGCCGATGGTGAAGTCGGTCATGGTGCGGGACTCGGCGGTCCCCGAGGCGCTTGTGGTGTTGCGGATGGGATCGAACACGTTGAGCGACAACGCGCTGAGGCAGGCGTGTGAACGTGCATACGCGGCGATGGGGCTGCAGGCTTTCTCCGGAGTTCGGCGTAGTCGCGGTTAGGGATCTCGAAGACCCGACCTCGTGGCCGCTGGCTTCGCGCTGCTGCCGACAGGCCGATTTCCGCACTGGTCGGTCGTGCTCTCCGAGCCGACCGCGGAGCAGTTCGCCCGGGTGCGGTCGCACTTCCATGGCCCGATCGACAACCCGACCTGGACAGGCCGGGGCTAGCATAGTGACCATGAGCACGTCCGCAGATCTGGTTTTCGACCCGAACGATGTCGGGCCGGACTGCGTCGTCGAGTGCTGGATCTCCCAAGGCCCTCGCGCGACGGATACCACCTTCGACCCTCAACCGGGTGACTGCCTCACCGTCATCGACGAGGATGGCGAGACCCTAGGCGGACGAGTCGTGACCCGCGACGGCAACCGGGTCTGGGTCCAGGTCGAGATCCCCGGGCTGCTTTCTCAGTCCGCCTGACTCGGCTGTTGTGCTCAGTCGATGTGAAAGCGTCGCTGGTGTTTGTCCATTCGCGCCACTCTGCTGCGCTTGAACACATTGAGTCGGAATCTGAGCCTGCCCTCATCACTGCGGGCCAAGAGGACGTTGGTGCTCAATGAGATTGATGTTGGTCGGCGAGTGCGACGTCGAGCTCGCCAATCAGTTGCTGCTTGCGAGACGGGTCAGCGAAGGACGCCTC
>DATILB010000148.1:0-5933 GCA_035477015.1 Nocardioidaceae bacterium | reverse complement strand
TCAACAAGAAGTACAAGGTGCAGTCCGGCCTACTGGTCGGCGGTCTCGGCGACCACTAGCTCGGGGTCGGGCTCGGCGCGTCGACCGAGCAGCAAGAGGCCGGTCCCGATGGCGCAGATCAGGGCCAGGATCGCGCCAGCGTAGAAGGCGTTGTGTACGCCGTCGACGTACTCCTGCGGGTTGGTGGCCCCGAACGGGCCGGCATGCGGGACGAAGATGCCCAGGAACGCGATCCCGACGGCGACTCCGGTCTGCCGGAAAGTGTCGTTGACGCCGGACGCCAAGCCGCTCTGCTGGGAGGGAAGGGCGTCCAGGGCAAGCGAGCTGCCGGTCGGGTTCACCAGCCCGGTGCCGACGCTCGCGAGCAGCAACCCGGGCAGGATCGCGGTCCAGGAAGAGTCGACCTCCGTCGTGAGGGCCATCACGACGAGCCCGGCGGAGACCAGCACCAGGCCGATGGTCGCGAGGAGGGCGGGCTTGAACCGGGTCATCAGCGCGGCCGTCGCACCGGAGACCACGAAGACCAGCGCTGTACCGGGTAAGTAGGCCAAGCCCGTCTTGATCGGCGAGAGACCCACGATGCCCTGCAGGTAGAGCGTGGCGTACAGGAAGGCCGCGAAGAACGACGCCGCGATGCCGAAGACCAGGATCTGCGGACCGGTGAAGCTGCGTTGGCGGAACAGCGAGAGTGGCAGCATCGGCTCGGCCGAACGCTGCTCGATAACCAGGAATCCGACGAGGAACACGACCGCACCGCCCAAGGAGAGCAGCACCTTGGCGCTGTCCCAGCCGTCGGGGTTGCCGCGCAGCAGGCCGAAGATGAGCAGGAAGAGCCCGGCGATCAGCGCGAGCTGGCCAGGTACGTCGACCTTGCGGGGGTGCGGGTCACGGCTCTCGATGACCTTGAGGCTGAGCCATAACGTGAGGATTCCGATCGGCAGGTTGATCAGGAAGATCGCTCGCCAGCCGAAAGCGTCGGTCAGCGCGCCGCCGATGAACGGGCCGATGGCGAAGGAGCCACCAATCGCGGCTCCGAAGATGCCCAGCGCCTTGTTGCGTTGCTCTGTCGTCGGTGTGGCCTCGGAGATGAGTGCGAGGGCGGTTGCGAAGAGGATGGCGCCGCCGATTCCCTGGAGGGCGCGGGCAGCGACCAGCGCCTCGATGCCGGGGGCGAGGCCGCAGAAGACCGAGGCGATCGTGAACACGACCATGCCGCCGACGAAGAGGCGCTTCCGGCCGAACCGGTCGGCGATCGAACCCGACGTCAGCACGACTGCAGCGAGTGGGAGCGTGTAGGCGTCGATGACCCACTGCAGTCCGCCCAGGTCGGTTTTGAGATCTTGAGCGATGTCGCTCAACGCTGTGTTCACGACACTGATATCGAGCATCAGCATCACGGTGCCGATGGTGGCGACAGCAATGGCGATGCCGTTGGACCCCTTGGGGTGTCCGGTGGCGGCTTGAGAGGACATAGGCGCCATCCTCCCGACGGCTGGCGACATCAGCAATAGGTTAGTTGCACCTGGCGCGCCCGAGGTTCCACTCCAACCAGTCGTCGCCGGTCGGGCACTCGGTCGCGGCTGGAGTCCCCTGGAGCTCCTGCCATGCATCGGTCGAGAGTCCGGCAAGGTACTCGTAGTCGACCTTGCCCGTCTCGGCGAGACGTGCGAGGTTCTGGTCGGCGATGTAGGCGTCGGGGTTGAGGACCGCGAGCCCGAGCAGGGCGACCGCGCCCGTGATCACGGCGGCCAGCGGAAGCCACGAGCCTCGCATCCGGATCCCTGCGACGAGCACAAGCACCAGCAACAGTCCGAGCCAGCCCTCGAAGACGGTCACCAGCAGCCGCAGGCGTGTGAAGCCATACGCCTCCTCGTAGACATGCACGCGGTACAACGCCGAGCCGACAACCACTAGTGCCAGCGCGCAAAGCAGTCCGAGCGCGATCCGCACACGAGTCCGGTCCTCGCGAGCGGTCGTCTGCACAGCGACCGCGACGACGAGCAAGGTGAGGGCTGTGGCCACGGTCATCTGGGCGAAGCCCTCGTGCACGTAGTCGGCGTACGTGATCCCCGTTGTCCGCTCCAAGTAGTCGTGACCACCGAACAGCACGGTGGCCTGCGCGATCACAAAGGCCGCGAAGAGGAGGTCGACGATAGCGACCGGAATCAGCCACTCGAACGTGCGCACCGGCCTGGCGGCTACGTCGAAAGCAGCCGCTCGCGGCGGGTTCACCGCAACGTAGGTGAAGGAGAGCGTCACGCCGGACAGCAGCACGAACAGGACGAACCGGCCAGGCACGGAGCCCAGACTGACGTCGGGAAGCACGGCGTCGACCCAGGTCGCGAAGACCGCGTCCGCCGACGCGAACAGCGCCCCGAAGATGAGAGCCAGGATCACGGTGAGGCAGAGCGTGCGCAGCATGGCGAAGGGCAGCCGGCTGGTGGCGAGGGACCGGCTGAGCCAGGGCATTCCGCGAAGGCTCGCCAACGGAACAGCCAGGGCGGCAACCACCAGGCCCCCGATGGAGCGTGGCTGCACCAGAGTCGCGACGGCCACCGCGATGGCCGCCAGCACGCAAAGGACGACTATCCACTCGGCGTCGCGGAGGAAGACCGTCGAGCCGAGAGCGAGGCACAGGCCCAACGCCGGAAGATGCCGCCTGAGTTCGACGTCTCCGGCGGCCACGGTGCCCGCCAATGCCGCGAACACGAGGAACGTGCCGAGGCCGAGATCCCGGTCGAACAGGACGAGGGCTCCGAGCAACCCCGTTGCAAGGGCGGCGAGAAGCAGCCGCGGACGCCCGTCGGCGCGGCGCTCGGGCCACACCTGGCCGAAGAGGGGATCAACGGGTAAGGACGCGGTGGCGATCGCCATGAGCTTCTCCTTGGGTCGGCGTACCGGGGTCGTGTGGGGGATGTCGGCGCGGATGTGACAACCGTCGACCGTGTCGACCACCTCGATCGAGCCGCCGTGCAGGTCGACGACCCATCGCGCGATCGCCAGTCCCAGTCCGGTGCCGCCGTCGTGGTGCTCACCGCTCTGAAAGCGCTCAAAGACGAGGGCGCGGTCAGCCGGGTCGATACCTGGGCCCTCGTCCAGGACTTCCAGTTGGGTGTGATCGGCCGAGAAGCTGGCCCGGGCAGTCACGGTGCCCCCTCCCGGGCTGTGCCTCCCAGCGTTGTCGAGCAGGTTGGCCAGCAGCTGGTGGAGCCGCGCCCGGTCGCCGTGGATCACTGCCTCGGGAGCGGCCTGGACCACGTACTCCACCGGATGGCCGGCCAGCCGCGCCTGTTGCACCGCGTCCGTGAGGAGCTGTCCGGCGGGCAAGTCTTCAAGTCTCAGCTCGGTGATGCCGGCATCCAGTCGCGAGAGGTCGAGCAGGTCACCCACGAGACGACTCAGCCGCCCGGTCTGCCCCAGAGCAGCTTGCAAGGTCTCCTGGGAGGGTGTGCCGACGCCATCGGCCAAGTTCTCGAGTACGGCGTGCAGTGCGGTGACCGGCGTCCGCAGCTCGTGGCTCACGTTGGCGACCAGGTCGCGCCGCTGTTGGTCGACGGCCTCGAGATCTGCGGCCATGGTGTTGAACGCTCGGGCAAGTTCGCCGACCTCGTCGCGGCTGGTAGCCGTGACTCGCCTGGAGTAGTCACCTCTGGCCATCCGCTGCGCCGCGGCGGTCATCTCGCGCAGGGGGGAGGTCATGCCGCGCGCGAGCACCTGGGTGACGCCGAGCGCGACGAGGACCGCCACGGGGATCGCGTATCGGGCGCGCACGCCCACCAGGTCGGCCAGGGTGGGGGTCAACGCCGCCAATGCGACCGTCACGGCGATGAGGATGCCCAGCTTGGCCTTGATGGAGCTCACCGAGTCGAGCGGGCGCAGGTCAAGAGGTCTCAAGGGCGTACCCCACTCCGTGCACGGTCCGCACCAGAGCCGCTCCGATCTTGCTGCGCAGCGACTTCACGTGGCTGTCTACGGTGCGCGTCCCGGTGGCGTCGGCCCAGTCCCACACCTCCTTCAGCAGGTGCTCACGGGTCAGGACGGTCCCGGGCTGGAGGGCCAGACACACCAGCAGGTCGAACTCCGTGGGCGTCAGATGTACGGCGGCGCCGTCGACCGTCACCGCCCGTCGCGCACGGTCGATGCCGAGGGGACCGAGCTCGATCCGGCCGCGGGGTGCATGCTTGGCCAGCTCGCGGGCACGGTCGACGCGCCTCAGCAGGACCCGGACCCGGGCCACCAGCTCTCGCATGCTGAACGGCTTGGTGAGGTAGTCGTCGGCGCCGACACCGAGCCCCACGAGTACGTCGGTCTCGTCGTCGCGCGCGGTCAGCATCAGCACCGGGACGGGTCGCTCCGCCTGGACTCGTCGGCACACCTCGTAGCCGTCGAAGCCGGGCAGCATCACGTCGAGCACCACCAGGTCGGGGTGCTCGCGCTCCGCGGTCTCGACGGCACCTGGACCGTCGTACGCCTGAAGCACGTCGAAGCCCTCGGCCGCCAACCTGTCGGCCACCGCCTGGTTGATGGTGGGCTCGTCCTCGACCACGAGGATGCGCTGCTTCATGAGTCGAGCCTAGAAGCGTGCCTGCGGCGATGCCGGTCAGAACATGTAAAGGTCCTGTGCAGATCGGGGCAGGGTCGGCGTCAGGACTGCCAGGACCGCCAGAGCGCGGCGTAGGACCCGTCGGCCTCGACGAGCTCCTCGTGCGGGCCGAGCTCGGTGATGCGACCGTCCTCGACGACGGCGACGCGGTCGGCGTCGTGGGCGGAGAAGAGGCGGTGCGCGATCGCGATGACTGTCCGGCCCTCGAGTACCGCGGCGAGCGTCCGCTCCAGGTGTCGGGCGGAGCGGGGGTCGATGAGGGAGGTGGCCTCGTCGAGCACCAGGGTGTGCGGGTCGGCGAGGACCAGCCGGGCCAGGGCGATCTGCTGGGCCTGGGCGGGGGTCAGCATCCGGCCGCCTGACCCGACGACCGTGTCGAGCCCGTCTGGGAGACCGGTCACCCACTCGTCGGCGTCGACCGCGGCCAGCGCAGCCAGGAGCTGCTCGTCGGTCCCGTCTGCCGCGAGTGCGAGGTTCTCGCGGACGGTCCCGACGAACACGTGGTGCTCCTGGGTGACGAGTGCGACCTGGCCGCGCAGATGCGTGAGGGGAAGCTCGGTCAGCCCCACACCGCCGACCGTCACCGACCCGGTGCGCGGCGGATGGATGCCGGCGAGGAGCCGGCCCAAGGTGGACTTGCCCGCGCCCGAGGGGCCGACCATGGCGATCCGCTCACCGGCCGAGACGGTGAGGTCCACCCCGTGGAGGACGTCGCGACCATCGACGTACGCGAACCGCACCTCCGACGCGTCCAGGTCGTCGCCCTCCGGGGTCCGCCCGGTGACGACCCGGTCGTCGGGGACATGAGCTACGCCGAGCAGTCGAGACAGTGACGACGAGCCCACCTGCAGCTCGTCGAGGATCGCGATGATCCGGTCGACGGGGTCGATCAGCATCTGCACGTAGAGCGTGGCGGCAGTGACGTCGCCGAGTGAGGCGTGGCCCTGGGTGTACAACCAGCCGCCGAAGAGCAGGGTCGCGACCGTCGGCACCAGGTAGGCCACCTCGACCGAGGGGAAGAACACGGTGCGCAGGAAGAGGGTGTACTTCTCGGCGGCGTACGACCCCGCGACGTCCTCGTCGACCTTGCGGATGCGGTCGTCGGCGAGGCCGAGTGCCTCGACGGTGCGGGCGCCCTCGACGGTCTCCGTGAGCGACGCGTTGATGTTGGCGTACGTCGCAGCCTCGCGGATGTAGCCGTCCTTGGCACGCTTGAGGTACCAGCGGGTCGCGACCACCAGCGGCGGTACGCCGAGCAGGCAGGGAAGCAGCACCCACCAGCCGACGAGCAGTGCCGCGATCAGCGTCAGGAAGGCCGTGACGACCGCGA
>DATILB010000147.1:0-16757 GCA_035477015.1 Nocardioidaceae bacterium | reverse complement strand
AGTCGGCGTGCAGCGGCATCCGCCAGAGCGGCTCGCCGGCTGAGGCCCCGGCTGCTTCGACGAGCGCTGCGAGAGCGTCGTCGTTGGCGAAGTAGCCGCCGATGCGCTGCCCGAGCGAGATCTTCATCGCGCCCGTCAGAGTGGCAATGTCGACGAGCACATCGGGCTTGAGCTGCTTGGCGGCGTACGCGAGGGCGTCGGCCAGCACCAGCCGGCCTTCCGCGTCGGTGTTGGTGATCTCCGAGGTGCGCCCGCCGTAGTGGCGTAGCACGTCACCGGGGCGCATGGCGCGGCCGCTGACGGAGTTCTCTGCACAGGCGAGCAGACCGGTGACGCGGACCGGGCAGTCCACGGCGGCCAGAGCGCCCATGACCGCTATCACCACACCGGCACCGGTCATGTCCCGCTTCATGTTCATCATCGCTTCGGCGGGCTTGATGGAGTAGCCGCCGGTGTCGAAGGTGATGCCCTTGCCGATCAGCACCACATGCTTCGTGCGGCGCCCGGACTTCTTGGGCGTGTAGTCGATGCGGACGAAGCGAGGGGGGTTCTCGGAACCTTGACCGACCCCCACGATGCCGCCGAAGCCCTCCTCGCGGAGCTGCTTCTCGTCCCAGACGGTGATCTCGAGGCCGGCGGCGGCGGACACCTCGGCGGCCCGCTCGGCCATCCAGACGGGGTTCTTCTCGTTCGAGGGAACCAGCGCGAGAGTGCGCGCGAGCCATGCTGCGCCGGCCATCGCCATCGCCCGCTCGAGTGCGGGCTTCCGTTTCGCCGGCTCAGCCAGCCCGGCCAGCACGACCCTGGCCACCGGCGGCGGGGACGGGTCGACCGACTTGCGGTGGAAGGCGAACGATCCCAGGACCAGACCCTCGACGAAGGCACGGAGGCCGGCATCATCGGCCAGGGCCGCCAGCGAGGTCGCCACGGTGGAGTGCCCCTTGGTCCTGCGAGCGAGCGCGGCGCCGGCCTTGCGGAGGTCAGCGGGCTCAGCGGCGCCGACCCCGACCAGCAGGACGATCCTGAGCGTGTCGTTGGTGAGCCCGGTCCGGTCGAGGACCACGTGCTCGACGACCTCGCCGGCCTTGCCGGACGCCTTGTGATGCTCGAGGAGGGCAAACAGGTCGACGTCGAGCTCGTCGAGAAGCTCGGCAGATCCAGGCCCGAGGGTGACGCCGTCGTCCCCCGGGAGCATCGGCAGAGCCACGACCTCGGCCCCGACCACGCGGGAAGGGGGCAGCTCGTTCAGCGCCACGTCGGGCGGCGACACCTGGCTCGACCTCGTCACCTCAGTGACTCCTCCCCGTGAACCTTCAATCAACGTGACGACCCTAACAACGGACCCCGGTCACCGCAGGGTGACCGGGGTCCTTTCGCTTTTGTCCTACTTGGGCGTGGTCAGCCCACGACCTCTTTGAGGGCCACGCCGAGCGCGCCCGCCTCATCGGCGTTGAGCTCGACCACGAGCCGGCCACCACCTTCGAGCGGAACACGCATCACGATGCCGCGGCCCTCCTTGGTGACCTCCAGCGGACCGTCGCCCGTCCGCGGCTTCATCGCCGCCATGCGCATACCTCTTTCTGCTGTCTGTGCGCCGAAGTTCCTGGTGTCTCTCCCAATGACTGCAGCCCTACAGCCTGGGTGCGACCCCGACGCGCCGGGTTTGCCCGACTATTATCGCGCATTCTGTGATCCGCCCGACACCGGCTTCCGGTTCAGGGTGCAGACTGCGGAACAAAGAGTCCCCCGGTTGGTGTCAGGAGCCCCCCGTTGTCAGAACAGTCCGAGCCCGTCCTGTACGCCGTTGACGGCGGCATCGCGACCATCACGCTGAACCGTCCCGAGGCCATGAACGGCCTCGACGTGCCGACGAAGAACGCCCTTCGGGACGCGACCCGTCAGGCCGCGGCGGACGACAGCGTGCGGTGCGTGGTGCTGGCGGGGACCGGGCGCGCGTTCTGCGTCGGTCAGGACCTCAAGGAGCACATCGGGCTGATTCAGAGCGGGGCTGACGAGCAGCTGTTCTCCACCGTGGCCGAGCACTACAACCCGATCGTGACCGCGCTGGCGACCATGCCCAAACCGGTCGTCGCCGCCGTCAACGGCGTGGCCGCGGGCGCGGGCGCATCGCTCGCGCTCGCCTGCGACTTCCGCGTGCTCGCGGACACCGCCGGGTTCAACTTCGCGTTCGCGGGCGTCGCGCTGTCGTGCGACACGGGCGTGTCGTGGACCCTGCCGCGCATCGTCGGGCGCGCCGCCGCTCTCGACCTGCTGTTCTTCCCGCGCACCGTCGACGCCAAGGAGTCGGCCGACCTCGGACTGGCCACGTCCGTCGTACCGCCCGAGTCGCTCGACGGAGCGGTCGCCGAGCTCGCCGGCCGCCTGGCCAACGGGCCGACGCTCGCCTACGGCGCCATCAAGCGTGCCGTGAACAACAGCGCCTCGACGGAGTTCACCGAGGCGTTGCGCTTCGAGGGCGACATGATGACGCTGACCGGCAAGACCCAGGACCATCGGGACGCCGTCGAGGCCTTCGTGACCAAGCAGAAGCCGGCCTTCTACGGCCGATAGCTCACCACGTGTCGACGGGGCGGCGCCGGCCGTTCAAGCGCCCCTCCTGAGCTGCAGCGTCGATCAGGGCAGCGATGACCGACCGGGTCTCCGCCGGGTCGATCACGTCGTCGATCTCGAAGTGGCGGGCTACGTTCAGCGCGTTCGCCCGCTCCTTCTCCGCCTCGGTGAGCTCGCGCACGACGCGCTCGCGCTCGGCGGCGTCGGAGATCGCCTCCAGCTCCTTTCGCAGGGCCAGCCGCACCGCGCCCTCGAGCCCCATCGCCCCCAGGTGGGCACCCGGCCAGGCGAGGGTCATCAGGGGCTCGTGCGTGGAGCCGCCCAGCATCGCCTGGGCGCCAAGCCCGTAGCCGCGCCGGACCACGATCCCGACGAGCGGCACCTGGAGCTGCGCGCCTGCCACCAGCAGTCGTGACGTGTGCCGGACGAGCGCGGTCTGCTCGGCCTGAGGTCCGACCATCATCCCGGGCGTGTCGACCAGGGAGATGACCGGGAAACCATAGGCGTCGCACAGCTGCAGGAAGCGAGCCGCCTTGTCCGCCGCGTCGCTCGTGATGGCACCGGCCATGTGCAGTGTCTGGTTGGCGACGAAGCCCACAGTGCGGCCTTCGATGCGTCCGAGAGCGGTCACGAGCTCGGGCGCGAACTTGTCCCGCAGCATCACAACGGAGTCCTCGTCGGCCAGGGTCTCCACGATCGGCCGGACGTCGTACGCCGTCTGCTCGCGCTCGGGTACGGCGTCACGCAGCGGCGACTGGTCCGGCGCCACCCATTCAGGCAGCCGGCCCTGGAAAAAACCGAGGAGCTGCCGCGCCACCTCGACTGCTTCCTCCTCGTCCTCCACCGCCACGTCCACGACGCCGTTCGCGGTCTGGACGTCGATCGGACCGACGTCCGCGGCCGCGACCTCGCCCAGCCCGCCACCGGCGATCATCGCCGGGCCCGCCATGCCGAGGCTGGCGTCCTGAGTTGCCACGATGAGATCCGAGCAGCCCGCGATCACGGCGTTGCCCGCGAAGCAGTTGCCTGCGACGACGGCGATGCGGGGGACCACACCCGAGAGCCGCGCCCACAGTGCGAACGAGCGGACGTCAAGTGCGGACACGAGCGGGATATCGGTGTCGCCGGGGCGACCGCCGCCTCCTTCGGTGAAGAACACTGTGGGCAGTCCCAGCCGCTCGATCGTCTCGATCAGCCGGTCGGACTTCCGGTGCCCCCGCATCCCCTGCGTCCCGGCCATCACCAAGTAGTCGTAGGAGAGCACTGCGCACGCCGCACGGTCTCCGAACACGTCACCGTTGACGCGAGCGAGACCGCCGACGAGCCCGTCCGCGACAGTCCGGTCCAGCAGCTCCTCCAGGGGGCGGCGGGCCTCCTGGGCCGCGGTGATGAACCGGCCGTACTCGACGAACGAGCCCTCGTCGACCAGGTCAGCGATGTTCTCGCGCGCTGTGCGGCGGCCGAGAGCGTGGCGTCGGGCGACCCGGTCAGGCCGCGCTTCGTCCTGGGTGAGTGTGCGGCGCGCGAGAACCTCGAGCAGGTCCGGCCGGATCTCCACTACGGAATTTTGTCTAGGACCAGGAACGCCGTGAAGAGCGCGGCCCCGGCGAGCATGCCGACGTGCGCCAGGATCGACAGCCCCGGACCCTCGCCCCAGCTGTCGGCTACCGGGCCGGACGAGTGACGGCCGTGCGCAGGCATCCAGCGGAGGAGGACCAGCAGCCCACAGCCCACGGTGACCCAGAGGCACGCGAGGCCGGCGTACGAGATGAGCTTCTCCTCCATCACGAGTCCGGCCGCCCACACCAGGACACCCAGCGTCCCGAAGAGCGTGTGGGTGTTGAGCAGACCCTTCGGAATGGACAGGCGCCCGGCGCCCTCGTGGTCCTGAGCCCCGAGCCGGATACGGGTCAGGACAACCACGAGTCCCGCGAGCGCGGTGAGGACGTACGTGATCGTCTGCGGATTCACGCTCCGAGCATGCCGTAAACAACGGGTTACCGGACGGTTTTGGCCGTCCATGCGTAACCGCGTGTCACACCTGGTCCCTGATCCAGCAGTCAGCGAGGTGGTCGTTCACGATGCCCGTGGCCTGCATGAGGGCGTACGCCGTCGTGGGACCCACGAACCGGAAACCCGCCCGCTTCAGGCTTTTGGCCATCGCGACGGACTCCGGCGTGGTCGCGGGTACGTCGGCCATCGTGACCGGCGCCGAGCGCTCCTCAGGGGCGAAGGACCAGAGCAGATCCGTGAGGCCGCCATCGAGCGCCACCGTCGCCTGGGCGTTGGCGATCGTCGCCTCGATCTTCGCCCGGTTGCGCACGATCCCGGCGTCCTGGAGCAACCGGTCGACATCGCTCTGGTCGAAGACCGCCACTGCCGTCGGGTCGAATCCGGAGAACGCCGTCCGGAAGGCCTCGCGCTTGCGCAGGATCGTGATCCAGGACAACCCGGACTGGAATGCCTCGAGGCTGATCCGCTCGAACAGCGCGGCATCTCCGCGGAGCGGACGACCCCACTCCTCATCGTGGTAGGCCACGTAGTCGGGCGCCGAGGTCGCCCACGCGCAACGGAACGGCTCGGTCATCGACCCTCGACGATGGCCGCGAGCCGTTGGAGAGCACGGCCCAGGGCGTAGTGCACCAGCCCGCCGCCCACTCGCCACAGGAGCCGACCCAGTGTGCCGAGCTCGAAGTCCTCCAGCCAATGCAGGGTGCTGCGATCGGCCGACAGGGCCGTCACGGTGATGACGGCATCGCCCTTGACCACCCTCCCGGTGTGGACGAGGGCGCACCGACCGCCACCGTCCTCGTGCTCCGCCCACTCCGTCACGGTGAGCGGATCCCAGAAGCCCACCGGCCCGATCCCGGACCAGGCCCGGAGCTTGCCGCCCACGCCCCTCCCCGATCCACCGACGGTCTCGACTCGGCTGAGCGGGACCCATTCGCTGTGCTTCTCCCAGTCGGTGACGTAGGCCCAGAGAGCAGCCGCGGGCGCCGCGACGTCGAGCGAGTGCTCGACTCTGACGCGGTGCGTCACTCGGGCCGCTCCAGCCGCTCCAACCGCTCCAGCTCCGAGGTCAGCCGGTCGAGCAGGGCGTCCACCTCCGACATCCGGTAGCCACGGAAGGCGGTGGTGAAGCGAACCGTTGCCAGGTCGTACGACGTCAGCGGCCCTTCGGCCTGGACGCGAGCGTCCGGCCGGTCGTCGTACACCTCACCGAGCGTGCCCCACTGACCGCTGGCGACGACCGCCACGACTCCGAGGAGCGCGACGATGACGAACGCGAAGAACCACATCATGAGGGGGATTATTCAGGCTGCCTGGGTGCGGCGTGCTTTGCGCCGCCCCCAGGTGCCGGCGACTTCCGGTCGTGGGCAGCCGCGACCATGATCTGGACCGCCTCCTCGACGTCGTCCGTCAGGTGCAGAAGGTCGAGGTCTACGGCGTTGATCTTGCCGTCTTCCAGCACCGTCCCACGCAGCCAGTCGAGCAGCCCCTGCCAGTACGACGTACCGACCAGAACCAGCGGGAACGACGTGACCTTCTGCGTCTGGACGAGCGTGACCGCCTCGAAGAGCTCGTCGAACGTGCCGAAGCCACCCGGTAGCACGATGAAGCCCTGGGCGTACTTCACGAACATGGTCTTGCGGGCGAAGAAGTACCGGAAGTTGACGCCGAGGTCGACGTACTCGTTCATGCCTTGCTCGAAGGGCAGCTCGATGCCGAGCCCGACCGACAGCCCGCCGGCCCCGCGTGCACCCTTGTTCGCCGCCTCCATGGCTCCGGGACCGCCGCCGGTGATCACCGCGAACCCGGCTTCCGTCAGGAGCCGTCCGACCTGCTCGCCGACGGCGTAGAAGGGGTCGTCCTTCTTGGTCCGGGCAGAACCGAAGACGGAGATGGCGGGGCCGAGCTCAGCCAGCGCGCCGAACGCCTCGACGAACTCGCTCTGGATGCGCATCACGCGCCAGGGGTCGGCGTGCACCCAGTCGGTCGGGCCCCGCGAGTCGAGGAGCCGCTGGTCGCTCATGCTCTCCTTGACCTGACGGCCCCGAAGGATCAGCCGACCGCTGATCTTCTCCGCGATCGCCGGCAGGTCCACGCCGAGGATCTTGTTGCCGTTGTCGTCGGAGGTGCTCATGACAGCCACTTGGTGAGGGCGGCCTCGACGTCGAGGATCTGCTGCACGGGCACGAACTCCTCCTGTTTGTGGGCGTAAACCGGATCGCCGGGACCGAAGTTGACCGCAGGTACGCCGAGCGTGGTGAAGCGTGCGACGTCGGTCCACCCGAACTTCGGGGCGGGAGCCCCTCCGACAGCATCCACGAAAGCAGCCGCGGCGGGAACCGAGAGGCCCGGCATCGCACCCGGAGCCGAGTCGCTGACCTCGACGTCGAAGCCGTCGAAGAACTCGCGTACGAACGCCTCTGCCTCCGCCTCCGAGCGGTCCGGGGCGAAGCGGAAGTTGACCGAGACGCGGCATTCGTCGGGCAGCACGTTGCCGGCGACGCCACCGCTGATGAAGACCGCGTTGAGTCCCTCGTGGTACTCCAAACCGTCGATCACCGGCCGCCGCGCCTCGTAGTCGTTGAGCCGGGCCAGGATCGGTGCGGCGGCATGGATGGCGTTGACGCCCATCCAGGAGCGGGCGGAGTGGGCGCGCTCGCCGCGGGCGACCACGTCGACCCGCATCGTGCCCTGACAGCCCGCTTCGACGACGCCGTTCGAAGGCTCCATCAGGATCGCGAAATCTGCCTCGAGCAGGGCTGGCTCGGCCCGGGACAGCTTGAAGAGCCCGTTGCGCTCCGCGTCCACCTCCTCGCACTCGTAGAAGACGAAGGTGATATCGCGGACCGGTTCGGAGATCGTCGCGAGCTTGAGCGCGACCGCGTCGCCGCCCTTCATGTCGCAGGTGCCGAGCCCTCTGAGCACGTCGCCGTCGCGCACGCAGGGCAGGTTGTCGTTGAGCGGGACAGTGTCGAGGTGACCCGCGATCACCACCCGGTCGGCTCGGCCGAGCTCGGTCCGCGCCACGACGGTGTGCCCGAACCGGCGTACGACGAGATGCGGCTGAGCCCGCAGGGCGGCCTCGACGGCGTCGGCGATGGCCTGCTCGTTGCCGCTCACCGACTCGATGTCGACCAGGCTCTGCGTGAGGCTCACGACATCGGCGGACAAGTCCAGCTGAGGGCTCATGGGGCCATCCAACCAGCCTTCGGATAGCGTTTCTGCGTGACCACACCCCCCACCACCGATGATCTGCCCACCGCCGCGTGGGGTTTCGGCCTGGCCACATTCGGTCCCGGCGGCGAGGTGCTCGACACCTGGTACCCCTCCCCTGCACTCGGTGAGACCGAGGGTGCTGAGGCCCCTGCCGAGCTGCGCGCGCTCGAAGGCGAGGACGCCCTGCGGGGAGTCACGCGCAAGGTCGTGGAGACCGTGGTCAAGGACCTGCAGCAGGCTCCCGCCGACACGCACGACGCGTGGCTGCGGCTGCACCTGCTCAGCCATCGCTTGGTGCGTCCGCACAGCGTGAACCTCGAGGGCATCTTCGGGCTGCTGGTCAACGTGGTGTGGACGTCGGCCGGCCCCTGCGCAGTCGACGGGTTCGAGCTGACCCGGGCCCGCCTCAAGGGCGGCGGCCACCAGCTGGCGGTCTACGGGGTCGACAAGTTCCCGCGGATGACCGACTACGTAGTCCCCTCGGGTGTCCGGATCGCCGACGCCGACCGAGTCCGGTTGGGCGCCTACCTCGCAAGCGGCACCACGGTGATGCACGAGGGATTCGTGAACTTCAACGCGGGCACGCTCGGCGTCTCCATGGTCGAAGGACGGATCAGCGCGGGCGTCGTCGTCGGTGACGGGTCGGACATCGGCGGCAGCGCCTCGATCATGGGCACGCTCTCGGGCGGCGGCCGCGAGGTCATCTCCGTCGGTGAGCGTTGCCTGCTCGGCGCCAACTCCGGCATCGGCATCTCTCTCGGCAACGACTGCGTCGTCGAGGCCGGCTGCTACGTCACCGCAGGCACCAAGGTCGTTGTCCAGGACATCGACAGCAAGCCGAAGGTCATCAAGGCGGCCGAGCTCTCCGGGGCGTCGAACATCCTGTTCCGCCGCAACTCCACCTCGGGCGCCATGGAGGCAGTCCCGTGGAAGGCGCAGGGCATCGAGCTCAACGCCGTACTGCATGCAAACGACTAGCTCCAAGTTGCAGCACGGGCGCATCCGGACCGTCGCCGCAATCGGCGTTCTGGCCGTCTTCGGCGGCGTCGGCTACCTCTTCTGGTCCGGCGCCGGCCCCCTTCCCGACCCCGAGGGCTGCTCGGTCAGCGTCGGCGGCGTCGAGGTCAGGCTCGATACCGAGCAGGCCGAGAACGCCACGACCATCGCTGCCGTCGCCGTCCGGCGCGGCCTGCCGGCGCGCGCAATCTCGATCGCGATCGCGACTGCGTTCCAGGAGTCGAAGCTGATCAACGTCAGCCACGGCGACCGGGACTCGCTCGGCCTGTTCCAGCAGCGCCCGTCGCAGGGCTGGGGCACCGAGGAGCAGATCATGGACCCGTACTACTCGGCCAACAAGTTCTTCGATGCCCTCGTCAACGTCGACGGCTACGAGGAGATGCGGATCACCGAGGCTGCCCAGGAGGTCCAGCGATCCGCCTTTCCCGAGGCCTACGAGGATCACGCCGAGGGAGCCCGGGCACTCGCCTCGGCCCTGACCGGCTACAGCCCGCGAGCCCACCTCTCGTGCGTGGTCGACGAGTCCGACCAGGACGAGCAGGACCTCGAGGAGACCGGGCTGACCGGCCGGGCGGACGCCGTACGTCGTGAGCTGGCGCAGGCCTTCGGGGACCTCTCGCTGGGCGGCTTCGCGCCGGGCGGGGTGAGCACGGGCCACATGGAGGGCTCCGCCCACTACGAGGGCCGTGCCCTCGACATCTTCGTGCGCCCGATCAGCCCGGAGAACAAGCGCACAGGCTGGACGATCGCCCAGTACCTCGTGGCCCACGCCGAGCGGCTCGGCATCGCGCACGTCATCTTCGACGACCGGATCTGGACCGTCGGCCGCTCGTCAGAGGAGGGCTGGCGCAACTACGACCCGCCGGAGCGGACGGGTGACCGGGCAATTCTTGAACATAGGGACCATGTCCATGTGGACGTTGGTTGAGCAGGCATGACGCTGCTGGACACAGCCTCCTAGCCCATGCGGGCCATTGCACGACAGAGGTGGATGGATCACCCTTAAAGGGACAATTCCCGTGCCTGCCTGGGGAGGCAACTTCACGCACGGGAGTAGGGGTTTCTCCAAGATGCCGGGGGGCATATTTCATGTCGTACGAATCGTCGATGGTTTACACCATGGGCACGGCGCTCAGCCGCGCGCTCGAGGACCAGACGTCGGTCGACGTCCTGGTCGACGGGGCGTGGCTCAGCGGCGCTGTCGTCCTCTATGACGGTTACGGCGTCGTGCTGGACAACGGTGACGAGCACTCGATCGTGAAGGTCGAGCGCATCACCGCCGTCCGGGTACTCACCAGATCCCCGATGCGCACGAGCATCGAGGGTCCCTTCGCCAACTTTGGCGAAGCCATGCCGATGCCCGGGCCCGTCCCAGAGCCGCGCGTGGCAACAGCTGTTTAGCCGACTGACGGGTCCTCCCGGGCATTGCTTTGGAGCCGCCTCCCGTTCACCATGGGTGGAACGGTCCATTCAGGGGTGAGTGGACACGATGACGCTGGGGGGCGTTCATGTCGTACAACTCGTCCATGCGTTACACGATGGGCACTGCGCTCAACCAGGCCTTGGAGGAGAATTCCGAGGTCTCGGTCCTCGTCGACGGCATCTGGCTCACTGGAGCCGTCGTCCTGCACGACGGCGTCGGGGTCGTCCTGGACAACGAGGACGAGCACTCGATCGTCAAGGTCGACCGGATCACCGCGATCAAGGTGCTGACCGAGCTGCCGTGGCAGCGGGAGGTCACCGACGGCGACTTTGCGATGACGACGAGCGACGGCGCCATTCCGATGCCAGGCCCGCGCAGCTCACACGGCGGCTAGCCGGGAGACCGCCGCGTCCACCCGCTCATCCGTGGCGGTGAACGCCACGCGCACATGGCGGGCGCCCGCAGCGCCGTAGAACTCGCCCGGGGCGACCAGGATCCCCCGGTCGGCAAGCGCGCCGACGGTGTCCCAACAGCTCTCGCCGCGGGTGACCCACAGGTAGAGCGCGGCCTCGGAGTGCTCGATCGTGAAACCGGCGGACTCCAGGGCGGTCCGCAGCTTGCTCCGGCGCTCGAGGTAGCGCGCGTGCTGCTCGCCGACATGAGCGTCGTCGTCAAGGGCCGCCTTCATCGCCACCTGCTGGGGACCCGGCATCTGCAGCCCGAGGTTCTTGCGTACGGCGAGCAGCTCGCCGACCACCGCCGGGTCGCCTGCGGCGAAGGCACAGCGGTAGCCGGCCAGGTTGGACCGCTTCGACAGCGAGTGGACCGCCAGCAGGCCGGAGTGGTCTCCGCCGCAGACGTCCGGATGCAGGACGCTGGTCGCGCTCCCCTCCCAGACGCACTCGAGGTAGCACTCGTCGGAGACGACCAGCACGCCGCGCTCGCGGCACCAGTCGACGACCTTGCGAAGGTGCTCGGGCGGCAGCACTCGCCCGGTCGGGTTGGAGGGCGAGTTGAGCCAGACCAGAGCGGGCACTTCGGGACCGAGGCTGGTCAACGAGTCCGTCGCTCTCGGAGTGGCCCCCGCGAGCACAGCGCCCACCTCGTAGGTCGGGTAGGCGAGCTCCGGGTAGACCACGAGGTCGCCGGCCCCGAGCCCGAGATGGGTCGGGAGGCTGGCGATCAGCTCCTTGGAGCCGATCACGGGCAGGATCGCGTCCAGGTCCAGTCCGGTGACCCCGAAGGTCCGGCCGAGCCAGTCGATGCAGGCCTGCCGGGTGTCGGCGCGGCCGATCGTCAGCGGGTAGCCCGGTGAGTCCGCGGCTCCGCGCAGCGCCTCCTGCACGACCTCAGGCGTGGGGTCGACCGGCGTACCGACGCTCAGGTCGACGATGCCGTCGGGATGCGCCTGAGCGCGCGCGGCGTACGCCGTGAGCTTGTCCCACGGGAAGTCAGGCAGCCTGCCCGAGACGGAACGTGCCGCCCACCTCGAGGTCGAGGGAGACGGCACGTTGGCAGAGCTAGAGGTCACTCGTCGTGCTCTTGCGGCGGAAGCGCCGCGATGATCGGGTGGTCCTTCTCGATGACGCCCATCTTGGCCGCGCCACCGGGTGAGCCGAGGTCGTTGAAGAAGTCGACGTTGGCGGTGTAGTAGTCCTTCCACTGCTCCGGGGTGTCATCTTCGTAGAAGATGGCCTCCACCGGGCAGACGGGCTCGCAAGCCCCGCAGTCCACACACTCATCCGGGTGGATGTACAGCATGCGCGAACCTTCGTAGATGCAGTCGACGGGGCATTCGTCGACACAAGCCCGGTCCTTCAGGTCCACGCAGGGCAGCGCGATGACGTAGGTCACCGTTGGTCCTCCTCGTCCAGCGAACAATCGGGCTACAGCCTAGTGTGTCGATCTGACCCTCTCGCCCCTGCCCTCCAAATCCAGGACCCATGACCCAGAAGCCCGCACTCGGACCGCACTGCGTGGGCCTCCGCGTGGTCGTCCGCAGGGTCCTGCCGGGCGAGACCGGTCCCACCGGTGGACCGGCCCTGACCGACGTACTCGGCGTCATGGAGTCGTGGGCCGATGGGCTCACCACCGTCCGCACGGCCGCCGACGAGCTGGTCACCATCGAGGTGGCCGACATCGTGTCCGGAAAGCCCGTCCCCGACCCACCTACCCGTCGCAGATGACCGTGTCGGAGGGCGTGTACGTCGTGTGGAAGGTCTCCTTGCGCACCAGCTTGTCGGAGCCGGGTCGGTAGAAGTACCGGTAGACGTCGATCTCGAAGCCGCCGTAGCCGGTGTGCGCCTCACAGTCCTCGCCGCCCAGGTGCCGGGTGTCGGGGCTCGTGAAGTCATAGCGCTCGGACTGGCCGGCCTTGATGTCCCAGACCTTCGTCGACCACATCCGGACGTTCATGGCGCCCTGGGTCGACGGGGTCGAGAGGTCGCGCCAGGCCTGGATCAGGATGCCGTGCCGGGTGTCGTTGGTGAACTTGAGATCGACCGTCGGCCAGGCGACCGTCGCCTCGCGACCGACCGGGTAGCGGTCGATGTAGAACGAGTGCGGCTTGTGCTCGACGTCCTCGAGCCCCGCGAAGAAGGCCGCGTTGAACGTCGTGGTGGCAACCTGGCTGACGCCACCACCGAGGTCCTGGACGAGGATCCCGTCACGGATGACGTAGCCCTCGACGAAGCCGTTCTCGACCGTACGCTCTCCGACGATGCCGTTGAGGCTGAACGTCTCGCCCGGCTCGAGGATGGTGCCGTTGATCAGCTCGGCGGCTCGCCCGATGTTGGTGTTGCGGTACTCCGCGTAAGGGAAGTACGTCGTGAACGAGGAGACCTGCTCCTTGATGCCCAGCGTGCGAACCTCCGCCGCGGTGAGCTCCGGCGACGCGATCTTGGTCGGCACTACGAGCTCGCGCCGAGCCCCTTCTGCTACGACGAGGTCGAGGAAGGCACCGGTGATGGCTTCGGGGTCGAAGGTCACCCCTGCCTTCCCGGCGACGACCTGAGGTGAGCCATCGACGATCGCGACGGTCGCGTCCTCGGGCTCCAGCGCGATCCGCTCCATGGCCGGCTCGACAGCAGCCAACAGGATCTTCGCCTTGAGCCGTGGCTCGAGCCGATCGCCGACCACCTTCATCGAGAGGGCGTCGGCATAGTCGTCGGGGCCGAGCTCAACGCGCTCACCCGCGATCAGGAACACGACCGGGGCGGACATCGCCGGGTTGGCGAAGTCCTTCATCGCCTGGGCCACCGCTGCCTCGGTCAGCGCAGGAGCATCCTCGATCACGGGAATCTCGACCGGCTCGTCGACGTCCATCGGGAACGCGTCCACGAGCAGGCCTGCACCGGCCTCGACGTCGACCCGACGGCCCGACTCCGGGTAGACGGGTTTGGCCCGCCCCTCGATGGTGAACCGAATGTCGCCTTCACGCGGCGCCTGGTCGACCTGCTCGGCAAGCGACGCGAGCGTCTGCGTCAGCTTGTCGTCGTCGACCTCGTCGACCTCGTCGTACGCCGACCCGCCGGTGAGGAACTCCCACAGATGCTTGGGGTCCCAGCTCCGGCCGACCGCCACCTGGTCGACCGAAGCCTCGATGTCGACCGCCAACCCGGCCCTCGCAGGAGTCACTCGGATCTGCCGGTCGCCCGCTTGGATCGTGATCGCTTGCTGGGAGTCCGCGAGGCCCGTCAAGGCACGCTTCGCTGCGGCCGGCGTCTTTCCGCCGACATCGATACCCGCGATCGTCGTGCCGCGTGCGATGCGGTCGCCGGCGAAGAGGTACGCCGCGACGTACAGGCCGCCGAAGAGCAGCACGAGACCGACCAGGAGCCACCAGACGATGCGCCGGTCGCGCGCAGCCGGATTAGAGCCCGGCAAAGAGGTCCTCCTCGAACCCGCCTGGACCGACCGGACCCTTGGTGCCCCTGGCCAGTCGGAAGAACTCCTCACCCCAGGCCCTGGCGCCGAGGTTGTTCGACAGCGCGAAGAAGGGGCCGTCGACCTGGATCTGCGTGGCGTGCGCTGTCATCGCGGCCAGCTTCTGGTCAACGAACTCGGTGCCGTCGACCACGGCGTCGATCTGGTCGTCCTCGAGGAAGATCGACCACACCGGGCTGTCCAGCTCCATCTCCTGGAAGGTCGTCATGTCGCCCATGTCCCGGAGCGCCTTGATCCCCTCGCGCATGCGGCTCGCCGACATCCCGCCCCAGTAGACCTTCGCGATGTCCCAGGGCTCCCCCAGCGCGGGCTTGTACGTCGGCACTGCGGCCAAGGACGCGGCGTACGTCGCGACGCGGTGCGCCTGGATGTGGTCGGGATGGCCGTAGCCGCCGAACTCGTCGTAGGTGACCAACACCTGCGGGCGCACCTCGCGGATGATCGCGACCAGGTGCGTCGAGGCCTCGAGCAGGTCGGCACTCCAGAAGGTGTCGTGGCGGACCTCGTCGGCGGGAACGGCATGGCCGTCCTCGTGCCAGGCCATGCCGGAGTCGCGGTAACGACCCTGGCCACCGAGGAAACGGAAGTCGGTGACGCCGAGCTCACGCATCGCGGCGGTGAGCTCACCGACGCGGTGCTCCCCCAAGAGGTCGTCCTTGTCGGACGCGAGGTGCGAGAGGCTCGGCACCAGGACTTCACCCTCTTCACCCAGGGTGCAGGTCACGAGCGTGACGCTACGACCCTGCGCGACGTACTTCGCCATCGTCGCGCCCTGGTTTATCGTCTCGTCGTCAGGGTGCGCGTGCACCAAGAGCAGCCGCTGGTCCATGAGACGAACACTAGTCGGGGCCACGGACAGGAGAGGGTGCGGGTTTGAGGGGTACGGCGGTCGCAGTTGCCCTGGTCCTTCTGCTGGGCGGTTGCAGCGGTGACGGCGAGAAGGAGGAGTTGCCCGAGCCTGGCCCACTCGTGCTCCTCGAGAACCACTCGTGCGAGAAGCGCGGGCACGACTACCTGTTCGTCGCCGCGACGGCCAAGAACACTGCGGAGATCCCTCTCACCATCGATGAGGTGCGCCTCGAGGGCGAGATCAACCTGGAGTTCCGCTACGCGATGCTCGAGCGAGAAGACCTCGTCGCTGTCGACCAGACCATGCCTCAGGTCGGCCAGCCAGGCGCCCAGCAGCCGCTGATCCTGAAGCTGCGCTTTCGAACGCTCATGGAATCAGCAAGGTACGCCTCGGTCGTTGTCGAGTATCACAACGTCGAAGGGCGCTATGAGTCCGTGGCCGACGGGGCTGACGTCAGAGTCGTGTGTCTGGGCTGAAGTGTCCCTTGATGCGTCGCGGCGCGTCGGGCAACTCGAGCGGCGCGGGTGGCGGAGCAGCCTCGCCCTCGTCCAGCCAGCCGTCGTAGCGGTCGACTAGCACCTCCACGACGATCGCCGGGGCATCCGTGAGCACCGCCCAAGGGTGGTCCTCGTCGTCGTCCTCACCGTGCAGTCGCTCACGCACGACGCTCGCCTCGAACCCGTCGGAGATCAGTCGTGCCGCCACCGTCGCGGCCACGTCCTCGTCGAAGAAGACAGCACGAAGGCTCACCGGAGCAGCCCTTCGACCAGCGGCAGGAAAGGCAGGTCGGGCTCGAGCCAGTCCACGTCTCGCAGGTGCGCCCGGTCCAGCCAACGGATCGCGTCGTGCTCGTGCGGGATCGGCTCGCCGGAGACCAGCGATGCGGTCACAACCTGAAGCGTGTAGCCCGGCTTGATCCGCGCCGACGCATCGAGCACGTCGCACACCGCAACGCGGCAGCCGAGCTCCTCGCTGATCTCACGGACCGCGCACGCCGGAAGTGACTCACCGGGCTCCACCTTCCCGCCTGGAAACTCCCAGCGGCCGGCAGTTGCGGGCGGGTGGACCCTGCGCGCGGCGAGGACACGGCCCGCGTCGATGATCGCGACCCCGACCACGACCGTGTCAGACATAGCCACGCGGCTTCTTCTCGACCCGGAGCCAGTCGCGGAACAGCTTGTCGAGCTGCTTGCCTGACACCTTTTCTGCCAGCCGCTTGAACTGGGCCGTCCCGACGGTGCCGAAGCGGTGGCTGGTAGCCCAGGTGCGCAGCACGCGGAAGAACTTCTTCGTTCCGATCCGCTCGCGCAGCGCCTGCAGGGTCATCGCGCCTCGGGTGTAGACCGCGTCGTCGAAGAGGGTCTTCGCCCGCACCTTGAGCGGCGCCGGAGCCCAGTCGATCACGCGGAAGTTCTCGCGGTAGATGCGTCGCGTCGTCGGACCGCCGTGCCGCGAGATCCACAGCCATTCGGCGTACGTCGCAAAGCCTTCGTTCAGCCAGATGTCGTTCCATCGCCGCGGCGTGAGCGAGTTGCCGAACCATTGGTGGGCGTACTCGTGCACCAGGATGATCGGGTCGGCGAAGCCGGGGAAGAACGGCCGGTTCTGCAGCTCCAACGCGTAGAAGACACCTGGGTTGTCAACGATGATGCAGGCGTCGACGAAGGGATACGGGCCGAAGAGTCGCGACAGCTGCCGGACCACCTTGGGCTGGAGGCGCAGGGC
>DATILB010000146.1:0-4317 GCA_035477015.1 Nocardioidaceae bacterium | reverse complement strand
GGTGTGGCAGCGTCCACGCACTCGCAAGCGAGCGAGAGCGCCGCGTGCCTCCCGACACGCTGCCGGCCGTCAGCTCCTGGGGGCACTGGGTTCGCCGGTGCGGATGAGCTCGTCCTCGTGGGCGATGTGCCGTAGCTGCGGCCAGATCACTGCGAGGATCAGCGCGGAGCCGACGAACGCGAACCAGAACGGCCCGGTCACGCCCCAGATCTGGGCGACGACACCGCCGATCGCGCCACCCAGGACCATCCCGCCGAAGACGCCGATCAGGTAGACGCTCCCGACGCGGCCCTGCAGCTCGGTGGGTACGGCGCGCTGCCGCACGCTGCTGGACGTCGTCCCCCAGATGAAGGCGTGGGCGCCGAAGAGAAAGAAGATCACCAGCGCGATCCACGGCACGGTGGTCACGGCCAGGGCGACGTGCGTCAGGGTCTCGAGGATCAGGCCGGCTCGCATGATGTTGCCGAGGCTGACGTGCTTCTCGAGCCACCCGTACGACGCGACGCCGAGCATGCCGCCGAGCGCCATCGAGGTGGTGAGGAGGCCGAAGCCCACTTCGCCGAGGTCGAGCCGTTGCGTGGCGTAGAGGACCAGGACGGACCAGGCAGCACCGAAGGTCACGTTGAAGCTGACGATGGTCAGCGTCAGGGTGCGTACGGCGGCGTGGTGCCACAGCCAGTGCAGCCCTTCACGGATGTCGGCGAGCACGTGCTGTGGTTCGTGGGTTCGCTCGATGACCGGGATCTTCATGCGGAACAGCAACAGTGCCGACATCACGAGAAGAACGGCCTGCGCCACGAACGGGAACGCCATCCCTGCGGCGAAGAGTGCGGCGCCGATCGGAGGTCCGGCCATCTGGTTGCCGATGAGGGTGCCGCTCTGCAGGCGGGCATTGGCGATGCCGTAGTCCGGCTTCTGGACCACCATCGGCATCAGCGTGACGTACGCCGAGTCCGCGAACGTCTCCGCCGTACCGAGCAGGAAGATGGCCACGAGCACCATCCAGATGTCCACCTGCTCGGTGACGATCGTGGCCGTGAGCACGAGCAGGACTACCGCGCGACACCCATCGGCCACCGCCACGACCATGCGCCTGTCGATGCGATCGGCCACGACGCCCGCGAACAGGCCGAAGAGCAGCCAGGGAAGATGACCCAGGGTGGCACCCATTGCCACCAGGAAGGGGTCGTGCGTCTGCGAGGCGACCAGGAGTGGTGCGGCTGCCAGCGCGAACCCGTCGCCGAGCTGGCTCGCCCATGAGGACGCCCAGAGCCACCGGAAGCTCCTGCCCAGGCGCTCCGGCGCCAGGGTCTCCGCCAGTCGAGTCACAACAGCACGACGCTAGTCGCGCTCGCGTCAGGCGTCACTCGCTTTTCAGCAGCTGCTGCTCCCCGGTCTCGACGAGCCAGCGGTGGTAGCGGGCCAAGCTCCAGCGCCGGTGCCGCCGCAGCATCTGGAAGGTCGCTGGCCCGGTGATCGCGTAGAGCATGTCGGCGGCGGTGCCGGGGTCAAGGTCCGGCTTCAGGTGGCCCAGGGCGTGCAGGTGCTTGGTGACCTTCAGGTGGATGCCGTAGACGCTGTCCCGCGACCGGTTGTAGTTCTCCTCCAGGTCTCGGTCGGCGCCCGACGCGGCGACGCCGACCATGATCAGATCCGCGGCCCGCTCCATGAGCTGGCTGCCGTAGCTCATGTGCAGCTCGATGATCTCGTGCGGGTCCTCGGCCTCGAAGACCGCCAAGGTGGCGGGACGCTCAGGGTGGGGGATCGGCTGGTCGTCGCCGCGGGTGCGGTAGCGGACGGTCTGCTTGTACAGCTGGAGCTTGTCGCCGAACTTGTCGTAGACGGTGCGCTCTCCGACCCCCGCCAGCTCGGCGACCTCCTTCAGGGTCGTGCCGGGATATCCGCGGGAGACGAACAGCTCGGCAGCGGCGTCGAGGACGCGCTGTCGAGACTCAGCGGCTGCTGCTTGCCGAGCCTCGGATCGATAAACCCTCTTGACACCTTCGGTCACGGGGTCCACTCTACCACTATTAACCGCAGTAAGACTGCGACGAATTGGAGAAGACCATGAACGCCGAAGTGACTCGGGCATTCGCCCCCTCGAACGGCACTCGCCGGATCGCCGTCGAGCTCGAGATGCACGTGCTCCGCAACGCGCCGTACCTGACCCAGGAGCTCGTCGAACGTGGCCGGCCGACGTTCGAGCCGGGCGGGCAGCTCGAGCTGAGCCTTCCCCCACAGTCGTCGGTCGAGGCGCTCGTCCGCGAGGTCGACTGGTGCCTCGGTGTCGTCTCCCAGCAGTCCGAGGTCGCGCTCGCCGGGGTCAACCCCTGGCTCTCGCTCGCCGAGGTCCCGCTCACCAGGCCGACACCTCGCTACCTCGCGATGCAGCAGCTGTTCGACCGCCGCGGCGATGCGGGCCGCCGGATGATGCGGCTCACCGCGTCCCTGCAGGTGTGCGTCGACCTCCTCCCCGGCGACGCCGGGCGTGAGCAGTGGCTGGTCGCCAACCTGGCCGGTCCTGCCCTGGTCGCGGCGTACGGCGAGTCACTCGAGCGCACCCGGATCTGGCAGGACATGGACCCGGCGCGTACGGCGTACGACGGTCGGCACCTCGACGAGGCCGACCCCGTGGGTGCGTACTCAGCGTTCGCGCAGGCCGCCGAGCGGTTCGCGATCCCTGAGGCCGAGCACGACTGGTACCACCTCAGCACGCTCTTCCCGCCGGTCCGGCCACGCGGCGGTTACCTCGAGCTGCGTTACCTCGACTCGCAGCTCCCGACAGCCGAGCTGCTCGGCACGGTGTGGACGTTGATGTACGACGAGACCGCCCGACGCGAGGCGCTCGAGCTGCTGCTGCCCACGCTTCCGGACTACTGGGAGCAGTGGACGACGGCCGACCCGAGCGACCTGCTCGCGATCGCAGTGCCGGAGGAAGTGGCGGCATGAGGACGCTCTTCGTGGTCGACCCGCTCGACGCTCTCGATGCCTCCCTCGACACGAGCATCGGCCTGATGCATGCCGCCGAGCACCTCGGTGCCGAGGTCTGGGTCGCGGAGGCGCGTGACCTCGAGGCGGTCGGCGGTCGTGCGGTCGCCCAGGCTCGTCAGGTCAAGCTCGCTCCATCAGTCCCGGCAGGCGGCGTTCGCTGGACGGTCCCGGATCCCTGGTACGACGCCGGCCCGGTCGAGCCGCTGGCTCTCGACGAGACCGACGCGGTCTTCGTCCGCACCGAGCCGCCGGTGGACACGGACTACCTCGCTGCGACGTACCTGCTCGACTTGGTCGACCCCCGGCACACGGCTCTGGTCAACGCGCCGGGCGGGCTGCGGATGTGCAGCGAGCACCTGGTCGGGCTCGCCTACCCGGACCTCGTGCCGCCCACGTTGGTCACCGCTCGGCCCGAGGCCGTGCACCGGTTCCTCGACGACCACGGGGCTGTCGTCGTGAAGCCGGTCGACGGGTTCTCCGGCCGGGGTGTCTTCCTGCTTCGACAGGGCGACCCGAACCTCACGTCCATCCTCGACACCGCCACGTTCCTCGGCTCGCGCTCAGTGATCGTCCAGCCGTACCTCGACGTCGCGACGCTCGGCAACAAGCGGGTGTTCGTCGTCGATGGCGTGGCTGTCGGTGCAGCGCTGCGTCACCCCGTGGCCGGGGACTTCAGGATCTCGAGTCCCGACGCGACTGCCGACCTGACCGACCGAGACGTCGAGATCGTCGAGCGCCTCGCCCCGATGCTGCGGCGGCACGGCCTTCGTTGTGTCGGTCTCGACGTCATCGGCGAGCACCTGATCGAGGTCAACGTGACCTCGCCCGGCGCCCTGCGCAAGGCCGACGCCCTGCTCGGTACGTCGTACTGCGTCGACCTCGTCGCCCACGTCCTGAACAACCCTCAATGGAAGGCACCCTCATGACCACCGCCATCGTCTGCTCCGCGATCCTCGCGGCCAGCATCTTCGTCCTCGGCTTCAACGTCTCCCGGATGAGGGGGGTCGTCGGCAAGGCTGGCGGCAACCAGCAACCGACCGACCCTGCGGACCGGCTGCTGATCGCGCAGCGTGCCCACGGCAACGCGTCGGAGTACGTCCCGTCGCTAATCGCGATGTTCCTGCTCGTCGGCTGGCTGGCTCCGACGCCGTGGGCCCTGACGTTGATCGTCGGCGCCACCCTGACGCGGCTCGGGCACGCCTACCTGATGCTGAGCTGCCAGTCGCTGGCGGTGGACCACCTGGAGCGGACGATCGCTGCGATGGGGACCTACTTCTTCGGCTTCGCGCTCGCTGTCACGGTCGCGGTCGCGGCCTTATGAGCCAC
>DATILB010000145.1:0-7829 GCA_035477015.1 Nocardioidaceae bacterium | reverse complement strand
CAACGCGAGGAGCTCGGCTACGAACGGGATGACGGTCCCGAGCACGACGATCCAGACCAGCGCCCCCCACAGGGGTACGGCGTGCTCGGCGTAGCGGCCGAGCAGCGTGACGTCTGCTCCCAAGGCCGGCTCGAGGCCGGTCAACGGAGCGACCACATTCAGGACCACGGTGGCGACCACGAACGACCAGACGACCACCCGCAGCGGGTCGTACGTGTTGACCCCGACCTCGCCGATCAGGAAGTACGCCGCGAAGCAGCACGCCGCTCCGAGGCCGGCGATGACGCCGAGGCCGTCGAAGCGAAGACCGTCCCAGACGCCGGTGGTGGCAGCTAGTCCGGCGAGGGCCAGCCCGAGGCCAAGCCACATCCGGTTGTGCACGGCCTCCTGCTGGACGAACCGCGCCCACAGCGCGACGAGGAGGGGCGCGAGGTACTCCAGCAGCAGGGCGACCCCGACGGGGAGCCGCTCGATGGCGACGAAGTAGAGCCACTGCAAGGCGGCGACGCCGACCAGGCCATGCGCGACCACCAAGGCGGCGAGCTTGCCGCGGGGGAACGCGAGGGCGCTCGGTCGGAACAGGATGGCGACCAGCACGAGGAGAGCCAGCGTCCCGGTGACCCTGATGCTGGTCAACGTGCTCGGTTCGACGCCGGCGCGGAGCGCGACCCGACTGACGCCGGCGTTCACGACGAAGAGTCCGGCAGCCATCACCACCAGGAAGACGCCGTACGCGGGCTTGCGGGTCACGCCCCGAGCGTAATGGGTCAAGGTGCTTGTTGGGCCTGACATCTCACGCACTAAAGTCGGGCGCATGAGCTCACCGCAACCCCGAGCCGCACTAGCAGGCGTTCCCGCCTACGTCCCTGGCAAGCCGCCCGCGGCGCGTGACGGGCTCACGACGTACAAGCTCTCCTCGAACGAGAATCCCTACCCGCCCCTGCCCGGCGTTCTCGAGGAGGCGACTCGCGTTGCGGGCCTGATGAACCGCTATCCCGACATGGGCTGTGTCGCCCTGTACGACGCCCTGGCGGACAAGCTCGGTGTCGGCACGGAGCACCTCGCGTCGGGCACCGGCTCGGTCGCGCTGCTCTACCACCTGATCCAGGCGTTCTGCGAGCCCGGTGACGAGGTCGTCTACGCCTGGCGCTCCTTCGAGGCGTACCCGATCGCCGTGGCTGTCTGTGGTGCGGTCGCGGTCCAGGTGCCGCTGACTCCGACGCACGAGCACGACCTCGACGCGATGGCGGCGGCTGTAACCGAACGCACCAAGGTGATGGTGGTCTGCACGCCGAACAACCCGACCGGACCTGCCATCACCTCAGCCGCTCTGTCGTCGTTCCTCGCCAAGGTCCCTCCGCACGTGGTGATTGTCGTGGACGAGGCCTACCGCGAGTTCGTGCGGCTCGACGACCCGATCGACGGGATCGCGTTCACGCGCGCCCGCTCCAACGTCGTCGTGATGCGCACGTTCGCGAAGGCGTACGGCCTTGCTGGCCTTCGATGCGGCTACCTCGTCGCGTCCCCGGTGGTTGCCGCCGCTGTCCGTGCCTGCGCACTGCCCTTCGGTGTCTCGTCGATCGCGCAGGCCGCAGCGGTCGCATCGTTGGCCCGGGAGGCCGAGCTCTTCGAGCGGGTCGAGGCACTCGTGGTTGAGCGGTCACGGGTGACCTCAGCGCTGGCTGAGCAAGGCTGGGTGCTGCCGGACGCCCAGGGCAACTTCGTGTGGCTGCCCGTGGGGGACCGGACGCCGGACTTCGTCGCCGCCGCCGAGGAGGCCGGGATCATGGTCCGGCCCTTTGCCGGTGAAGGCGTGCGGATCTCGATCGGCGAGGCCGCGGGCAACGACGTGTTCCTCGAGGTCGCCGCGAAGTTCGGCTGACCCATTTGGGCGAGCGTGGCTCCGGGTGGGGCTGCGTCCACGCACTCGCAAGCGAGCGAGAGCGCCGCGTGCCTCCCGCCTCGCTGCCGCCCTAGCTACCGTGGCGTCCCGCGCCGCCTTGGAATCGGCCGACTCCTTCGGCTGCCTCGGCGAGCGACACCAGGCCGTGCTCCCACTCGTTCCCGATGGCGATGGTCTCGGTGAGACCCCACTGCTCCAGGGCCGACAGCCGGTCCCTCCGCATGCAGGTCTGCGGCAGCTCACTGAGAGAGAGCGCGAAGGCCTCGGCCTCCGCACGCGCAGTGCCGGACGGTACGACGCGCGTGGCCAGCCCGATCCGCAACGCCTCGCCGGCCTCGACGGAACGACCGGTGAGGATCAGGTCCATTGCCACGCCATGCCCTACGACGCGGGGCAGTCGGACAGTCCCCCCGTCGATTAGCGGCACTCCCCATCGTCGGCAGTAGACGCCGAACGTCGCGTCCTCGGCCACGACCCGTAGGTCGCACCAGAGTGCGAGCTCGAGTCCGCCGGCAACGGCGAACCCTTCGACCGCGGCGATCACCGGCTTGCCGAGCTTCATGCGCGACGGGCCCATCGGTCCGTCGCCCTCGGCATCGAGGTGGTTCATGTTCTCGGTGCCCATCGCCTGGAGGTCGGCACCTGCGCAGAAGGTGCCGCCGTCGCCGTACAGCACTGCCACGGCCGCCGAGTCGTCGGCGTCGAACTCGCGGAACGCATCGGCGAGTGCCTCGGCGGTGGGGCGGTCTACCGCATTTCGGCGGTCAGGACGATGCAGGATGACAGTGGTGACCGGGCCGTTCTTCTCCACGCGAACGCTCATGTGCGCACGTTACTGGGCAGGGAGCGAGCCGCCCGTCCGGGCTTCAGGCGACCTCGACCGGTTCCGGCTCGGGGACATCCGGTGCGACCGCTGTCGGCCTTCGCTCTGAGGTGATCACCAACGCCACCGCCGCGACCACGATCGCGCCACCGGCCACGATCGGCCAGGTGATCCGCTCATCGAGGATGAGCCAGCCGAGGAAGACGGCGATCACCGGGTTGACGTACGCGTACGTCGCGACGAGCGAGATCGGTGCGTTGGCCACGAGCCACACGTACGCCGTGAACGCGAGCACCGAGCCGAAGATCACCAAGTAGGCAAGGGCGAACCAGGTCTTCGCGGGGTAGTCGAAGGTGAAGCTCTCGCCGACGACGGCACCGAGGGCGATCATCATCAGGCCGCCCCAGATCATCTCCCAGACTGCGACGATGAAGGGGTCGGACGGCAACCACAGCCGAGGCTGGAGGTACGACCCGAGCGCCCAGCAGGAGGCGGCGAACAGCACGATCAGCGCGGGACCGAGATCGAAGTCCCCAGCGCCTCGACCGAGCAGGACGAGTACGGCGAGCCCGACGAAACCCAGGAGTACGCCGAGCAGGGTCGTGGGTCGCGGGACGTCGCGCTCCGCGACTCGGAAGATCACGATGATCAGCGGCGCGATGGCGATCAGCAGTGCGGTGAAGCCTGAGGTGGCTCCCTGGCTCTCGCCGACGGAGACCAGCCCGTTGCCGAGCAGGGGCAGGAAGAGCCCGAGCAGCGCAGTGCCCAGCATCTGCTTGCCGGTCAGGTCGAACTGCTTGATGCCACCCCGGCGGATCGCGAGGATCGCGGCCAGGATCAGGCCTGCTGCGGTGAACCGGAGTCCCATCGAGGTCAGGGGAGGCGCGTCCTCGACGACGACCCGGATGCCGAGGTACGTCGACCCCCAGACGACGTACACGACGGCGAGCGCTGCGGCGACCACACCCGAGCGTGGAGCGTTCACGACATCACCGTCCTCCGATTTGACTCCTGACAGCCTAGGGGTGGCAGCGGAGCGATGTCGCGCGAATTTCGGCCACGACGCCGCGACTTCCGGACAGGGATACTGGCCGAAATGCGCAACAGTGCCTACGTTTGCCGCATGAGGCTCGTTCGGAACCGCAAGGTCAAGCTGCTCGAGCAGCTGCCCCTGTTCCACGGGTGCTCGGACGCCGACCTCGAGTACGTCGCAAAGCTGGCCCGTGATGTGCGCTTCGACGACGGCACCACCCTGCTGTGCCAAGGCACGGCAGGCGACGAGTTCTTCCTCCTGGTCGAGGGTGGTGCCAACGTCGTTGCCGACGGGCGCACCATCGCCCACATCAGGGCCGGCGACTACTGCGGCGAGATCGCACTCCTGGAGAGGATCAACCGGACCGCGACAGTGGTTGCGGTGGGTCCGGTGCGGACCCTCGTGCTGCACGAGCCGGACTTCCACGCAATGCTCGAGGCGATACCTGGGCTGCGTGCGCGAGTCAGTAGTGCAGCGTTCGAACGGCTCGCCCACCACGCTCCCCAGCCGAGCACGGACGCGCCCGACCACGTCTAGGTGAGCCCCGCCGGCTTTCCGAGGTATGGCCGAACTCGCCTTTCGCGCTTACGTTGGACGGGTGATCTTCCACCGTGACCACAAGACCAAGCTGCTCAAGGGTGTGCCCCTTTTCAAGGGCTGCTCCGACGACGAGCTGCACAAGATCGCGAAGCATGCTGCGGAGGTGGAGTTCGGGGACGGTGAGACCCTGCTGCGCGCGGGAACCTCCGGTCACGAGTTCCTGGTCCTGGTCGAGGGCCATGCCGAGGTGGTCATGGGCGGCGAGCACCTGGCCGAGGTCGGACCGGGGGCCTACTTCGGTGAGATCTCGCTCCTGGAGCAGACGCGACGCACCGCCACGGTGGTCGCGAAGGGCGATGTCCAGGTGCTGGCGTGGGACGACGAGGGGTTCAAGCGAATGCTCGCGGACGTGCCCACGGTCCGCGCAAAGGTGAACAAGCAGGCCTTCGAGCGGCTGGCCAACGTGGAGCCGGATCAGCCCGCCGATTAGGAGCGGACCCCCTCGAGTCGGTACTTTGGTGCCACCAGCGCCTTGTGGCGCGGGTCACAAGTGCGGCCACCACCCCCGGCCGAGATGCATCACCCAGCCGGTGGCGGAGACCCCGCTCGCCGACGACACACGGAGGAGTGTGCGATTGATGGCGACCCCTGACTTCGGGCCAGGTGTGGGAGAGGTCTTCGGACCCACGCACCGCGATGGCGGCCCCGAGCTCGTCCAGCTGCTCACACCTGAGGGTGAGCGCGTCGAGCATCCCGAGTTCTCGTTCGATCTCGGTGACGACGCCATCAAGGGCTTCTACCGGGACATGGTCCTCACTCGGCGCATCGACACCGAGGCCACCGCCCTGCAGCGCCATGGCGAGCTCGGCATCTGGGCCCAGCTGCTCGGCCAGGAGGCCGCGCAGATCGGCTCGGGTCGCGCGCTCAACACCCAGGACTTCGTCTTCCCGACGTACCGCGAGCACGGTGTCGCCTACACCCGCGGCGTCGACCCGCTCCGGCTGCTCGGGCTGTTCCGTGGCGTCGACCAGGGTTCGTGGGACCCCTACGCCAACAACTTCGGCCTGTACACGATCGTGATCGGCGCGCAGACGCTGCACGCGGTCGGCTACGCGATGGGCCTGCAGCGCGACGGTGTCGTCGGCAGCGGGGACCCGGAGCGTGACGCAGCGGTCGTCGCCTACTTCGGTGACGGCGCCAGCAGCCAGGGCGACGTCAACGAGTCGTTCATCTTCGCCGCGTCGTACAACGCACCGGTGGTCTTCTTCTGCCAGAACAACCAGTGGGCGATCTCCGAGCCGATCACGCGCCAGTCGCGGATCCCGCTCTACCAGCGTGCGCTGGGCTTCGGCTTCCCCGGCGTCCGCGTCGACGGCAACGACGTGCTGGCGACGTACGCCGTCACGCAGGCCGCGCTCGAGCGCGCCCGCAACGGCTCCGGCCCGACGCTGGTCGAGGCGTACACCTACCGGATGGGCGCACACACCACGACCGACGACCCGACTCGCTACCGGCTGTCGGAGGACGTCGAGCACTGGAAGCTCAAGGACCCGATCCAGCGCGTGAAGGTCTACCTGACGCGCCACGGCCTGGTGGACCAGGACTTCTTCGACGAGATCGAGGCGGAGGCCGAGCAGCTCGGTGTTCACCTCCGCGAGGGCTGCAAGGCGATGCCCGAGCCGACCATCCTCGACGTCTTCGACCACGTCTACACGGAGCAGACCGCTGAGCTCGCCGCCCAGAAGGCTGCGTACTCGACGTACCTCGACAGCTTTGAGGGAGCGCACTGATGACCAAGATGACTCTGGCCAAGGCGCTCAACGCCGGCCTGCGCCGCTCGATGGAAGACGACCCCAAGGTCCTGATCATGGGAGAGGACGTCGGCAAGCTCGGCGGCGTCTTCCGGATCACCGACGGGCTGCAGAAGGACTTCGGAGAGGACCGGGTCATCGACTCCCCGCTGGCGGAGTCGGGCATCATCGGCACGGCGGTCGGCATGGCCATCCGTGGCTACCGTCCCGTGTGCGAGATCCAGTTCGACGGCTTCGTCTACCCGGCCTACGACCAGATCGTGTCCCAGGTCGCGAAGTTCACCTTCCGCAGCCAGGGCAAGGTGAAGATGCCGATGGTCATCCGCATCCCCTTCGGCGGCGGCATCGGCGCGGTCGAGCACCACAGCGAGTCGCCGGAGGCGCAGTTCGCGCACACTCCGGGGCTCAAGGTTGTTGCCTGCTCGAACCCGGTCGACGGCTACTGGATGATCCAGCAGGCCATCAAGCACGACGACCCGGTGATCTTCCTCGAGCCCAAGCGGCAGTACCACGCGGACAAGGCCGAGGTCGACGAGACCGCAACGCCCGCCCCGCTGTTCACGTCGCGCCTGATCCGCACCGGCTCCGATGTAACGCTGCTCGCCTACGGACCGATGGTGAAGACCTGCCTCGCGTCCGCCGAGGCTGCTGCTCAGGAGGGCAAGAGCGTCGAGGTCATCGATCTCCGCACCCTCTCGCCGCTCGACCTGGACGGCGTCTTCGAGTCGGTCCGCAAGACCGGTCGGGTCGTCGTTGCGCACGAGGCGCACACCAACCTGGGCATGGGCGCAGAGATCTCCGCGCGCATCATGGAGGAGTGCTTCTACTCGCTCGAGGCACCGGTGATCCGCGTCGGTGGCTTCGACACGCCGTACCCGCCCGCCAGGGTCGAGGAGGAGTGGCTCCCCGACCTCGACAGGGTGCTGGACGCCGTCGACCGGACGCTGGGGTACTGACGTGATCAACGAATACAAGCTCCCTGACGTCGGTGAAGGACTGACCGAGGCCGAGATCGTCAGCTGGAAGGTGAAGGTCGGCGACGTCATCAAGGTCAACGACGTCGTCGTCGAGATCGAGACCGCCAAGTCGCTCGTCGAGCTGCCTTCGCCGTACGCCGGCACGATCACCGCGATCCTGGTGCCCGAGGGGGAGACCATCCCCGTCGGCACTCCGATCATCGCGGTATCCGACGGCGTCGAGTCGCCCGCTACGCCCGAACCATTGGGTGAGATCGACATGTCGAACCCGGCAGCTACTGGCGGGGGCGAGAACCAGACGCTCGTCGGCTACGGCCCCAAGTCGGGCTCCGCGATGAGGCGTGCCCGGCGTGGTCCGGCCACCGCTGCTACCGAAGCCGGTGCTGCGACGCAGCTCCAGGTGCAGGGCACCTTCGAGCAGCCCGGCGTGCAGCAGACCACCGAAGTCGTCCCGGCCAACGAGGCAGCTGTGCCCGCAGCTGCCGTGCACGACACGGGCCCGGTGGAGACTCGAGTCCTCGCCAAGCCCCCGGTCCGCTACCTCGCCAAGCAGCTGGGCATCGACCTGCGGTCGGTGACGCCCACCGGTCCTTCGGGGACGGTTACTAGAGCCGATGTCGAAGGTGCGACATCGATGGTCGAGCCCTTCGACGGAGCTCAGGAACCACAGCGAGCGCCTGTCGAGACCAAGGCGGCCGACCGTCGCGAGCCCATCAAGGGCGTCCGCAAGATGATGGGCCAG
>DATILB010000144.1:0-36228 GCA_035477015.1 Nocardioidaceae bacterium | reverse complement strand
CGGCAGCAAGCTCCAGGCGGTCGTGATGCTGGGTCTGATGGGCGTGGTCGACCTCGGGTTGTTGGCCGTGCTGGCTCGCCTGATGCGGATCGACGAGGTCAACGAGCTTGTCGGCTTGGTCACCCGCCGGCTGAGGCGCTGACCGACCTTACGATGGGATTGATCTTGAACCACCAGGACGGGGAGGCAGGGCGCTCATGACACCGATCAGCCCGGGCACCCTGCTGGCGGGGCGGTTCCGGCTCGAGGACCTGCTCGAGGAGACCGGCGGCGCCCGCTTCTGGCGCGCCACGGACATGACGCTGATGCGGGACGTGGCGGTCCACGTCATCGATGCAGCCGACCCGCGCTCCCCCGCACTGCTTTCCGCCGCCCGGAGCTCCGCCACGCTCACCGGCCCGCACCTGCTCAGGGTCCTCGACGCGGCGGTCGAGGACGACGTCGCGTATGTCGTGGCTGAGTGGGGCAACGGGGTCTCCCTGGACAAGATGCTGCTCGAGGGACCGCTGCCGCCGCGTCAGGCCGCGTGGATGGTGCGTGAAGCCGCGGACGCAATCGCCGACGCCCACCAGCACGGCATCGCGCACGGCCGGCTCATCCCCGAGAACGTCATGGTCAACGAGAACGGCTCCGTGAAGCTGATCGGGTTCGTCGTCGACTCGGTGCTCCACGGCCGGCACGAGAGCAAGCTCTCGGACCACGAGTCCGACGTCCGCAACCTCGCCGCGCTGTTGTACGCCGGCCTCGTCGGCAAGTGGCCGGGCACTCCCGGGACGACCCTGGCCGAGGCCCCGCGTGACCATGGCCGCGTGCTGCGCGCCCGCCAGGTGCGGGCCGGCATTCCCACGTCGCTGGACCGGATCTGCGACAGCGTGCTCAACGGCGCGGTGGCGGGCTACCCGATCGAGAGCGCGCATGAGATCAAGGCGGCACTGGCCGACTTCCTCGGCGAGTCCGGTGACGGAATGCCCCTGGGCAAGCACGCCTCGACGAGTGTCAGCGAGGCCACCCAGCAGATCAGCCTGCCGGTGCACGATCCGGAGGCGACCCAGGCCTCGATGCCGACGTACGTCGACGACGAGGCCACCCAGGTGCATCGCCTTCAGCCCTCGACCAAGACGCCGTACGTCGGCATGGGCGGAGGAAAGGCACCCTCGGCCTGGGGTCCCGACGCACGCGGCGAGCCGGACATCGTCGAGGTGGAGGAGTGGCCGGGCGAGCCACCGGGCACGTCCTGGCTTCGCCTGGCCGGGCTGGTCGCTGCGGTACTCGCCCTGCTCTTCGTCGTGGTGTTCGCGTTCAACCTCGGTCGTGGCGGTGGCGGCGACCCCCAGGGCGACGAGACGCCGCGCCCCGGCACGGGCACGCCCGTTACGCAGGCGCTGACCCTGGCCGACGTCGACGACTTCGACCCGTTCGGCGACCCTGCCGAGGAGTACCCCGAGAACGTCGGTCTGGCCCACGACGACAACCCGGCGACGGCCTGGACGACCAGCACCTACTTCGACGGCCCGGACCTGCAGATCAAGCCCGGGGTGGGGCTGCTGGTCGACCTCGGATCGGAGCAGACGTTCAGCGACGTCGAGCTCACCCTCGAGGGCAGCCAGACGAAGGTCCAACTGCTGGTTGCCTCCGCCGACGCGGGAGCGCCGTCCGGAATCGACGGGCTCGAGAACGTCGCGGAGGGCGAAGCCAGCGGCGCCGCGCTGACCCTGTCACCCGACGAGGAGGTCACCACGCGGTACCTCGTGATCTGGCTGACCTCACTCCCGAAGGTGTCGGACGGATACCGCGGCGGGGTGGCCGAGATCGTCGTACGGTCGTGACAGTGGACGACCTCGCCGACCTCGACGACGCGGCGCTGCTGTCGGCCCACGTCGGCGGCGACCCCGCGGCCTTCGGTGTGCTGTTCACCCGGCACCGGGATCGACTTTGGGCAGTGGCCCTCCGAACCACCGGGGACCCCGAGGATGCAGCCGACGCGCTGCAGGAGGCGCTCATCGCGGCCTTCCGGCGCGCCGGGTCGTTCCGTGGGGACGCAGCCGTCACCACCTGGCTGCACCGCATCGTCGTCAACGCCTGCCTGGACAGGATCCGCCGGCGCAAGGTCCGGCTCGCCGAGCCACTCCCCGACGACGTGGACGAGTACGCCGGCCGCGGCTCGACGCTGACGGCCTCGGTGGACGACCCAGTGGACGCTGCCCTGGGTTCGGAACGCCGGGCCGCCGTGCTCGCCGCCCTGGAGACGCTGCCCGCTGACCAGCGGGCGGCCCTCGTGCTCGTCGACATGGAGGGCTACTCGATCGACGAGACCGCCGCGATCCTCGACTGCGCCCCGGGCACGATCAAGAGCAGGTGCTCGCGGGGGCGGGCCAAGCTGCTGCCACTGCTGGCGGCGTACCGGCGTGACTCGGCTCACGGGAACCCAGCGGAGCCGCCACGCGTCGGATCTGGGAACGGAGGTGACGCATGAGCGAGCTCTCGCCTGAGGAAGAGGCGGTGATCAGTCGACTTCTGGCCGACAGCGCGTCGCCCGTCAGCATGCCCTCAGACGTCTCCGCCCGGCTCGACGCTGTCCTCGCGGACCTCGTGGCCGAGCGGGCGGAGGCCGAGGCGGCGCCGGTCATTGCGATCCGTCGGCGGCGCTGGCCGCAGGTCCTCGTGGCCGCAGCAGCGGTGTCGCTCTTCGGATACGTAGGCGCGAACGTGATGTCGCAGCAGTCGGCTGAGACCGCCCTCGACAGCAGCAGCGTGCCCGGCCCCGCCAGCGAAGAGGCTCCGCGGGGGGACATTGCCAGCCAGGGCGGCGGCGGGTCCGAGTTCCGGCCGCCCGCCCCCAGTCCCACCGACGAGGCCTACCTGGCTGAGTCGAACCAAGACGCCCTCCGGTCGATCCTGGCGTACGGCGGCGTCAGCGACGCGATCGAGGGGCTCTCCAACTCGCTCACCGGGGCGTTCGTCAGCAGGCGGCCCTGCTTCACGCCGACGTCCGGCACGGCGTCCGAGACCTATAACCTGCGGCTGTCGAAGTCGCGGGAGGCGGTGGTCGTCGTCCAGCGGCTCAACCGGTCCGCGGCCCGCGTCTACCTCTACCCGTGCAACCAGACGATCGTCCCGGTGTCGACCACCCTGCTGCTCGGCCTCCGCTGAGCGGACCCGCGCCCCCTGAGGAATGCGCGGCGCCTAGGGTGTGTTGAGCGAGCAGAACCTTTATCGACCCGGGAGTGTCATGTCCGACTCGGACGTCAGGAACGTCATCATCATCGGCTCCGGCCCGGCCGGCTACACCGCCGCCGTGTACGCCGCCCGCGCCAGCCTGAAGCCGCTCGTCTTCGAGGGCTCGGTGACCGCAGGTGGTGCGCTGATGAACACCACTGAGGTCGAGAACTTCCCGGGCTTCCGCGACGGCATCATGGGCCCCGCCCTGATGGACGAGATGCGCGCCCAGGCCGAGAGGTTCGGCGCCGAGCTCGTCTCCGACGACGTGACCTCGGTCTCCCTCAAGGACGACATCAAGGAGGTCACCGACGGCTCGGGCAACGTGCACCGCGCGCGCTCGGTGATCCTGGCCACCGGCTCCGGCTACAAGAAGCTCGACCTGCCCCACGAGGACCGGCTCTCCGGCCACGGTGTCTCGTGGTGCGCGACGTGTGACGGCTTCTTCTTCCGTGACCAGGAGATCGCTGTCGTGGGTGGCGGCGACTCGGCGATCGAGGAGGCCACCTTCCTGACCCGGTTCGCGTCGAAGGTCTACCTGCTGCACCGCCGCGACGAGCTGCGCGCCTCCAAGATCATGCAGGAGCGCGCATTCGCCGACCCGAAGCTCGAGATCGTCTGGAACACCGGCGTCAGTGAGATCCACGGGGACGAGAAGCTCAGCGGCGTGACCCTGACGGACACGGTCACCGGTGAGAAGCGCGAGCTGCCGATCACCGGCCTGTTCATCGCAATCGGCCACGACCCCCGCTCCGAGCTGCTGGACGGTCAGGTCGACCTCGACGAGAACGGCTACGTGCTGGTGCAGGCCCCGTCCACGCGGACGAACCTGCACGGCGTCTTCGCCTGCGGTGACCTGGTCGACCACCACTACCGGCAAGCCATCACGGCCGCCGGCACCGGTTGCGCGGCCGCGTTGGACGCCGAGCGCTACATCGCTGCGCTGGACCACCATGCGTCATCCGCCGGCTCGGCTGCGGACACGTCGGTCGAGGCGGAGCTCGTCTAGGCCTCAGACTGGCAGTGTGACCCCTCGCGCCCGTGCCCCGTTCGTCGTGGGCGCTGTGGTCGCTCTGCTGCTCAGTGGGTGCTCCAACGACGAGCCGCCCACGGCGACCGACCGGCTGCTGCTCGAGTACGGCAACCTCGAGGCGGGCTCGCTGCACGTGGAGTCCGGCGAGGACTCCCTCGAGACGATCGTGCAGCTGGACGCCGACGCCACCGTCGACGAGATCACCGCGTTGATCGTCGGGCATCCCGGCAAGGTGCAGGCCGCCGGACTCGCGGAGGGGGACGAGCAGCTGCGCTTCCTCACCGACGCGGGCCCGATGCTCACGATGCGCTGGGTCGGCGACCCTGACGAGGGGGCCGTCCGGGACGGCGTCTCGCACTGGTTCCTGGTGAACGCCCTGGTCGGCCCGCAGGTGCAGCTCGTCCTCGACAGCGACGGGGCCGAGCTTTACGGCGTACACGGGGACTCGACGGGGTGGGTCAGGGACGCCTTCCGCGAGATCGGCGCCGACCCCGTGCTCGGTGCCGACTACGCCGTCTGGGACGTCACGGCGACGGCGGGAGCCTCCGAGCTGCGGTTCGCGATCAACGGCCTCCCCACCGACGCTCAGCTCGCCACCTGGGACGCGCTCGTCGCCTCCCTGGGCAAGCTCCCCGTCGACCACGCAGCCAGCAGCCTCGACGTGACCGTCGCGAGCCGCGCCACGGTCCGCGTCAGCCTGTCGGCTCCGCCGGGGACCACAGCCTTGTCACCGCAGGGAGACAGCGAGCTGCTGTGGCCTGCGCTGCACGACCAGCTCGACGCCGTACCCGGGCTGCACAGTGCGTGGGAGTTCGTGGTGAACTGGGCCACCACCGACCAGCCGACCAGCGTCCTGCCCCTGGTCTCCCTGCACAGCGACCAGCGGCGCCCCGGCCCCACGGATGTGTGGAACCGGGCGGCGTTCGACTATGTGAGCAAGGGCCGGGAATAAGCCGGCAGGAACCTACTGTTGAGCCAAGACAGCGCAACCCGGCAACATAAGCGCACAGCAGATGGCGCACACAGAACGGAGACCACCGTGGCCGAAATGAAGGCCGTCACCGACGCCGATTTCGAGACCGAGGTCCTGAAGTCGGACAAGCCCGTGCTCGTCGACTTCTGGGCGGAATGGTGCGGACCCTGTCGCCAGGTGGACCCCATTCTCAAGGAGATCAACGAGACCCACGGGGACAAGATCACGTTCGTGAAGATGAACGTGGACGAGAACCCTGTCGTCCCGTCGACCTACCGGGTAACCGGCATCCCGACCCTCAACGTGTACCAGAACGGTGAGGTCGTGAAGCAGATCGTGGGCGCCCGCCCGAAGTCGGTCCTGCTCAACGAGCTGGCCGAGTTCATCAACTGACTTAGTGCGAAGGGGCCGTCGGAGTGATCCGACGGCCCCTTCGTCGTGTCACGGCAGCGTGATCCAGGTGAGACCGCGGGTTCCGGTCTGCATGCCGATCGCAACGGTCTCGAACCGCTCCTCGAACCCCTCGTTGGACCCGTCGCCGTAGCCTTCCCTCCCGTGCATGCGGAACCGCATCGCCTCACCGCGGAAGAGCGCCAGCTCCGGCGACACCGTCAAGGCACTCAGACCCTCCGGAGGGAGGTCGATGTCGACGCCGGTGGCCAGGCTCAACGTCCGCCCGGAGCCAGCCAGCGTGACCCTCACTTCCACGGCGCCGTATGCCTCGCCATAGGTCTCGTAGACGATCACTCCTTGGTCGTCGAGACCGTCACCGTCGAGGTCAGCCCGGTCCAGGGGGAGCCGGTGATCCACCCAGGCGAGCTGGGTCGTCGTCGAAGTGGGCGCCTCAGAGGGCCCCACCTCGCCGTCCTCCCGGCCCAGCAGCAGGGCGCCGACAGGCATGGCCATCAGGAGTACGACGGCCGCGGCGACGAGCGCCGGCCGCCAGCTCCGCACCGGTCGCACCGGCTCGAGAGGCCGGAGGTCCTCCGGCTGCACCTGGTCGGCTCGGGCATGCAGTGCCGCGGTGAGGCGGTCCTCGATGCTGGTGTTCATCGCGGTCCCTCCAGGATCGTCGAGAGGGCGTCGAGCGCCCGGCTGGCGGTGGACTTGACGGACCCGCGGCTGATGCCGAGCGAGTCGGCGATCTCCGCTTCGGTGAGGTCGGACCAGTAGCGCAGCACGAGCACCTCGCGCTGCCTGGGTGCCAGGCTCCTGAGCGCCGTCAGGAGCTCACGGTGCTCCTCGGCGAGGATCACGCTCCCGTCCGGTGCGTCGGAGTGGGGCTCGTGCGGCACGACGTAGAGGCGGGCGGTACGCCGGCGCCGCAGGTTCGACCGGCAGCCGTTGACGACCGACGTGCGCAGGTACGCCACTGCGAGCTCGGGGTCGCGCAGGGAGCCGCTACGGCGCATCAGCCCCGCGAAGGCGTCCTGGACGACGTCCTCGGCCGTGCCCAGGTCGTCGACCAGCAGCACGGCCAGGCGCACCAGCCGCAGCCGGTGCGCGGCGTACAGCGTGACCATCTCGTCACGGCCGCTGGCTGCTGGCACCACGTCATTGTGCCGAGGTTCCTGTATCCGTATCGGCATCGCCGGCCCCTTTCCGTTGCCTCATTTGCTAAGACGTGCGGGCGCGGGGCAGGTTGTCTCGGGAACGAAACTTCTTGCAACTGCAACTGATGAGGCTGCTGGTGCGTCTGTCCAGTGGGCACACGGTTGAGCGCAGGGCCCGTGGGGTAGACCATTCAGACACGCGTCTCGAACGAGGAGGTCGGGTGACCGAGTTGAGCACGACGAACGCCGGCTTCCGGCTGGGTGACGAGGGCGACGGGGTTCTCGACATCCGCTCACGCCTGGCGATGCTCGCGCTCACCACGACTGAGGTGCCTAGCCCTCGCGTCTTCGACACTGAGCTCGACCGAGCCGTGCGCGAGTTCCAGCAGGGCCGCGGACTCACCGTCGACGGCGTCGTGGGATCGGCCACCTTCCGGTCGCTGGACGAGGCCCGCTGGCAGCTCGGCGACCGGCTGCTGGTCTTCGTCGCAGGCAGCCTCCTTGCCGGTGACGACGTCATGGCGCTGCAGCAGCGCCTGCTCGACCTCGGGTTCAAGGTCGGGCGCGTCGACGGACGCTTCGGGCCGCAGACCGAGCATGCGGTCAAGGAGTTCCAGCGCAACATCGGCATCCCGGCCGATGGCACCTGCGGGCCCGCCACCCTCAAGGCACTCTCGCGGCTGGCTCCCCTCGTGAAGGGTGGCAGCCCCAACGCCATGCGCGCCGAGGAGCGGTTGCGCCGTGACGGTCCCCAGCTCACCGGCAAGGTCGTCGTGATCGACCCCGGCACCTCGCGGGCCGACGATCCGTCCCTGCGTGGCCTCGCCGACGCCGTCACCTACGACCTGGCGAAGCGCGTCGAGGGGCGGCTGGTGGCAACCGGCGTGCAGGCCTACCTGACCCACCGCGGCGACGGCAGCCTCGACGAGGAGCAGCGAGCGGAGTTCGCCAACCGCACCAACGCCCACCTCACCATCGCGCTTCGTGTCGACTCGTCCGAGAACACTGACGCCGCCGGCGTCTCGACTTACTTCTACGGCATCGATGCGCACGATGTCCGCTCGTCGGTCGGCGAGCGGTTCGCCGGGCTCGTGCAACGGGAGATCGTCGCCCGCACCGACCTCGCCGACCTCCGCACCCACGCCCGCGCTTGGGACCTGCTCCGTCGTACCCGGATGCCGGCGGTGGTCATCGACGCCGGTTACGTCACCAACCCAGGCGACGCAGCCCGCCTCGCCGACCCCGCCTTCCGCGACGTTCTCGCCGAGGCGATCGTCGTCGCGGTGCAGCGGGTGTACCTCACGCCGGAGACCGACTCGCACACCGGAGTCCTGCGGCTCTCGGAACTGCGCGAGCAGCTCCGCCGCGACGCCTAGGCGCTCGTCAGCCGAGCAGCAGCACCGTCCACGTCGAACCGGCTAACAGGGAGGAGAAGGCCTGCCCCGCCGGACAGACCACGCCCACGGTTGCCGTATGCACGCCCTTGCTCAACCTGACCGTTCCGACCGCTTCCATCGCGCGCGCCTGGTCGACATCGCCCGGCACCGAGAAGAACGTGCCTGGCACGGGCACCTCGTCGACGTACAGGCCCAGGTAGGCAGTACCCGCCGTGCACGAGTTGAAGTTCCTCCCGAAGAACTGGCGGAGATACACCTGCCCCGCGCGCGGTAGGGAGAACGACCGGGTCGCGGCCGCCGAGTCGATCGCTCCGGGCGCGTCGATCCCGTTCTTGACCTCCGCGACAGCGACGGCGCCGTTCTTGACGACCCCGACCTTGAGGTCACGTTTGGTGACCGTCTTGTTCTTGATCTTCTTCGCCGTCACTGCACCGTTCGCGAGGTGCTGGGTCTTGACCTGGCCGGCGCTGAGCTGCACGGCGGCGTACGACGTACCGCTCAGCGCGACGACCAGGGCGAGGTAACCGACGACGTTGTTGCGGAGGTGGGAGAGCATTCCCCCAGTCTGGATTGATCAGGCAGCGCTAGCAGCCCGGCGCGCGCGAGCCTTCTTCAGCGCCTTCTCCCGCGGGTCACCGACCACCAGCTTGGTGACAGTGCCCTTGACGGTGCCGACCGGGTTGCTCCGGGCCTCGTCGAGGAAGCCGTTGGGCAGCGACAACCGGATCACCTTGTGCCACGCGCTCCCGACCTGCTTGGGCAGCGAGCCGGTGACGTAGTTGAGGCCGTAGCGCTCGAAGACGTCCTGCACCTTGGGCGCGATCTCCTGGTAGCGGTTGCTCGGGAGGTCGGGGTAGAGGTGGTGCTCGATCTGGAACGACAGGTTGCCGGTCATCAGGTGCATCGCCTTGGAGCCCGAGACGTTCGCCGAGCCGAGCATCTGGCGTACGTACCAGTCGCCACGGGTCTCGCCGACGATCGAGCGACGCTCGAAGGTCTCGACGCCCTCGGGGAAGTGACCGCACATGATCACCGAGTGGGTCCACCAGTTGCGGATCAGGTTCGCGGTGAAGTTGGCGGCGAACGTCGTGGGCGCCGAAGGCCCGGAGAAGAGCGGGTGCAGCAGGTAGTCCTTCTTGACCTGCGCCTTGATCTTGTTGCCGACAGCAGCGGCGCGGGCACGGAAGGCCGGGTCGCTACGACGCTTCTCGTTCTTGAGGTTCTTGCCGAGCTCGAGGTCGTACGCCGCGATGCCGTACTCGAAGAAGCAGGCGTTGATGAAGTTCCACAGCGGCTGGCCGAGGTGGAACGGGGACCAGCGCTGGTCCTCGTCGACGCGCATGATGCCGTAGCCGAGGTCGTTGTCCTTGCCGATCACGTTGGTGTACGTGTGGTGCAGCTCGTTGTGGCTGTGCTTCCACTGCTCCGACGGCGAGACGTTGTCCCACTCCCAAGTCGTGGAGTGGATCTTCTCGTCACGCATCCAGTCCCACTGGCCGTGCATGATGTTGTGCCCGATCTCCATGTTCTCCAGGATCTTCGCGACCGCGAGGCCAGCAGTGCCGACGACCCAGGCGGGCGGGAAGAGGCTGACCAGGAGGACGGCGCGCGAGCCCATCTCGAGCTTGCGCTGGTTGGCGATGACCTTGCGGATGTACGCCGCGTCGCGCTCGCCGCGACTGTTGATGACCTGCTCGCGGATCGCGTCGAGCTCCTTGCCGAGGTTCTCGATGTCTTCGGCGGTCAGGTGCTCGATCGGGGACTTGGCCTTCTTCTGCATGGCAGTCATGAATTGCTCCCTTAGATGTCTAGGTGGCACGGGCCTGCGGCCGTGGAGATGCAGGTCTGGATCTTGACGTTGTCGCCTTCGACGGCGGTGGTGATGGCGCCGTTGCGGAGGTCGCGCACAGCGCCCTCCTTCAGCGGAAGGACGCAGCCGAAGCAGACGCCCATGCGGCAGCCGCTGGGCATGAGTACGCCGGCGTCCTCGCCCGCGGCCAGCAGCGTGGTGCCGCCATCGACCTCGGTGCTGGTGCCGGTCTTGTCGAACGTCACGGTGCCGCCGTCGCCGGCGACGATCACGACCGGGCGGAACCGCTCGGTGTGCAGCTGGTCCTCGATGCCCTTGTCGGCGTACAGGTGCTCGATCACGTCGAGCAGGCCGATCGGGCCGCAGGCCCAGGTCTCGCGGTCCACGAGGTCCGGGACAAGCTCGACGAGCCGCTGGGCGGTGAGGAAGCCGTGCTTGTCGTCGTGGTTCTCGACGAGGGTGAGCCGACCGGCCTTGGCGAGGAGCCGGAGCTCGCCGCCGAAGATCACGTCGTGCTTGCTCGGGGCTGCGTGCACCAGCACCACATCGTCGAGTTCGTGGTTGCGCAGCATTCCCATGACGGGCGTGATGCCGCTGCCCGCGGTCACGAACAGCACCTTGCGCGGCTGACGCTCCGGAAGAGTGAAGTCGCCGGTGGCCTGGTCGAGCTGGATGACCGTGCCGGGGCGGGCGTTGCGGACCAGGTGGTTGCTCACCACACCGTCCTCGATCGCCTTCACGGTCACGCAGACCCGGCCGTCGGTGCGGGGGCCGCTAGTCAAGGAGTAGGCGCGCCAGAGTCGAACTCCGTCGACATCCACACCGATGCGGATGTACTGGCCCGGGACGTGCGGCTGCCAGCCGCGGCCTGGACGAATCTCCAGGGTGACAGCGTCCTTGGTCTCGGGGTGGATCGCCTCGATGCGGCCGCGGAGCTGCTCGGGGTTGCCGAGCGGGACCAGCAGGTCGAGGTAGTCGCGGGGGACGAGCGGGGTCGCCACAGACTCGGCGACGCGGGCGAAGCGTTCGCGGAGGGCGGTCGTCTTGCTCATGTTCCCAGCCTGATGCGTCCAGCGCGTAGAATCATGACCGGCGACAGTGAATCTGACGATCAAAACTATTCTTAGCGAACAAAAAGGCACAATGCCCGAGACCACGATCCGGCTCCCCTCCGCGGTGCTCGACCAGCTGCGGCTGCAACTGCCTGGCGTCTCCGAGCAGGTGCTCGCCGCCGTGGTCGCGGCCGTCCCCGACTACGCCGACCCGTTCCGTGGCCGGATGGGTCGCAACATCGAGACCGCCATCAGGGTGGCGCTCGAGGGCTTCATCGACCTCTCCTCGAGCCCCAAGGGCATGGCCGCCGGGTCACAGGTCCAGTTCGTGTACGACGCCGCGTACGAGCTCGGCCGCGGCGAGGCCCGCTCTGGCCGGTCGATGGACGCGCTGGCGTCCGCCTATCGGGTTGGCGCCCGCACGGCCTGGCGGGACATGAGCAACGCAGCCGTCAAGGCGGGCATGCCCGCCGGTGACCTTGCCCAGTTCGCCGAGCTGGTCTTCGCCTACATCGACGAGCTGTCCGACGCCAGCGTGCGAGGGCATGTCGACGAGCTGGCCTCCACCGGGCGACTGCGTCAGCGTCGACTTGAGCGGCTGTTCGGCAAGCTGCTCGACGGCGAGCCGGAGGACGCCCTCGTCTCCGCGGCCGAACGCGCCGACTGGGAACCTCCGAAGACCCTCACGGCTGTGATCCTGACCGAGGTCGAGTCCCGCCAGGCCCTCACGCTGCTCGACGAGCGCACGCTCCTGCCTGGCGAGGACATCAACGGCCTCGACCCGCAGCTCACCGTGCTGCTGGTGCCTGATGCCGGCGGCCGTTCGCGGGCCGCTCTCAAACGGGTTCTCCGCGACACGACCGCAGTGGTGGGGCCGGTCCGCCCCTGGACCGCCGCGCGAGCGTCGTACGAACGGGCGCTGCAGGCCCTCGGGCTCGAGCTCGCCCCCGCGGGCATGGTCGACACCGACGCCCACCTGGTCGAGCTCGTCCTGGGCTCGGACCCCGAGGCGATGGCCGACCTCCGCGCCCGGGTCCTTGCGCCCCTGCAGAAGGTCTCGCCGACCTCACGCGAGAAGCTCACCGACACCTTGCGCGCCTGGCTGATGTACCACGGCCGGCGTGAAGACATCGCCGCCGCGCTCTTCGTGCACCCGCAGACGGTGCGGTATCGGATGGGTCAGCTGCGCGAGCTGTACGGCGACAAGCTCACCGACCCACGGACGGTGCTGGAACTGACCGTCGCGCTGGCCGGGCGCTAGTCGACACGGGTACGTGCTCGTAGCCGCGGAGCACCCGCGTGCCTCGTCGTACCGGCGTCCCAGTGACGCTCAGGTCCGGGAAGCGCTCGTAGAGCAGGCGTAGCCCGACGGTCCCCTCGAGCCGCGCCAGGCTCGCGCCAAGGCAGAAGTGTGGGCCGGCAGACAGAGCGACATGCTCGTGGGCGTTGGGGCGTTCCACGTGAAACGCCTGCGCGTCCTCGAAGACCTCGGGGTCTCGGTTGGCCGCACCCAGGACCACGAGCATCGCCTGGCCGGCCTCGATGGGAGTGCCGGCGACCTGGGTGTCGGCGTACGCCTCACGGAAGGTGAGCTGCACCGGGGAGTCGAAGCGGAACACCTCCTCAACGGCGTTCGGCCAGCGCTCGGGCTCTGCCACCAGGAGCTTGCGCTGCTCGGGATGGCGGTCGAGCAGCACCACGGCGTTGGAGAGCAGGCTGACGGTGGTCTCGAAGCCGGCACCGAGCACCAACAGCCCGACTGCTCGGAGTTCGTAGTCCTCGAGTCCCCCGTCCATGACCGCGAGCCGGCTGAGCAGGTCGTCGCCAGGGTCGCGGCGGAGCCGCTCGATGTGAGCCTGGAACCAGTGGTGCATCGAGGTGATCGCCCGCCGGGCACCGCGGAACTGCGCCCACGTCAGTCCCGGGTCGAGCAGCAGTGCAGCCTCGTTGCCCCAGGCCAGCACCTGGTTGCGGTCAGAGTCGGGTACGCCGAGCAGGTCAGCGATCACAGCGACCGGCAGCTGACTGGCATAGCGCTCGACGAGGTCGAAGCTCGACTCCCCCGCGAGCTCGTCGAGCAGCTTCTCCGCGACTGCCGTGACCTGCCCTTCCAGGCCCTGGACCGAGCGGGCGGTGAATGCCCTCGCCACCATCTTGCGCAGCCTGATGTGGTCGGCGCCGTCCAGCGCGAGCAGGGACGGAGGATCGATCGGCCCCAGAGAGTACGGGTCCTCCCACCGCTCCATCAGTCGTCGCGCCGGGCCTGGCAGACCACCCCGCCCGGACGCCGTACCGAAATCCTCGTTACGCAGCACCTGGTTCACGCCGGCGTGGCTCACGGTTGCGGCGATCAGTCGGCCGTGGCTGACCTCGCCGCGCTGGCGCAGCTGCTCGTAGGCAGCAAACGGGTCGGCCCGGAGCGCAGGATCGACGGTGAGCTGCGCGATGAGGTCGCCCCGCTTGGCGGCGCCACTCAGTCCGGCGCGCATCAACCCGTGGGAGACCAGCCAGGTGCCGTAGGCCTTCATGCCTACGGACGCTAGTGCTGTGTGGCGGGTGGCACATCCGTCCGCGGTAGGAACTACTGGCGCGGCGCCAGGCCCTAAGGGCGGAACTGGTTCTGGGACGCTGGGCGGACCTTCACCGGTCGGACGACCCCCATCAGCCTCTCGAGCGCCGCCTCGATGTCCTCCCTCCACGTCAGCACCGACTTGAGCTCCAGGCGCATGCGCGGGTGCACGGGGTGGGCACGATGTGTCTTGAACCCGACCCGAAGCAGGAAGTCGGTCGGCAGCACGCAGCTCGTCTTCCGGTTGCTGCCGAAGGCCTCGATCGCCCGGACGTCACCGCGCTTCAGCAGATCCTTCGCCACGGCCTGCATCAGCACGCGGCCGAGTCCCTGGCCGGCGTACCCCGGGTCGATGTACGCCGTCGCAAGCAGCACGGCGTCGTGCGAGACCGGTGCCGTCGGGAAGCTCGCGGCACCTGGCAGGTGCACGGGCGGCGCGTACAGGACGTAGCCGACGGGCTCACCGTCGACGTACGCGATGCGTCCGCAGGAGCCCCACTCGAGCAGGACGTGGGAGACCCACGCCTCCTTCTCGTTGGCGGCTTCACCGCACGCGGAGACGCGCCCCCGGGTTACCGGGTTGCGCTCCCAGAACACGCAGTCACGACAGGCGACCGGCAGGTCGTCCAGGTTGTCGAGCGTGAGCCTTACGACTTTGCGCGCCACACCATCAAGGCTAGCGCCGCTGCCGGTTTCCCACGGTCACATGGGAAACCGTCACCGCCGCAGGGTGTGCAGGAACTCCTCAATTCGACCGATCGCCTCGGTCAGCATCGGTACGTCGGGCAGCGTTACCAGCCGGAAGTGGTCGGGCTCGAACCAGTTGAAGCCCGTGCCGTGCGTGACCAGGATCTTCTTCGCCCTCAGCAGCTCGATCACGAACTGCTCGTCGTCCGTGATGCCGAACATCTCCGTGTCCAGCTTGGGGAAGCAGTAGAGCGCGCCGTGCGGCTCGGTGCAGGTGACGCCCTCGATCTTGTTGAGCAGCTGCCATGCCGTCTTGCTCTGCTCGTAGAATCGGCCGCCCGGCCCGATGTACTCGTTGATCGACTGGTAGCCGCCGAGCGCCGTCTGGATCGCGTGCTGGGCTGGGACGTTCGGGCACATCCGCATGTTCGCCAGCAAGGTCAGGCCCTCGAGGAAGTCCTCGGCCATGTGCTTGGGACCGGAGATCATCACCCAGCCGGCGCGATACCCGCAGACGCGGTAGGCCTTGGACAGTCCGGAGAACGTCAGGCAGAGGACGTCGTCGTCGACGTACGACGCGGTGTGGTGGTGGACGTTGTCGTCGAACAGGATCTTCTCGTAGATCTCGTCGCTGAAGATCACCAGCTGGTGCCGCCGCGCGATGTCGACGAGGGCCTTGACCGTGTCCTCGCTGTAGACCGCGCCGGTCGGGTTGTTCGGGTTGATGATGACGATCGCGTGGGTGTTCTCGGTGATCTTCGACTCGATGTCCTCGAGGTCGGGGATCCAGCCGTTCTCCTCATCGCACCGGTAGTGCACCGGGACGCCGCCGCACAGGGCGACCGCACCCGTCCAGAGCGGGTAGTCCGGTGCCGGGATGAGGACTTCGTTGCCGTCGTCGAGGAAGGCCTGCAGCACCATCGAGATCAGCTCGGAGACGCCGTTGCCGATGAACACGTCGTCGACGTCGGTCCCGATGAGCCCGTGCGACTGGTAGTACTGCGCAACCGCCGTACGCGCCGAGTAGATGCCGCGCGAGTCGGAGTAGCCCTGGGCCTCGGGCAGGTTGTGGATCATGTCGGCGAGGATCGCCTCGGGGGCCTCGAAACCGAAGGGTGCCGGGTTGCCGATGTTGAGCTTGAGGATCTTGTGTCCCTCAGCCTCGAGTCGCTGGGCCTCCACGAGGATGGGTCCCCGAACGTCGTACCGGACGGAGTGGAGCTTGCGACTCTGGACGATGCGGCGCATGCCCTGATTCTCGCAGGCGGGTCTCGCGCGCACCGAGATTTTCTGGCCCTTGGACCGCTGCCACCCCCTGATTGCGCTCGGCTAGGGTGCGGGCATGCGCGACTTCACCTTCCCCTTGGTCATCGCAGCGGCGAAGACCTGGTTCAAGGTCTCCGACTTCAAGTTCATATTCCAGGGCCTGGAGAACATCCCCGAGAAGGGGCAGGGCGCGATGATCGCGACCAACCACATCTCGTACGTCGACTACCTCGTCTCAGGCTTTCCGGGCGCGAAGAAGGGCCGCTTCACGCGCTTCATGGCGAAGAAGGAGGTCTTCGAGCACCCCATCGGTGGTCCCGTGATGCGCTCGTTCCACCACATCCCCGTGGACCGCTCGGCCGGGCTGGCGTCGATGGATGAAGCGGCGAAGTACCTTCGCGCCGGCGAGCTCGTCGCGATCTTCCCCGAGGCCACCATCTCGCGCAGCTTCCTTATCAAGGACCTCAAGACCGGCACCGTGAGGATCGCCGCCAAGGCCGGCGTCCCGGTCGTCCCAGTGATCATCTGGGGAACCCAGCGGATCTTCACCAAGGACCACCCCAAGGACTTCTCGCGGCACAAGACGATCATCGTCAAGGTGGGCGAGCCGATCTGGTGCTCCGAGGAGGATCCGGTCGGGCAGACCGAGCAGCTGCACAAGGTGATGACCACGATGCTCGACGAGGTGATCAAGTCCTACCCGGCCGAGGAGCAGCCGACGGGATCCTGGTGGCTCCCCGCGTCGTACGGCGGTTCGGCGCCCACGCTCGAGGAGGCCGAGGAGATCGACCGCGCCGAGAAGCGGAAGCGCGCGGAAGCCAAGGCCGCCAAGCGCAAGAAGGCCTAGTCCTCGAGAGGTTTGACGCCGGCCCGGTGACGCTGGGCGAGCTCGGCGTAGTACGGCGGGTTCGCGTCGACCCAGAACTGCGCCATGGTCCCCTCGATCGGCTTCTTGACCTGCGCCGGTGCCCCGGCCGCGAGCACGCCGGTCGGAATCTGGGTCTCGGGGCTCACCAGCGAGCCCGCCGCGACCATCGACCCTGCGCCCAGGCGCGCCCCGTCGAGCAGCGTGCTCCCGTTGCCGAGGAGCGCCTTCTCCTCCAGCACCGAGCCGTGGACGATGCAGAGGTGCGCCACGGTCGCGCCCGGTCCGATCTCCACGACGGAGTCCGGTGCACCATGAACGACCGAATTGTCCTGAATGTTCGCTCCCTCGCGCACGATGATCTGGCAGATGTCCGCGCGCAGGACCGCGCCGTACCAGACGCTGGCACCCTTCTCGACGGTCACGTCACCGATCAAGGTGGCGGTCGGCGCGATGAAGGCCTCGGGATGGACCGTGGGGCGCTTGCCCTCGAACTCGAACAGCGGCATGGCGCAACGGTAGCGTCTCGAGAATGCGGCTCTTGGTGCTCGGTGGGACGTCCTGGCTGGGCGGCGCCGTGGCCGAGGAGGCGGTGGCGCACGGCTGGGACGTGACGTGCCTGGCCCGAGGCGAGTCCGGAGCGGTCCCTGCTGGGGCGACGCTGATGGCCGCCGACCGGTGGCAGCCCCGGGCGTACGACGGCCTGCCGGAGTTCGACGCCGCGGTGGAGGTCTCGTGGCAGCCCGAGCTGGTCCGCACGGCGTTGGCCTCGGTCCGCGCCACCCACTGGGTGTACGTCTCGAGCATCTCGGCGTACGCCGACGGATCGTCCGCGAACGAGCTCCTGCCCGCCTGGGCAGGGACGGGCCTGGCTTCGCGGGAGGTGTACGGCGAGGCCAAGGTCGCCTGCGAAGAGGCCTACCTCGCTGCGCTCCCCGTCGAGCGAACCCTCATCGCCCGGGTAGGCCTGATTGGTGGTTATGGGGATCGCTCGGACCGGCTGGGGTACTGGCCGGCCCGCATCGCCTCGGCCGTCGGAGCCCGCCGCGAGGTCCTTGTCCCCGAGCCGACGTCCGGTGCTGTCCAGGTGATCGACGTCCTCGACCTTGCCCAGTGGCTGGTCCTGGGTGCGCAGACGCGGGTCAGTGGAGTGTTCGACGTCGTCGGGCGGGAAGCGTCCCTGCAGGACGTGCTCGACGCGTCCGTTCGTGCCGCGGGCGCCGATCCACTCTTCGTGCCGGCCGCCGCGGAGCAGCTCCTGGCGGCCGGCGTCCGGCCCTGGATGGGCCCAGAATCGCTCCCCCTCTGGGTCCCCTCCGACGGCGCCGAGTTGTCTCGAGACAACTCGGCGGCCCAGGCAGCCGGCCTGGTTTTGAGGCCCTTGGAAGCGACTGTCTCCGCTGCTTTGCGTTGGGAACGCGAGCTCGGGTTGGACCGCGAACGCACCTCTGGGCTCTCCGCTGAGCGTGAAATCGCTATTCTCGGGTCGCTTTAACGCTTCATCGATTTGTCGACAAAGCGCTTTATCGCTAAGCCGATTCGTCGCTCTGTCGACGCTGGTACGACGGGTCCATCAAAGCCACGATGCGCTCTAGGTCGGGGATCGAGGCGAACTCGATGGTGACCTTCCCCTTGCTGCGCCCGAGGTCGACCTTGACCCGCGTCTCGAAGAGGTCGGAGAGTCGACCGGCCAGGTCGGTCAGCGCCGGGGCCGTGGGCTTCGGCCGACGTGGGGGGGCCGACTTGCCACCCAGGTCGCCGACCGCGACGATCTCCTCGAGCCCCCGAACCGAGATGCCCTCCGCGACCACCCGGCCGGCAAGGCGGTCCTGGGTCTCGGGGTCCTCTACAGCCAGCAGGGTGCGCGCGTGTCCCGCGGACAGCACGCCGGCGGCGACTCGACGCTGGACCGCCGGGCTGAGCTTGAGCAGCCGCAGCGTGTTGCTGATCTGGGGACGGCTCCGGCCGATCCGCCCGGCGAGGTCCTCATGCGTGCAGCCGAAGTCGTCGAGCAGTTGCTGGTAGGCCGCCGCCTCCTCGAGGGGGTTCAGCTGAGCCCGGTGCAGGTTCTCCAGCAGTGCATCGCGCAGCAGGACGTCGTCGTCGGTCTCGCGGACAATGGCCGGAATGGTCGTGAAGCCGGCCTCCTGGGTGGCTCGCCAACGGCGCTCCCCCATGATCAGCTCGAACTTCCCGTCACCGCTCGGCCGGACCACGACCGGCTGGAGCAGGCCCACCTCCTTGATGGAGAAGACCAGCTCTGCCATGGCCTCCTCCTCGAAGACCTGGCGCGGCTGCTTCGGGTTCGGGCTGATGGCCGTGACGTCGAGCTCGGCGAAGTACGCACCGTCGATCGGCTTGAGCTGCTCACTACCCCCTTGGGGCAGTGCCTCGAGCGCGTCGAGCGCGTCCACCCGCGGACGCGGCGCAGCGATGGTGGAGGCGTACGCCGGCATCGTGGGGAGGGTTCCTGCGCCGGTGGCTGCACCGGACCCGGGCGACTCCTCCACGGGCGCGGTCGGAATCAACGAACCCAGGCCCCGGCCCAGACCGCGGCGCTGCTGCTTCTCCGTCATGCGGGTGCTCCCTTGCTGACCATCTCTCGGGCGGCTTCCATGTACGACAGTGCCCCGGGCGACGCCGGGTCGTAGGTCATGACCGTCTGGCCGTAGCTCGGCGCCTCTGACACGCGCACCGAGCGCGGGACCGCCGTCTTGAGCACCAGGTCGCCGAAGTGCTCGCGCACCTCGTCCGCCACCTGGGCCGACAGTCGGGTCCGTGCGTCGTACATCGTGATCAGGATGGTGCTGATGGCCAGCGTGGGGTTGAGGTTCGCCTTGACCAGGTTCACCGTCTCCAGTAGCTGGCCGACGCCCTCGAGCGCGTAGTACTCCGCCTGGATGGGGATCAGCATCTCGTCACCCGCGACCAGCGCGTTGAGCGTGAGCAGGCCCAAGGACGGCGGGCAGTCCACCAGGACGTAGTCGAGCCGGTCATCGCCCTCGCCGAAGACCGCCGAATAGCCGTGGATCGCCTTGCGCAGGCGGTTCTCACGGGCAACGACACTGACCAGCTCGATCTCGGCGCCGGCCAGGTCGATCGTGGCCGGTGCGACAAAGAGGCCGTCCACCTCGGGAGAGGCCTGCACGATCTCCTCGAGCGGCATGCCTTCCACCAAGGCGTCGTACGTCGAGGGAGTGCCACGGTGATGGTCGACACCGAGTGCGGTCGAGGCGTTGCCCTGCGGATCCAGGTCGATCACGAGGACCCGCTGACCGTGCTGGGCAAGCGCGGCAGCCATGTTGACGGCCGTCGTCGTCTTGCCGACACCGCCCTTCTGGTTGGCCACCACCATGACTCGTGTGCGTGCTGGTCGAGGGAGGGACTCCCCGGCCTTCATCCGCTGTTGCGACGCCAGGTGGGCTTCAACCGCCCTCGCGAGCGGGAGATCGTCACCCGCGTCATCCACCGGTGACTCCTCGGCCACCTCGCCTGCAGTCCGGAACGATGAGCCGGGAGCCGGATACGGGCCGAAGGCCGACGGTTCAGGGGCGGGCTGTTCCGGTCGAGTCACGACCTTCTCCTCTGTCTGCTGGACCGGGGGAGCCGAGCGCTCAACCTCCGGAACGGCCGCTGCGACGGTCGTGGCGGCAGGGCCCACTGTTTCACGTGAAACATCGAGAGGGACAACCGGGTCTAGTTGTGGATCCGGTTGTGGATTCTGTGGGAATCTCTCAACCCTGGGCCACCCAAGACCGACTTCGGACGTTTCATCCACGTCCGCAAAACCCGTCGGCTCGGGCATCTCGGGGCGAATGATGCGAGGTGGGGGAACAGGGGACAGGACGGGCACGGCTTCTATACCCAGAGTGTCCGATCGTCGACGCGCCCACCACCGGGTCTGCTTCGACTCCGACACCACTTACCGCCTCTTCTTCTGGCCCTGCTTCCCGGGAGGAACCAAACGTAACTGGGAGGGACGGGTCGCTTCCACTCGCAGCACCGTGGTGTGGGGATCAAACCCAGTTGTGGAGTACTCCGACACACTCAGGGCACCCGCACCGAACTTCTTGAGTGCGGCGGCAGCCACCTCGATCTCGTCGTGGACGGAGCTCCCCTTCATCACGACCAGGGCCCCGCCCTTGCGCACCAAGGGCATGGACCAGGCCAAAAGTCGGTCGAGTGGGGCCACCGCACGAGACGTGACTACGGAGAACTCGCGCTTTCCATGGAGCTCCTCGGCACGGGCCCGCACCACCTCGACGTTGCCCAAGCCGAGCTCGGCGACCACCTCGTCGAGGAAAGTGGTCCTGCGGAGCAATGGCTCGACGAGAGTCATAGAGAGGTCCGGCCGGGCGATCGCGAGCACCAGGCCCGGCAGTCCTGCACCGCTGCCGATGTCACAGACATCCGTGTCCGGGTCGATGGCGTCGCCCAGGAGGGCACAGTTCACCAAGTGCCGCTCCCAGAGACGTGGCGCTTCCCGCGGACCGATCAGACCGCGAACCACTCCCTCGGTGGCCAGCAGTCGGCAGTACTCCTCAGCCAGGGGGAGCCGGGAGCGAAACACCCCCGCCGCCGCTGGGGGCGTCGGGGGTGATGTTTCACGTGAAACGTCGTCGGTCACGCGGGGCGGACCACCACGTATCGCTTGGGCTCGACGCCCTCCGAGTCGGAGATCAGACCGGCGGCAGCCACCGCGTCGTGCACGACCTTGCGTTCGAACGGGGTCATCGGGTCCAAGGCGATCGGCTCGTCGGACGCCTTGACCTGCTCGACGGTGTCCGCGGCCAACTTCTCGAGCATGCTCCGCTTGTCCGCGCGGAAACCACCGATGTCGAGCATGAGGCGAGAACGCTCACCTGTCTCACGGTAGACAGCAAGCCGCGTGAGCTCCTGCAGCGCATCGAGCACCTCGCCCGACCTGCCGACCAGCTGGTTCAGGTTGCCACCGACGATCGACACCGCGGCTCGGTCGCCCTCGACATCCATGTCGATGTCGCCATCAAGGTCGGCGATGTCCAGGAGCTCCTCGAGGTAGTCCGCGGCGACATCGCCCTCGCGCTCAAGCTGGTCAGTGCGATCGCCAGGCTCCTCCTCGTCGTCAGCGTCCTCGTCGTCAGCGTCCTCGTCCTCGTCCTCGTCGTCGCCTTCGTCCTCGGGGCGCTCGTCTTCGGGGCTCTCGTCGAAGTCGTCCTCCGGACCTGCTTCGAAGATCGCAGTTGCCTCCGTGCTGGGCTCCACCTCAGGGGTGGCCTCCGCCTCGGGGGTCTCCTCGGTCACGTCGTACTCCTTGCTCTCACTCGAATAAGTCTGTCGGCCGGCTACTTGCCTGGCGGTTTCTTCGGGCCTGGCTTCTTGCGCTGGCTGCGTGGCTGGGACTTCGGCTGCTGGCGGGGAGCCTTGGGTACCTCTGGCTCCGGCGGCTCCTCGGGGAGCACCACCCCGTGCTTGGCAGCCTTGTGCTTGTCGCGCTCCTGCTTGGCCCGGAAGGCAGGGGTCCCAGGCGCAGGGTTGTTCCGGATCACGTAGAACTGCTGACCCATCGTCCAGAGGTTCGAGGTGGTCCAGTAGATGATCACGCCGATCGGGAACGCGATGCCGCCGACCGCAAAGACGACCGGCAGGACGTAGAGCAGCATCTTCTGCTGGCGGGCGTACGGTCCCGACATCGCGTCGGCCGGCATGTTCTTGCTCATCAGCTGACGCTGCGTGAGGAAGGTCGTGGCCGTCATCGCGAGCACCAGCAGCCCGGCGAGCAGCTTCGTCGCCGTGGGCGCACCGTCGGTCAGGAAGGTGCTGGAGATCTCGGCACCGAACAGCTTCGCGTTGGCCAGCTGGTTGACGTGGTCCTGGGTGAGCACGCCCTTCGGGTTGTCCTTCGCGGCCTGGTCGAGCACGCGGAACAGCGCGAAGAAAATCGGCATCTGCAGCAGGATCGGCAGGCACGAAGCGAATGGGTTGGTGCCCGTCTCGCGGTAGAGCGCCATCGTCTCCTGGGCGAGCTTCTCCCGGTCGTGGCCGTACTTCTTCTGCAGCTCACGCACCTTCGGCTGCAACATCTGCATGTTCCGGCTGGACTTGATCTGCTTCACGAAGAGAGGGATCAGCGCGGCGCGGATCACGAGCGTCAGGCCCACGATCGAAAGGGCCCACGCGGCGCCAGAGTCTTCCGGCAGCACCGTGCTCAAGAGGGAATGGAACCCGGTGAGGATGATGGAGACGATCCAGTAGAGCGGCTCCATGATCGCGCCGAAGAAGGATGACACTCAGGCTCCTAGAGTCTGGTTTGGGTGAGTCTTGTGGGGCACCGGGTCGTACCCGCCAGGCGCCCAGGGGTGGCAGCGGCCGAGCCGGCGCACCGCGAGCCAGCTGCCGCGCAGGGCTCCGTGCTCCGTCACCGCCTCCAACGCGTAGGCGGAACAAGACGGGTGATAACGGCACACTTGCCCATAAAGCGGGCTGATCAAAAGGCGATAGGCCTTGAGGAACCAGATGATCGGGTACTTCATCGGTCACCTCCCGCCTGATAACGGTCGAGCACCCGGTTCAGTGCCCGGTCGACATCGGCGCCGAGCTCGGCGTACGAGGCGCTTGCGGCCGGCGGGAGCGCCCGGACCACGAGCACAGCAGAACCCGGAAGCGAACTGAGTCGCTCCCGGGCCAGGTGTCGAAGTCGGCGCTTCACCGTGTTCCGGATGACTGCATTGCCCACCTGTTTGCTCACCACGAAGCCGACCTTGACCGGTTCAGCACCCGGGCCCACCACCAGGTGGAGGACAACGGTTGCGCCGCCGGCACGGTGACCCCGCCTGATCGTCTCAGCAAAGACCGGACCCGAAGTGAGCCGGTTCACCGACGCGAGCACAGGCTGAGCAACAGCTCAGACGGCGAGGCGCTTGCGGCCCTTGGTGCGACGCGAGGACAGGATGGCGCGGCCCGCACGGGTGCGCATGCGGAGGCGGAAGCCGTGCGTCTTGGCACGACGACGGTTGTTCGGCTGGTACGTACGCTTGCTCACGATTACTCCGGCTATCGTCAGGCAGCCCAGGAAGGCCACCGGGGGTTCGGGGGACCAGGTCTGGCGGGCACCAACAGTGGGCATGAGGCAACCGCCGACACACGGCCGACCGGCCAACGGTACGCGGTCGCGCCGGAGGGGGTCAAACCGGGTCCAGATACCCCCAGAACCTGTGGACAAACGGTTGTATCCACAGGCAGGCCTTGTTAGCGTCAGGCGGTCCCGAGATTCCCCACGGCTGACGCACCACGTTGCAGATCCGGCCGACTCGGACGTCGCCCACTATCAAACACCGGGCGCGATGCACAACCTGTGGACAAACGTGTGGACCGGAGTCGCGTCCAGGCGTAAAACGTCCACAACCAGCACGGCCAAAAACGGCGCGAGCCACCCCACAAGGGGACAAACGCCTTCACATCGAGACTTGTGGAAGAGGGAGTGGGAGAGCCCCGTGGAACAGACGCCGGCACCGGTCAACCACGAAAAGAAGTCAGAGCCGCACGGGCCACAGCATCGTGCCGACCAGGACCTCGCCACCATCTGGCACGACCTGGTCGAAGACCTGCCGTCGAGCCAGAAGGCCTGGCTCAAGGCGAGCCAACCGATGACCCTCCACGAGAACACCGCGATCATCGCGGTGTCCGACGACTTCACGCGCAACCAGATCGAGGGACGGCTGCGCACGCGGCTCGAGGACGCACTCAGTGAGGCGTTCGACGCGCAGATCCGCATCGCGGTGACAGTGGACCCGGAGCTCCCGAGCGCCACGGAACTCCCAGCCTCGTTGCCCCCGGAGGTCAGCGAGGACCAGAGCGATGACGATTCATCGCCAAATCTCTTTGGCGATTTATCGACAAGTCCATTTGTGCCTGCTCAGAACGCCAGTTCAAGCGTGGGAAGCGTCCTCGAGACCCGCTTGAACCCGAAGTACATCTTCGAAACGTTCGTCATCGGGTCCTCCAACCGCTTCGCGCACGCGGCTGCAGTAGCTGTGGCCGAGGCTCCCGGGAAGGCCTACAACCCGCTTCTCATCTACGGCGACAGCGGCCTGGGCAAGACCCACCTCCTGCACGCCATCGGCCACTACGTGCGCAGCCTGTTCTCCGGTGCTCGCGTCCGCTACGTGAGCTCCGAGGAGTTCACCAACGAGTTCATCAACGCCATCCGTGACGACAAGGCGGCGACCTTCCAGAAGCGCTACCGCGACGTCGACGTGCTGCTGATCGACGACATCCAGTTCTTGGAAGGCAAGATCCAGACGCAGGAGGAGTTCTTCCACACGTTCAACACCCTCCACAACGCCAACAAGCAGATCGTCATCACCTCGGACCGAGCCCCCAAGCGCCTCGAGGCGTTGGAGGACCGCCTGCGGAACCGGTTCGAATGGGGCCTGATCACCGACGTCCAGCCCCCCGACCTCGAGACCCGGATCGCGATCCTCCGCAAGAAGGCAGCCACGGAGCGCATGACTGCGCCGCCGGACGTCCTCGAGTTCATCGCGAGCAAGATCCAGACCAACATCCGGGAGCTCGAGGGTGCGCTCATCCGCGTGACCGCGTTCGCCAGCCTCAACCGGCAACCGGTCGACCTCACGCTCGCTGAGATCGTCCTGAAGGACCTGATCCCCGAGGGCGGCGAGCCGGAGATCACCGCGAGCCTGATCATCGCCCAGACGGCGTCGTACTTCGGTCTGTCGATCGACGACGTGTGCGGACAGAACCGTTCCCGTGCGCTGGTCACAGCTCGGCAGATCGCGATGTACCTGTGCCGCGAGCTCACGGAGCTGTCGCTGCCGAAGATCGGCCAGCAGTTCGGCGGCCGCGACCACACCACCGTGATGCACGCCGAGAAGAAGATCCGCACCCAGATGGCCGAGCGCCGCTCGACCTACAACCAGGTCACCGAGCTCACCAACCGCATCAAGCAGCAGGCCCGCCAGCCGTGATCCCACCCTTCGCCGAGGGGCGACGCTCCTGTGCACCGAGCTGTGCGCGTGGCGTCGAGATACGTGTACTTCCTGTGGACACCTGTGGAGCCAGCCGGGCAAACCCGAGTCTTGTTCACAGTTACGCACAGGTGAGGCCTTGCTCCTCCACAGCCCATCGGGACGCTAAAACCGGGTCTGACCTGCACGAAGACCGGTTATCCACACTGTCCACGGTTGTTAACAACCCTATGGAACTACACATGGATCCGATCCCAGTGAACTCAACCCGGGGCTCCCTCCTGGGGACAACCCACCAAACGAGGGCCGATGTAGTTACAGAACGTCGGTGCGCCGTGGCAGGATTCGTGGCCCCCAGACTTGTGATGCCCGCAGTAGTGAACGCAGGAGGCGAACACCCGTGAAGTTCCGCGTCGAGCGCGACGTGCTCGCTGATGCCGTTGCATGGGCTGCCCGCAGCCTTCCGGTCCGACCGAGCGTTCCCGTGCTCGCAGGGCTTCTCATCGAGACCTCCGAGTCCGGGGACGGTCTCATCCTGTCGACCTTCGACTACGAGACCTCAGCTCGCGCCTCGGTGCCGGCCGCGGTCCAGGAGGAAGGCAAGGCCCTGGTGTCGGGGCGCCTGCTGTCCGACATCTGTCGCAGCCTGCCCAACAAGCCGGTCGACATGGCTATCGACGGCTCCAAGGTCTCGCTGACCTGCGGTTCCGCCCGGTTCAGCCTCCAGACGATGCCGGTCGACGAGTACCCAGCACTGCCGGCCATGCCGGAGGCAAGCGGCACCGTGAAGGCGGATGTCTTCGCTGCAGCCGTCGCCCAGGCTGTGACTGCAGCCGGCCGCGACGACATGCTCCCGGTCCTCACCGGCGTACGGATCGAGATCGAGGGCGACAACATCGCGCTCCTCGCCACCGACCGTTTCCGGCTCTCCCTGCGCGAGCTGACCTGGGACCCGGGGGCAACCGACGCGAGCGCGGCCGCCCTCGTGCCCGCTCGGGTGCTTGATGCGACCGCCAAGTCGCTCACCAGCGGCACCGAGGTGACGATCGCGCTCAGCAGCGGGGGCACGGGCGAGGGTCTGATCGGCTTCGAGGGCTCAGCGGGAGGCGGCGTACGTCGGACCACGACCCGTCTCCTCGACGGCGAGTTCCCCAAGGTGCGCACCCTGTTCCCGAACGAGCACACGACGGTCGCCCGCGTCGACCGAGTCGCGCTCGTCGAGTCGGTCAAGCGCGTCTCGCTCGTGGCTGAGCGCAACACGGCCGTGCAGCTCGCCTTCGCCGATGGTGGTGTCACCCTCGACGCAGGCAGCGGCGACGAGGCGCTGGCGACCGAGCAGATCGACGCTCAGGTCAAGGGCGAGCCGATCACCACCGGGTTCAACCCCCAGTTCCTGCTCGACGGGCTCACCGCGATCGAGTCATCGGTCGTCGAGCTGTCATTCACCCAGGCCAGCAAGCCCGCGGTCATCACGGGCGTCGAAGGCGGCATCGATGGCGAGGCGGTGGCTGACTTCCGCTACCTGCTGATGCCGCGGCGCCTGCTCAGCTGACGGCTTCGATCGGAGGGCTCATGGACCTGGGGCTAATCGGCCTCGGCAAGATGGGCGGCAACATGCGCACGCGGCTGCGTGCGGCCGGCCACACCGTCGTCGGCTACGACCGCAACCCGGACGCGAGCGACGTACCGAGCCTCGAGGACCTGGTGGCCGCGCTCCCCAGCCCCAAGGTGGTCTGGGTGATGGTGCCGGCGGGTGACCCGACCCGTGAGACCGTCCGTGCGCTCAAAGGGCTGCTCAGCGACGGCGACCTCGTGATCGACGGCGGCAACTCGAGGTGGACCGACGACATGGTGCACGGCGAGCTCCTGGCCGAGAAGGGCATCGGCTTCGTGGACTGCGGAGTCTCCGGCGGGGTGTGGGGGCTCGAGAACGGCTACGCGCTGATGGCCGGCGGCACCGCCGAGAACATCGCAGTCGCGCAGCCCATCTTCGACGCACTCAAGCCCGAAGGCGAGTTCGGCTGGGTCCACGCCGGGAAGGTCGGCGCAGGGCACTTCTCCAAGATGGTCCACAACGGCATCGAGTACGCCCTGATGCAGGCGTACGCCGAGGGCTGGGAGCTGCTGCAGGCCGTCGAGCTGGTCGACAACGTCACCGACGTCTTCCGCTCCTGGCGTGAGGGCACCGTGATCCGGTCCTGGCTGCTCGACCTGCTCGTCGAGGCGCTTGAGGACGAGTCCGACCTCAAGTCGATCCGCGGTTACGCCGACGACTCCGGCGAAGGTCGGTGGACGGTCGAGGCCGCAATCGAGCACGCAGTGCCCATGAACGCCATTACAGCCGCTCTTTTCGCGCGCTTCACCAGCCGCCAGGAGGACTCGCCGGCGATGAAGGCGGTCGCCGCGATGCGCAACCAGTTCGGCGGACACGCCATCCACACCGAGCCGCCGCCCACCACCGAGGGCACGTAGTGCATGTCCAGCACCTGACCCTCCATGACTTCCGCTCGTACGACACGGTCGAGGTCGAGCTCGGGCCGGGCGTCACGTCGTTCATCGGGCGCAACGGCCAGGGCAAGACCAACCTCGTCGAGGCGATCGACTACCTCTCGCGGCTCACCAGCCACCGGGTCGCGACCGATGCGCCGCTCGTCCGGCAGGGTTGTAGCCAGGCGGTGGTACGCGCGAGCGTGGTGCGCGACGACCGGGTTGCCTTGCTGGAGGTCGAGATCAACCCCGGCAAGTCCAACCGAGCCCGCGTGAACAAGTCGCCCCTCCCCCGCTCGCGCGAGCTCCTCGGACTGGTGCGTTCCGTGGTCTTCAGTCCCGAGGACCTCGCCCTGGTCAAGGGCGACCCGAGCGACCGCCGGCGCTGCCTCGACGACCTGCTGGTCCTTCGCGCTCCCCGCTATGCCGGGGTGCGCGCGGACTACGACCGGATCCTCAAGCAGCGCAACGCCCTGCTCAAGGCGGCCCGGGTCAATCGCCGGGGCCGGGCCGACGAGCACTTCGAGTCGACGCTCGCCGTGTGGAACGGCCAGCTGAGCCGCGTGGGAGCCGAGCTACTGGCCGCCCGCATCGCCCTCGTCGACGAGCTGCAGCCGCTGGTCGCCGCGGCGTACGCCGAGGTCGCGCCTGAAGGTGGCGCCGCGGCGCTCGCCTACCAGCCCAGCTTCGACCTCCCCCTTGCGCTGGCACCCGACCGGGCCGCCCTGACGGCTGCGTTCGACGCGGCGCTCACCGCGCGCCAGCAGGACGAGGTCGACCGCGGTGTGAGCCTGGTCGGTCCCCATCGCGACGAGCTGGTGCTGAGCCTCGGGCCGTTGCCGGTGAAGGGATATGCCAGCCATGGCGAGTGCTGGTCGTTCGCGTTGGCGCTGCGGCTCGCGTCGTACGACCTGCTGCGGGCCGGCGGGGACGACCCGATCCTGATCCTGGACGACGTGTTCGCCGAGCTCGACACGGACCGGCGCGACCGGCTGGCGGCTCGGGTCGCCGGAGCCGAGCAGGTGCTCGTGACCGCAGCGGTGCCTGCGGATGTCCCGGTCGAGCTCATGGGCGCGCGGTTCGACGTGGCTCACGGCAAGGTGACGCCGGCATGAGCAAGGACGACGACCGGTTGTCGAGCCGCGACGCGAGCGAAGCGAGCAAGCGTGTCGAGACACACGACGACACCGGGCTGGAGCTCGCCCGCTCCATCGCGCGCGGGCTAGCGGGCAAGGGCCGCCCGTCGAGGAAGCCCCGTAGGCGCGTCGCCGACCCGACGTTCTCAGGCGCACATCCCGACGACCGCGACCCGCAGCTCCTCGACAACACGATCGGCCGGCTCGTCGCCGAGCAGGGTTGGTCGACAGAGGTGCGGGTCCACGGGGTCTTCACCCGCTGGGACCTGATCGTCGGCAAGGAGGTCGCGCAGCACTGCCGACCGGAGTCGTTCGACCAGGACAACGCGCGGCTCGTCGTACGCACGGACTCGACGGCCTGGGCCACCAACCTCAAGCTGCTGCTCCCGACGGTGGTCAAGCGCCTCAACGAGGAGCTCGGCGACGAAACCGTCCGGATCGTCGATGTTCAGGGCCCCACCGGACCCACCTGGAAGAAGGGCCTGCGCTCGGTTCGGGACGGTCGGGGCCCGCGCGACACGTACGGCTGACAGACCCCTTCGGGGCGGTTTCCTGGGTATGGGGACCAATCTCCACCCCTGTGAGGCCGTCCGATCGGCCCTCTCAGGCCCGCTAGAGGCGTTTGAGCAGCCCGATCGTCCCCAATTCCTGGAGGGGGACCCTCGAAATCGGCCCCTGAGCCGGTAAGATCGCTTCTGGGTCGTTCCCCGTCCTTCCCGCCGCACAGCGGGACCCTGGGGCGACCTTCGTCATGTCTGCACCAGTGAGAGGGACTCCGTGAGCGACGCGAACGCCGAGTCTGTAACCACCACGTACGACGCCTCCGCGATCCAGGTGCTCGAGGGCCTGGAAGCGGTGCGGAAGCGGCCCGGCATGTACATCGGGTCCACCGGCGAGCGGGGCCTGCACCACCTCGTGTGGGAGGTCGTCGACAACTCGGTCGACGAGGCCCTGGCCGGTCACTGCGACCGGATCGTCGTCTCGGTCCTGGACGACGGCGGAGTCGAGGTCATCGACAACGGTCGTGGTATCCCGGTCGACATCCACCCGGTCGAGGGCATCCCGGCCGTGACGGTCGTGCTCACGGTGCTGCACGCAGGTGGCAAGTTCGGCGGCGGCGGCTACAAGGTCTCCGGCGGTCTCCACGGCGTGGGCGTCTCGGTGGTCAACGCCCTCTCGCAGCGCCTCGAGGTGGACATCAAGCGTGACGGCTACCGCTGGACCCAGGCCTTCGAGTACGGCGTACCGACCGGTGAGCTCGAGCGGCATGAGGCCACCGACGAGACCGGGACGACGACCCGCTTCTGGGCGAGCGAAACGATCTTCGAGACGACGCACTACAACTTCGAGACGATCACCAACCGCTTCCGCGAGATGGCCTTCCTCAACAAGGGCCTCGAGATCGTCGTCCGCGACCAGCGGAAGTTCGCCGAGGAGATCGCCGAGGCCGTCGAGGACCTGACGGTCGACAACGCGATCGACCCTGGGCACGTTTCTGGGCCGGCCGACGAGGTGCATGTGAGCTCGTCCGGTGGCCTCGAGCGCACGTTCAAGTACGAGCGCGGCCTGGTCGACTACGTCGAGCACCTCAACAAGCGTCGCGACCCGGCCCACCCGAGCATCGTCAGCTTCGAGGCCGAGGCCGGCGACAACGGCATGAGTCTCGAGCTGGCCATGCAGTGGAACACCACCTTCACCGAGTCGGTGCACACCTTCGCGAACACCATCAACACCCATGAGGGCGGCACGCACGAGGAAGGCTTCCGGGCATCGCTCACCTCCCTGGTCAACAACTGGGGCGAGGAGTGGGGCCTGATGAAGAAGAAGGAGGACCGCGTCTCCGGAGACGACATCCGTGAGGGCCTCACCGCGATCATCTCGATCAAGCTCGCCGAGCCGCAGTTCGAGGGTCAGACCAAGACCAAGCTCGGCAACACCGAGGCCAAGGGCTTCGTGCAGCGGACCGTCAACGACCAGCTCGGTGCATGGTTCGCGGAGAACCCCGGCGAGGGCAAGGACATCGTCCGCAAGTCGATGGCGGCGGCACAGGCGCGCATCGCGGCCCGCAAGGCCCGCGACCTGGCTCGTGGCCGCAAGGGTCTGCTCGGTGGCGGCGGTCTCCCCGGCAAGCTCGCGGACTGCCAGTCGACCAACCCGGAGGAGTGCGAGGTCTTCGTCGTCGAGGGCGACTCCGCTGGTGGTTCGGCCAAGCAGGGCCGCGACCCGCGCATCCAGGCGATCCTTCCGATCCGCGGCAAGATCCTGAACGTCGAGAAGGCCCGCATCGACAAGGTGCTCGGCAACAACGAAGTGCAGGCGATCATCTCGGCGCTCGGCACCGGCATCCACGAAGAGTTCGACATCAAGAAGGTCCGCTATCACAAGATCGTGATGATGAGCGACGCCGATGTCGACGGTCACCACATCACCACGTTGCTGCTGACGCTGCTCTTCCGTTTCATGAAGCCGCTCATCGAGCACGGCTACGTGTACCTCGCCCAGCCGCCGCTCTACCGGCTTCGTTGGAACAAGCCGCACGAGCACGAGTTCGTCTACTCCGATGCCGAGCGCGACGCGCTGATGGCGTCGGGGATCGAGGCGGGCAAGAAGCTGCCCAAGGAGAACCCGATCCAGCGCTACAAGGGCCTGGGTGAGATGAACCCCGACGAGCTGTGGGACACCACGCTCGACCCCGACAACCGGCTGCTCCTGCAGGTGACACTCGAGGATGCAGCCCAGGCCGACGAGATGTTCTCGATCCTGATGGGCGAGGACGTCGAGCAGCGCCGGAGCTTCATCCAGCGCAACGCCAAAGACGTCCGCTTCCTCGACATCTAGTTCGACTAGTTCGACCGGTACGACGAAAGAGAACCCGTGACTGAGACGCCCCACGTGCCCGGCGGCCGCATCGAGCAGGTCGAGCTGCAGGTCGAGATGCAGCGGTCCTACATCGACTACGCGATGACCGTGATCGTCGGCCGCGCGCTGCCCGACGTACGCGACGGACTGAAGCCCGTCCACCGCCGCGTGCTCTACGCGATGTACGACGGCGGCTACCGTCCCGACCGCGGCTTCTCCAAGTGCGCCCGCGTCGTCGGAGAGGTGATGGGTCAGTACCACCCGCACGGCGACTCCGCGATCTACGACACCCTCGTCCGGCTTGCGCAGCCGTGGGTCATGCGGCACCCGCTCGTCGACAGCCAGGGCAACTTCGGGTCACCGGGCAACGACCCCGCTGCGGCCATGCGGTACACCGAGTGCAAGATGGCGCCGCTGGCCATGGAGATGGTCCGCGACATCGACGAGGACACCGTCGACTTCGTCGCGAACTACGACGGCCGCTCGCAGGAGCCGTCGATCCTCCCGGCACGGTTCCCGAACCTGTTGGTCAACGGCTCGGCCGGCATCGCGGTCGGCATGGCCACGAACATCCCGCCGCACAACCTGATCGAGGTGGCCGAAGGCGCGAAGTGGGCGCTGGCCAACCCGGAGGCAACGCGTGAGGAGCTCCTCGAAGCGCTGATGGAGCGCATCAAGGGCCCGGACTTCCCCAACGGTGCGCTGATCGTCGGCCGTGCCGGCATCGAGCAGGCCTATCGCACGGGTCGCGGCTCGGTCACCCAGCGCGCGGTCGTCGACATCGACGAGGACAGCAAGGGCCGCACCTGCCTGGTCATCACCGAGCTGCCGTACCAGGTGAACCCCGACAACCTCGCGATCAAGATCGCCGAGCTCGCGGACAGCGGCAAGGTGCAGGGCATCGCCGACGTACGCGACGACACCTCCTCGCGCACCGGCCAGCGACTGGTCGTCGTACTCAAGCGTGACGCGGTCGCGCGCGTCGTCCTCAACAACCTGTTCAAGCACACCGAGCTGCAGACCAACTTCGCCTGCAACATGCTTGCGCTCGTCGACGGTGTGCCTCGCACGCTGACGGTCGACCAGTTCATCTCGAACTGGGTGGCGCACCAGGTCGAGGTCATCCAGCGCCGCACGCGCTACCGGCTGCGCAAGGCCGAGGAGCAGGCACACATCTACCGCGGCCTCGTGAAGGCGCTCGACGCCCTCGACGACGTCATCGCGCTGATCCGTCGTTCACCGACGGTCGAGGAAGCTCGGGAGGGCCTCAAGGACCTGCTCGACATCGACGACGTACAGGCCACCGCGATCCTCGACATGCAGCTGCGCAAGCTGGCTGCTCTGGAACGTCAGAAGATCACTGAGCAGCTCGCCGAGCTCGAGAGGGTCATCGCCGACCTGCAGCACATCCTCGAGAACCCGGAACGGCAGCGACAGATCATCTCGGACGAGCTCACCGCGATCGTCGAGAAGTTCGGCAACGACCGGAGGTCGCAGTTCATTGCCGCCGATGGTGACCTGTCGATGGAGGACCTGATCCCCGACGAGGACCTCGTCGTCACGATCACCCGCGGCGGCTATGCCAAGCGGACCAACGCCAACCTGTACCGCACCCAGCGGCGCGGCGGGAAGGGTGTGCGCGGCGCGACGCTGCGCGGCGATGACGTCGTCGAGCACCTGATGGCGACCTCCAACCACCACTGGATCCTGTTCTTCACCAGTGCCGGTCGGGTCTACCGCACGAAGGCGTACAACCTGCCGGAGGCGTCACGCGATGCCAAGGGAGGCCACGTCGCCGGGCTGCTCAGCTTCCAGCCGGACGAGAAGATCGCGCAGGTGCTGGCGATCCGCGACTACGAGCAGGCGCCGTACCTCGTCCTGGCCACGCGCAGGGGCTTGGTCAAGAAGACCAGGCTGGCGGACTACAACTCGCCGCGTCAGGCCGGCGTGATCGCGATCAACTTCCGCGACAACGACGACGACGTGCTCGGTGATGAGCTGATCGGGGCCGAGCTCTGCGGGCCTGACGACGACATCCTGCTGATCTCGCGCAAGGGTTCCGGCATCCGCTTCCATGCCGACGACTCCCAGCTCCGCCCGATGGGCCGGGCGACATCCGGTGTCAAGGGCATGGACTTCCGGGGCGACGACCAACTGCTATCGATGTCGGTCATCACTGCCGAGGAGGCCGCCCGCGAGGAGGAGACCTCCGAGGCCGAGGCGCAGTACGTCTTCACCATCACCGACGGTGGCTTCGCCAAGCGCACCCGGATCTCGGACTACCGTGCGCAGGGCCGAGGCGGGTACGGCGTCAAGGCGATGAAGCAGGACGACGACCGAGGCAACCTCGTGGGGGGCTTCATCGTTCAAGAGGGTGACGAGGTGCTGGCGATCAAGCAGTCCGGCCAGGTGACCCGCTCGGCGATCGACGCCAACCTGCGTCCGACCGGACGTGACACCAAGGGCGTGAAGTTCGTCGGCGTGGGTGACGGGGACTCGGTCGTGAACGTCGCGCGCAGCGTCGAATCGTCTGTTCTTGCTGAGGATGCGACAATCGAATCGGGTACCACCGCTGAAGACCAGGTCGCCGAAGACCAGACCGTCCCAGCGGAGGCGACTGACGGGGACACCGAGGAGCAGTGATGACCGATCGACGCACCGAGGAGACTCGGCCGCTGCCGCATCGCCCCTTGTCGGGCGGTAACGCGCCCGGGGGTGACGCGCGCGCGCCGCTCTCCGAGCGTGTGTCGGCTGCCATCGCGTCGGCTGGCCAGGCTGTCCAGTCGGCTGCCACGAGCACGACCACGGATCGGGTCGCCCCGGTCAGCCGCCCGCCTGCCCGCCACGCGGACGCCCCGCCCCAGGCTCAGCCGCAGGTTCAGCCCAAGGCAGAGCCGATCGGGCGCCGCTTCGAAGCCTCGCCGCCTCCGTCAGCCACGCCGACCATGCGGCGGGCAGCCGGTGGCCGGGTGCGCAAGGCCCGCCTGCGGCTCACCCACGTCGACCCGTGGTCGGTCATGAAGACCGCCTTCCTGCTCTCGGTCGCGATCGGCATCGTCACCGTGGTGGCAGTGGCCGTCGTGTGGGGCGTCCTCGGCGTCGCCGGCGTCTGGGACAACATCAACAAGACCGTCGTGGACGTGATCGGCGGCGACACGGGTGACACGTTCGACATCCGGGACTACCTCGGCACCAGCCGCGTCATGGGCTTCACGATGATCGTGGCGGTCGTGGACGTCGTACTCATCACGGCCGTCGCGACGCTCGGCGCCTTCCTGTACAACCTGTCCGCGGCCCTGCTCGGCGGCCTGGAGCTCACCCTCACGGAAGACGACCACTGACACGGTGGTCGAGCCGGAAGATCGCCGAAGGCGATCGACGCGTCGAGACCGAGTCCCGACCGACCTCGTTTTGTAGGGCCCGGACGGCATGGGGTAATCTTCTGCGTCGGCCAGACGTCGTCTGGCCGATCAGTGTGCGGGCCTATAGCTCAGACGGTTAGAGCGCATCCCTGATAAGGATGAGGTCGGAGGTTCAAGTCCTCCTAGGCCCACCCTCCACCTCGACCTGGGAGGCAACATGAAGAAGCTCCTGCTTCTTGTCATCGCCGCAGTTGGCGCCGTCTTCGCCTTCAAGAAGGCGCAGGCCGGCCAGCACGAAGCCGCGCTCTGGGCCGAGGTCACGGACAGCGTCAAGCGCAGCTGACGCACCTCGCGGCTACGCCGCACAGGGGCCATGGCGCAATTGGTAGCGCACCTGCTTTGCAAGCAGGGGGTTAGGGGTTCGAGTCCCCTTGGCTCCACCACAGGTCTGGCGTGTGATTCGTCCCAGCGAAATGCAACCCCGGGATGGCGTTTCGCGTCTTGGTCCGGAATCGTCTACGAGGGACGACCTGACTACCCAGGGGGAACCCACCATGAGCTTCAAGAAGAACATCGCCGCTATCGCCGGGGCCGCCATTGCCGCCGCCACGCTGACCATCGGCTCGGCCGCCGCTGACACGCTGATCACCACGGACGCCAAGCACGACGTGGAGGGCGGTGCTGATATCTGGCGCGCCAAGGCGACGCACGAGAAGCGCGTCCGCGTGGACGTCAAGTTCAAGAACCTGGTTCCTGGCTTCGAGAGCAGCGCCAGCGCGTCGATCTTCGTCGACACCAACAAGGACGTCGCCGGGCCGGAGTTCGTGCTCGGCACCGGTCTCTTCGAAGGCACCGACTACTCGCTGTTCCGGGCCGAGAGCTGGAAGTCCGTGGGTGAGCCGCTGACCTGCTTCCACAAGGTGACGCTGGACTACGACCGCAACGTGGCGCACGTCGCGTTCGCTCGAGGCTGCCTGGGCAAGCCCGAGGCCGTGCG
>DATILB010000143.1:0-22947 GCA_035477015.1 Nocardioidaceae bacterium | reverse complement strand
CCCCGAACTGCTCACGCCGTCAGGGGTAGCGATGATGCTGGCCAGCAGTGGCGACTGCATCAACGACGCGGTCGCGCGCAACCCGCTCCAAACCATCGCCTCGATGGAGGCGGTGCCGAACGCGCTCGACGTCCCACGGATCAAGAGGCTGCTCAACCGGAACAGCCCGCTCTACTTCCCGGGTGCGCCGAGAGCTCCGATCTACCACTACCACGCGAGTGCTGACGAGTTCGCTCCGTTGCCTCCCGCTCGCAAGCTCACCGACAAGTGGTGCTCGGAAGGGGTGAAGGTGAAGCGGCAGGTGGATGTCGGTGAGCACCTCACCGGAGTGGTTGTGTACTCGCTCCCGGCACTGGCGTATCTCGCCGATCGCTTCGCCGGGAAGCCGGCGCCGAACAGCTGCAGCTAGGGAGTGCTCAGACCCAGAACGCCGCGTCGGCCACGCCGACCTCGGTCTCGGGCGCGAAGCCCGCGACCCACTCACTCGCCATCCGGTACCAGTTGCCGGACGCACGGATCTGCCCGACGAGGGCAGTGGTGGTGATGAGGGTGCGCACCATCAGCGCCCACTCGACCGGGAAGTCCTGGCCGCGCATCAGTGCCGAGTAGTCCCCGACCGGGGAGGCGGCCTTGATCATGGTTTCCGAGGCTGAGCGCGGAGTCAGCTCGACCGTGTCGTCGACGAGGAGCCAGCCGAGGATGTCGTGGACGAACTCCATCAGGCCGTCGCCACTGAGCTTGTCCGGCCGCGCGATCACGCTGTCGGCGGACAGGAGCCGGATGGCGTCGGCGCCGCGCCGTTCCAACAGGGCGCGCAGCACGGCTTGCACCAACGTGACCTGCTGTGGGCCCAGCCGCTCGACCGAGCCGAAGTCCAGGAACGCCAGCCGGCCATCCGCGAGGAGCTTGATGTTGCCGGGATGCGGGTCGCCGGAGAAGATGCCCGAGCGGACCAGCGTGCCGAGGTAGAAGCGGCCGACGACCTCGCCGAAGCGGTCCCTCGCCGCGTTGTCCTCGTTGGCGATGGCCGCGAAGTCGGTGCCGTCGAGGAACTCCGTGACGATCACCGTGGGCGTGCAGAGCTCGAGGATGGGTGCCGCCACGCGGACGTGCGGATGGCCTGCGAAGAGAGCGGCCATCTCGGCCGTGTTGCGCGCTTCGTTGGCGTAGTCGAGCTCCTCCAGGAACCGGCGGCTGAGCTCGCGCGCGAGGGCGTCCGTGTCGATGCTCGGAGCAAATGAACGTCCGAGGCGAAGCAGCACGGCGAGGTTCTTGAGGTCGGCTCTGGCCGCCGAGACGATCTTCGGGTACTGCACCTTCACCGCGACATCGCGGCCGTCGTGGAGCTGGGCCCGGTAGACCTGGCCGATCGAAGCGCTTCCGACCGGGGCCGGGTCGATCTCGCGGAACGCCGCCGACACCGGCTGACCGAGTGCCGCTGCCAGGGTCGGCTCCATCCGGTCCCACGAGATGGCGGGGGCTTCCTCGCAGAGGCTGGCCAGCCGTTGCTGGAAGCGCGGGCGGACGTCCTCCGGGAGGAAACCGAGGTCGACGAAGGACAGCATCTGGCCGAGCTTCATCGCCGGCCCCTTCATCGTGCCCAGGACCGCCAGCATCCGGTCGGCGGACTGCAGCTGCCGCTCCTCGAGCTTGATGCGGCGTTGCGGGGGACGGCGGGCCAGGTTGGCGGCGGCGGTGCCGGCGTACTTCGCGGACTCGCGCGCAGCGAGACCGCCGATCATCGCTCCCCGACCCAGGCGTGAGTCGGGGATGTCGTCAGGCTTGTTGGCCATCGGGCAACAGACGGGTGAGCACCTTGCCGGCGGGGTTGCGGGGAATCTCATCAAGAGGCAGGACCTCTCGCGGGACCTTGTAGCGCGCCAGACTGCGGCGTACGTCGTCGCGCAGCGTTTCCTCGTCGAAGGCGTGACCGTCAGCCGTCACGACGTACGCCCGGAGGCGCTGTCCGTACTCCTGGTCCGGCACTCCCACCACGACAGCATCGGCGACGTCGTCGCGCGCGAGCAACAGCTCCTCGACCTCGCGGGGGAAGACGTTCTCCCCACCGGACACGATCATGTCGTCGGCGCGGCCATCCACGAAGAGGTAGCCGTCGGCGTCGAAGTGTCCGAGGTCGCCGGTCGACATCATCCCGTCGATGACCTCCTTGGATCCGCCACCGGTGTAGCCCGCGAACATCGCGCCCGAGTCAACGAAGACGCGGCCGGTCTCACCCCGCGGCAGGACGCGACCCTCGCCATCGAGGATGCGGACCACCGTGCCCAGGGGCGCTCGGCCGACCGTGCCGGGTCGCTGCCGGAGGTCGGCAGGTGTCGCGATGGCGGCGTAACCGACCTCCGTCGAGCCGTACAGGTTGTGTAGGACGGGCCCGAAGACGGCGGTCGCGTGCTGCGCGAGCTCGATGCCGAGGGCCGAACCGGAGGTCGCGATGATGCGGACCGCGAGGTCCCGCGAGCGGAGGTCCTCCTCGGCGCCGTCGACGAGGCGGCGCAGGAGGATCGGGACGGTCACCAGCGCGTCAACGCGATGTCGCTCCAACGACTCCGCGATCCGAGCAGGTGAGAACTCGCGCGAGACGACGATGGTGCCGCCGAGGGCGAAGGTCGCCATCGCAGTCCCGAAGCCCCAGGCGTGGAAGAGCGGCGCAGCCACGTACGTCGTACGCCGGGCCCGGAACGGGATGCGTTCGAGCAGGCCACCCGGCAGCTGCAGGGAGAGCCGCGTGTCACCACCCTTGCGCCTCGCACCCTTGGGGGTGCCGGTCGTCCCGCTGGTCAGGAGCACGATGCTCGGCGGCGTGGTGTGCCGAGGTGCCGAGCCCGTGCTGGACGCGAGCTTGTCCAGGGTCGTGAACAGAGTTCCCGCAGCCGCCCAGGCGAGGACGGACCCGAAGGGGAGGGCGCACTGAGACGCTGCAGCCTCGAACTCCTGGTCGTGGATCAGCAGCTGCACGCCCTCGCGGTCGCAGACATCAGCCAGCTGCGGTCCGGAGAAGTCGGTGTTGAGCAGCACGATCCGGCAACCCAGCCGGATGCCGGCCAGCACGGCTTCGAGGAATCCGCGGTGGTTGCGGCAGAGCACGCCGAGCGTGCTGCCGGGCTCGAGGCCGCGCGCATGCAGCCCGGCTGCGATTGCCTGCACCCGAACGTCGAGCTCGTGGTGGGTCAGCACGCCAAGGTCGTCGATCACGGCAGGACGGTTGCGCGACACAGCAGCGGAGTACGCCGTCGGAACCGCCATCGGGCCACCGGCGACTGCGGCGTGAACGACGCGAACGAACCGATGAGGGGGAGTGAGCGCCAGCGGACCAACCACCCGGCCGAGGGTCGCGGCAGCCCTGGCCTCACGCGAGAGCCGACGCATGTCAGACGGTCGCCGCGTCGGCCGGGCCGGCGTTGTCGCAGATCAGCGATACGACGGTGTCGACGTACCGACGCCGACGGTCGGCGCCGAGAGGGCTGCGGGCCTCGGCGAGGAAGGCGGAGATCGCGCAACCAAGCAGGGCGCGGGCAGCCGACTCGGTGTCGAGGCCGCGTCGCAGCAAGCCGTTGTCGACCGCCGTGTCGAGGCCGATCGAGATGGTGACGACGACGGTGTCCATCAGGCTGAACACCCGGTTGAGCAGCTCCTCGTCGATCGCTCCCGCTTCGAGCAGAAGCAGTCGCGGCAGCCGCGGGTCTGCGTCGATGGCCCGGGTGAACAGCTCGTCGCCGATCCTGGTGAGCGCGACGCGTAGCTCCGAGGGGCTCGTGACGCGGTCCAGGTGGTCGATGCTGATCAGGGTCATGATCTGCCCGATGCCGAAGTCGATGACGTGGTCGAGGATGTCGCGCTTGTTGGCGAAGTAGCGGTAGAAGGTGCCGTGGCCCAGCCCGAGGCGGGCGGCGATGTCGGCGATCCCTGCTGCGTTGTAGCCCTTCTCCAAGAAGACTTCGTACGCCGCGGCGACGATCTCCTGACGCTTCTGGTCTGCGGCCTCTTGGGTCTGCTTCGGGCGTCCCCGGGTCGGCTTCCGCGCTGGCTCGGCAGCGGTCATCAGCGGGCGCAATTCCCTGACTCGGGCGTCATGCGGCGAGTATAGGTTCACGGGCGCTCCTCCTCCGGCTCCCCTCGGCTGACACGAGGATCTCACATTTGATGACGCTCTGTTCTGATGAGTTTGAGCGTGATTAGACAGGCGGACGGGTCTAGGAAATCAAATATTGACGTGCGCTTCCATTAAATCTACTCTCCCCATGTGATCGCCGTCACCCACCTTCCCGCCCTGACCGCCTCGGTCCGCAGTCTCGCCGTGCGCCAAGGCGGGAGGGTGGCAGCCTCGATCGAGACCTTCGGCGGAGTCGCGGCGATGACCGCCGAGACCGCGAAGTACACCGTGCTCGACCTCGTCACCGGCCAGTTCCCCTGGAAGGAGTTCTTCGCCCAGGCCTGGTTCATCACCAGCGTCACGCTGATCCCGACGCTGCTCGTGGCGATCCCGTTCGGCGTCACCATCTCGGTCCAGGTCGGCTCGCTGGCACAGCAGGTGGGTGCGACCTCGTTCATGGGCGCCGCGACCGGACTCGCTGCGATCCGGGAGGCGTCGCCGATGGTCACCGCGCTTCTCCTCGCCGGCGCCGCCGGGTCCGCCATCTGCGCAGACCTCGGCGCACGGACCGTGCGCGAGGAGGTGGACGCGCTGCAGGTGATGGCGCTTCGGCCGGTGCGGGTTCTCGTCGTGCCGCGGGTGACGGCCTGCATGGTCGTCGGGTTCTTCCTCGTCGGCGTGGTCGCCTTCACCGCGATCACCACCGGCTACCTCTTCAACGTGCTGGCCCAGAACGGCACGGCCGGCAGCTATGTCGAGTCCTTCGCGGCGTTCGCACAGGCGCCGGACCTAGTGCTCGCCCTGGTCAAGGCCGTGGTGTTCAGCTTCATCGCGGCCACCGTCGCGTCGTACAAGGGACTCCAGGCGACCGGCGGCCCGAAGGGCGTGGGCCAGGCCGTGAACGCGTCCGTGGTGCTGAGCGTCGTGCTGCTCTTCATCGCCAACCTGGTTATCACCCAGGTGTATGCGACCTACGTCCCCCAGCGAGTGCTCTGATGGCGATCCGCGCCGAAGGCATCCGGCTACTCGGGCAGCAGACGAACTTCTACGTGAAGGCAGTGGCCTCCGTCCCGTTCACCCTTCGGCGCTACCGGGTGGAGACAGCGCGAGTCCTCACCGACATCACCTGGGGCAGCGGTGGGCTGATCGTCGGCGGCGGCACGATGGGAGTGATCTTCGTGCTCGCCATCGTCGCGGGCGCGACGGTCGGGCTACAGGGCTACCTCGGGCTCGACGTCCTCGGGATGGCGCCCCTGGTTGGCTTCGTCTCGGCGTTCGCCAACACGCGCGAGATCGCACCCCTGGTGTGCGCCGCTGCGTTCGCCGCCCAAGCGGGCTGCCGCTACACCGCGCAGCTGGGCTCGATGCGGATCGGTGAGGAGATCGACGCTCTCGAGGTGATGGCGGTCCGCCCCGTCCCCTACTTGGTGACCACCCGGATGATCGCCGGCTTCGTCGCCATCATCCCGCTCTACCTGGTGGCCCTGGTGATCAGCTTCGCCACGACGCAGTTCTTGATCACCTTCGTCTACAGCCAGTCGGTCGGCAGCTACGAGCACTACTTCTTCACCTACTTCCAGCCGAGGGACGTCTTCCTCTCGGTGGTGAAGGTGACGGTCTTCGTGCTGCTGGCCACGATGATCCACTGCTACTACGGCTTCCACGCCAAGGGTGGACCGGAAGGTGTCGGCCAGGCCTCCGGTCGGGCCATCCGCAACACGCTCATCACGATCGTCGTGGCCAACATGCTCATGACGCTCCTCTTCTGGGGGTTCGACCCAGGGATCCGGATCTCCGGATGACGCGCGGGTGGAGTGAGGACCAGCGCAGCCTGGTCAGCGGACTCGCGGTCCTCGTCGTCGGGACGGCGCTGGGTCTGATGGTCTTCGCGAACGCTGCCGACCGGTACGACGGCAAGCCCCTCGTGACCGCCGAGCTCAGCAGCATCGGCGACGGCTTGCCTCCCGGCTCGGACGTGAAGTTCCGGGGCGTCCTCGTCGGGCAGGTCGCGAAGGTCGACGTGACGCGGCTGGGCGAGAACGTGCGCGTCGTCCTCGCGCTCGAGCCGAGGCACATCGACGAGATCCCCTCCGACGTCGTCGTACGGCGGGTGCCGAGCAACATCTTCTCCCAGCCGGCGCTGGAGCTGACGGCGCTGGAACGGACCGGCGCGGCCGCTCTCACGGCCGGTGACGTCGTGCACGAGGACCGGTCGCGCGGGGCGGTCGAGCTGCAGTCCGCCATCGAGAAGGCCTACCAGCTGCTGGATGCACTGAACCCCCAGCAGCTGACGGTCGTGCTGGACACGCTGGCCGGCGCCTTCGACGGCAACGGCAAGGAGCTGGGAGCGGTGTTCGCGCGTGCCGACCGGTACCTCGGAAGGCTCAACGGGCACAGCGCGCAGATCGACAAGCTGCTGCGCGATGCTGCCGATGCGGTCAGTGCGGTGCGCGACGTCGCTCCCGATCTGCTCGCGGCGGTCGACGACGCTCTGGTCCCCGCGCGCACGATCGCGCAGTCGCAGGCCCAGTTCCGCGCACTGCTTTCGGGAGGCACCGACCTCGTCGACCTGGTCGGGCCGCTGCTCGAAGCCAACCGCGAGCGGCTGATCTCGGTCCTGCACGAAACGCGCCCGGTCCTGGGTGCCCTCGGTGAGGACCGGGACGCGATCACCGGCTCGTTCACAGCCCTCGGAGAGTTCGCGAGCTGGTCCGACAGGATCGAGCAGGGCGCCGACGGCCCGGTGGTGCGGATCGTGCTCACGCTGCAGAGCATCGCCGGCCTCCCGAGCTACACCGCCGCCAACTGCCCGGTCTACGCGGGCACCGCCGGTGTGCCGGCCATGCGAGGACGCAACTGCAATGGGCCCGCTCTGGTGAGGGTCCAGTGAACCGACGGCCAACCATCCGAAAGGGCCGCCTGGCCGGCTTCAGCCTCTTCGCGCTCGTGTCGATCCTCGTCACGGGGATGATCTGGAACACCCTGCAGAACAACTTCGCCCGGGGCAGCGTGCGGCATTTCACGGCTGCCTTCGGTGACGTCGCCGGGCTGTCGGTGAACGACCAGGTCCGCATTGCCGGCGTCCGCGTCGGCAAGGTCGAGGAGATCGAGCTCGACGGCACCACAGCACTGGTGCACTTCTCGGTGTCCGACGACCAGCCTGTCTACGCGACCTCGACCGTGGCCGTGCGCTACCAGAACCTGATCGGGCAGCGCTTCGTCGCTGTCGAGCGACCAGCGAACGCGACCTCGACACCTCAGGAGCCCGGCCAGACGATCCCCCGTGCTCGTACGACGGACTCGCTGTCGCTGTCGAAGCTGCTCAACGGCTTCCAGCCGGTGTTCCAGCTGCTGCCCGCCGAACAGGTGAACCAGCTCGCCGACTCCCTGATCAAGGCCTTCGAAGGCCAAGGGCCTGCGATGGATGCCGCCCTCGAGCAGATCACCGAGCTGGCGGCGACCTTCGGCGAGCGCGACGCCGTCTTCGGCGCGATCGTCGACAACCTCACCCCGGTGCTCACCGAGCTCGCCGACGCCGGCGACTCCTACCGGACGGTGCTACGCCAGGCGGGGGTGCTCGTGGACGGGTTGGTGAAGGAGCGAGCCGCGATCGGTCCGGCTCTGGACGGTGTCGCCGACCTGGTCGGCGCGGTGCACGAGGTGCTGGTCCGCACGCGCGTCCCCGGCCACCGCGCGATCCTTGCGCTCAACGGCGCCATGAGGACGTTCGTGCCGCAGGCAGACCTGCTGCAACAGATCCTCAAGGCGCTGCCCGGCTTCATCGAGGCCTTCGGCCGCGCCACGGGCAGCGGCTCCTGGCTCAACCTCTACCCCTGCCACCTCGACGGGGACGTGCCCGGTCTCGTCCCGCCGGGTTCGCTGTCCGACTTCGCCGGACACAGCCACACGGAGGTGTGCCGATGAGCAGGATGCGGCTAGGCCTCGTCTGCGGTGGCGTGCTCGGACTGATCTCCCTGACGATCGTCGGCATTCTCAACCTGCACCTGGGCGATCACTCCTACAGCGCCGAGTTCGCTCGCGCCGACGGTGCGCGCGTAGGCAACGACGTACGCATCGCCGGGATCAAGGTCGGCACCGTCACGGGGTCGAGCCTCGACGGGGACCACATCGACGTCACCTTCCGCATCGACGGCGACCTCAAGCTCGGCGCGCGTACGACGGCCGAGATGAAGGTGATGACGCTGCTCGGTGCGTACTACCTGGAGCTTGCTCCGGCCGGCACAGGTGACCTGCCGGACGACACCATCCCGCTCGCCCAGACCCGTTCGCCGTACACCCTCGAGTCCGTGATCAGCGAGGGTGGCAAGACCTTGCAGGAGCTCGACGCAGGTGCGCTCCGCGATGCCATGGCGGCCATGACCGGCGCCCTGGGCGGTGACGGGGACCGGCTCGGTGAGGTCCTCGACGGAGTGACCAGCCTGACCGGCATCGCCGCCAAGCGCGAGGAGCAGCTCACGGCTCTCATCAAGGCCGCGAGGGAAGCGACCAGCGTCGTGAAGGTCAACCGGCAAGAGCTGTTCTCCCTCATCGAAGGAAGCGACCTGCTGCTTCGCGAGCTGCTTCAGCGTCGAGAGGTGATCGGGGTTTTGCTCACCAAGGCCAGCGGCTTGGCCACGACGTTGCGTCAGGTCATGGCCGAGAACGTCGAGCCGGTGAACGACGCGCTCACCGGCCTGCGGACCGTGGTCGGGATCCTGACCCGTTCCTCGGCGTCGATCGACCGGACGCTGGAGAGCATGGCGCCGACGATGCGCTACCTGGCTAACGCCGTGGGGAGCGGGCCGTACCTGAGCGTCAACGTCACCTCGTTGTGGCCGGACAACGCGCTGTGCGCGACCGGTGCCGTGCAGGGGTGCTCGTGATGACGCGACGCTCCCCCTACCTCGCGCTGCTGCTCGCGGCGTCTGTGCTAATAGGCACGACGTCGTGCGGGCTCCTGCCTGACAGCAAGCAGCACTTCACCGCCCAGTTCCAGTCCGCCCTCGGCCTGTACGTCGGCAACGACGTGGTCGTCCTGGGCTACCCCGTCGGCAAGGTCGAGAGGGTCACCGCCCATCCGGAGTACGTCGACGTGGAGTTCTCGGTCGACGCCGACGTGACGATCCCGGCCGAGGCCAAGGCAGTGGTGCTTCGGCCCGGCATCGTCACCGACCGCGCCCTCGAGCTGACCCCGGCGTACACCGGTGGGGAGCGTCTCGCCGACGGGGCGACCCTCGGCCAGGACCGCACCTTCGAGCCACTGGAGTACGACGAGCTGATGCGTGCGGTCGACGACTTCGTCGAGGCGATGGCACCGGCCGGTGAGGACGTCGTGCACGACGCCGTCTCCGCCGCTGCCGATCTCTTCGGTGAGAACGGCCCGCGGTTCCGCCGCGCGGTTGCGGGCCTTGCCGACGCTTCGCGCATCGCAGGTGATGCGGCTCCAGACATCACTGCCCTGGTGAAGGACCTCAATGTCGTGGTGGGTGCCGTCGCCGAGCACGAGACCACGCTGCGACGGTTCTCGGCGAACCTCGCCGACCTCACGTCGATGTTCGCCGCCGACGGTGCCCAATTGCGCGAGGCCCTCGCGGCACTCGCGTCATCGATGCGTGAGACCGCGACGTTCGTCCGTCGCAACCGCGCGAGCATCGTGGCGACCGCCCGGCAGGCGACCGGCATCGTCGGAGTCCTGACCAAGCGGACCCGCGAGCTCACCGAGATCGTCGACGTCTTCCCGCTCACCTTCGACAACCTGAGCCGAGCCATCGACCCCAAGACGGGCGCGCTGAACGTCAAGCTGTCGTGGGCCGAGATGCTCGCCGGGCTCGGCATCGTCAAGCAGTTCTGCACGATGCCGACGATCCCGGTGCTGTGTCAGCTGCTCACGCTCGCGACTCCAACGGAGGGCGTGGAATGAGACACCAGCTGACCCGGTCGTGGCCGGTGGCCGTGCTCCTCGGCTTCGTGGCCTTCGCCGCGGTCGTGACGTCGTCGGGCGTGAGCCTGTTGTCGCTCCCTTCGATCGGGGGAGTGCGCGGCGACACCTACCACCTGACGCTGGAGTTCGAGAACGCCCTGAACCTCCCGGACCGCGCGTTCGTGCGAGTCAACGGAGTCGACGTCGGCACGGTCACGTCCATCGCCACCAAGGACTACGCAGCCCTCGTCGGCGTGGACATCCGTGAAGACGTCTCGCTGTCCGAAGGCACGACGGCCCAGCTCCGACAGGCGTCGCCGCTGGGAGATGTCTTCGTCGCGCTCACACCACCCGACGACGCGGCGTCCCCGCTCACTGATGGCGCCACCATCGAGCTCGAGCGGACCGGTGCGGCACCGCAGATCGAGGACCTGCTGTCCGCCGCCTCGATCGTGCTCAACGGCGGAGCGCTGGTCGATCTCGCCACCATCGTGCGCGAGATGAACGACTTCCTGGGAGGCAACGAGCAACACGTCGCCGGCCTGCTTGGCTCGGTCGGCGACCTGTCCGGCGTACTGAACCGCCGGTCGGCTGACATCGACGCGTTGCTGGTCGAGTTCGAAGCGGCGACCAGGACCTTCAGCGAGCACCGGGTCACGATCCGTCGGGCGCTTAGCGGTTTCACTCCTGCCATTCGCGTGGTCGCGGAGGAGCGGGCGCGGATCATGACCCTGTTGCGCAAGGTCTCGAGACTGGGCGTCCCGATCTCCGAGCTGGCGCGTCGAAGCGGCGACGACCTGGTCGCGTCACTGGTCTCGTTCACCGAGGTGATGCGAGGGTTCGCCGACATCGGTGCCGGACTCGGTCCCACCTTGCACGACATGCTCGAGCTCGCGAAGGTGGCGGAGTTCTCCACGCGTGGAGAGAACCTCGCCGGAGTCGGGTACGCCGAGCTGTCGCCCGCACTGGTCGGATTCCTGCAATGACCCGCCAGCTCAGGGCGTCGATGGTCGCGCTCTTCCTCGTGCTGGTGTTCGGTCTCTCCTACATCTGGGTGGTCCTGATCCAGAACGACCCGCTGAACCCGCCGTACGAGGTCAAGGTCGCGCTCCCAGCGTCGGGCGGGCTCCTCGAGCGCTCCAACGTCACGCTTCGCGGGACGGTGGTCGGCCGGGTCAAGAGCATTGACCTCGACGAGCAGGGCGTGGTGGTGACCGCGCAGATCAAGGGCGACGTCGAGCTGCCCGCGAAGACCGACGTACTGGTCGGAGCCCTGTCGGTCGCCGGGGAGCAGTACCTCGACTTCAGGCCGAGTACGAGCACTGGGCCGTACCTGCAGGACGGTGATCTGGTGAGTGCCGATCGGGTGACGGTGCCGGTGCCCTTCGGTGAGCTGCTCTCCGACATCGTGCGGTTCGCCGACCAGGTCGACCCCGCAGACGTGCGGAGGCTCGGGACCGCACTGTCGGCCGGATTGCGGGGTGGGGAGCAGGACCTTCGCACCCTCTTCGCCAACTCCCAGCTCCTGATGGATGCCCTGGAGGAGTCCGAGCCCGCGACGACCGCGTTGCTGGATCGGAGCAGCACCGTGCTCGACCTCGCCGCGGACACCCGCGACGACTGGCGCACCATTGCGCGCTCGTCGCGACAGCTGGCGGGCGACCTGCGCGCGGCAGACCCCAGCCTGCGCGCTCTGCTGCGGGACGGACCGGAGACGCTCCGGCAGCTCGAGCTCCTGACGCGGGACCTCCGAAGTCCGCTCGAGACCGGACTCGAGCAGGGGTCGCTGCTGACGCAGATCCTCGGCCTCCGGGTGCCAGCCGTCGGTGCGTTGCTCGAGTCGCTGCAGCGCGGAGCACAGGGTGCGTCGCGGGTGGTCAACAGCGGATCAATCGATATCGGTGTCGACCTCGACCCGTCTGCGCAGTCGTGCAGCTACGGGACGCCGACCAGGTCGCCGACGATCGGCGGGAAGCCTCGACCGTTCCTGTACGGCTACTGCACGAAGACCGGTCCCCAGCTGCTCCAGCGCGGCGCCGCCGTTGCGCCGCGGCCCCCCGGCGACGACACCGCCACGGCTCCGCCCGGTGCCACGGTCTGGGCGCGAGCCGGAGATCCGATCTGATCTGGTTCTTTCTCGGAATCAGTCGTCAGAAAAGTCGCCAAGGTGGTTGACCCGGCCCACCCTCGCTCCTATGGTGGGACTGTCGGTACCCGATACTGCTAGTCCCAGCAGGATCGCGACAGAGCATCAAGGAGGATGCAATGACCGCAGTGCAGGAGCTCACCGGTTCCGCTGGCCGTTACGTGAAGACCCGCCGGATCAAGTTCTCGTTCCGTAGTCCCGACAAGATCCCGAAGTACTTCGTGGACGGGGACGTCGCGATGAGCCACCTCGTGGCGATCCTGTCCGCCGGCTTCCCGCCCGGCGAGGAGGCCTTCATCCGGTCCGTGCACCACTACAACGACCGGATCACCGACCCGACGCTCAAGGAGCAGGTCAAGGGGTTCATCGGCCAGGAGATGTCCCACGGTCGCGAGCACCGCAACCTCAACGACACGCTGCAGGAGATGGGCTATCCGGTTCACGCCATCGACAAGGGCGGCGAGGTCCTGCTGCCGGTGCTCGAGCGGTTCGTGCCCGCCCAGCTCCCGCTGGCTCTCACCGCGGCGGCCGAGCACTTCACCGCGACTCTGGCTGCGCGGGTGCTCAGTGAGCGCGAGTACGTCGACAGCGTGGCCCACGACGAGGACGTCAAGGGCGTGCTCAACTGGCACGCGTTCGAGGAGCTCGAGCACAAGGCGGTCGCTTTCGACGTCTACCGCGCCATGGGTGGCTCGGAAGCGCTCCGCATCGGCGCGATGCTCGTGTCGCTCCCGGGCGGGGTGGGCTTCTCGCTGCTGGGCATGGTCTTCTCGATGGCGCTCGACGCGGATGCTCGACGTCGCCCGGTGCACACCACGTGGCGCGTCCTCAGCCTCGCCCGCAACCCGCTCTTCAAGGGGATCCTGCCCGAGCTGGCGACGTACTTGCGCCCCGGCTTCCACCCCGACGACGTCGACACCGACCCCCTGCTCGAGGCCAGCCGCGACCGGCTCTTCGGCCCCCAGGGCGAGCTCGCTCGCCACCTCGCCTAGGAGATCCAGTGAGCACAGCAATTGACCACGAGGTGGTGGTGATCGGTGCCGGCTTCGGCGGCATCGGAGCCGCGATCGAGCTGCAGCGCAAGGGCATCCACGACTTCGTGGTCGTGGAGAAGTGGGGGGACGTGGGTGGCACCTGGCATGCCAACACCTACCCCGGCGTTGCCGTCGACATCCCGGGCCTCATCTACAGCTTCAGCTACGAGCAGAAGGGTGACTGGTCGCGTGCCTTCGCCCCGGGCGAGGAGCTGCAGCGCTACGCGAAGCACATGGTCGACAAGTACAGCCTCGGCGAGAAGCTCCGGCTGAACACGACGATCGTGCACAGCGAGTTCGACGAGGACGACAACGTCTGGCACCTGCGCACCGACGCCGGCAACACCATCACGGCTCGCTTCGTGGTTGCTGCGATCGGTGGTCTCGAGCGACCGAAGCTGCCGGAGATCGAGGGTCTCGACTCGTTCGAGGGCACCCTCCTGCACACCGCGTTGTGGGACAACGATGTCGAGCTCGCGGGCAAGCGCGTCGCCGTGATCGGCACCGGAGCAACGGCGCTCCAGCTGGTGCCGGCCATCGCCGACGAGGTCGAGCACCTGGAGGTCTACCAGCGCACCCCGATCTGGGTGGCGCCAAAGACTGACCCGGTCTACGGCCCTCTGGCCCGGATGGTGTTCGGCATCGCACCCGTCCGCAACACCATCCGGGCTATCGGGACGTTCGCCACCGAGATCGGGATGGGCGGGATGGTCTACGGCCCGGGCTGGGTGAGCGACGTCCAACGTAGGGCGATCGAGTTCGGCCTGCGGCGCTGGATGCGGACTCAGGTCGACGACCCCGAGATCCGCGAGAAGCTGATCCCGCAGTACGGCTTCATGTGCAAGCGACCCTCGATCTCCAACACCTACCTGAAGACCTTCAACAGGCCACAGGTCAGCCTCGTCACCGATCCGATCGAGCGCGTCACCAGCACTGGCATCGTCACCGCCGGGGGAGTCGAGCACGAGGTCGACGTACTGATTTGCGCGACGGGCTTCAAGCTGTGGGATGCAGGAGCGATCCCGCCGTACCCGGTCATCGGGCGTGGCGGCAAGGACCTCGGCGAGTTCTGGGGCAAGGAGCGCTTCCAGGCCTACCAAGGCGTCTCAGTGCCGGACTACCCGAACATGTTCCTGGTCACCGGCCCGTACGGGTTCGTGCTGGGGTCTTACATCTGGATGATCGAGGCGACCACTGCCCACATCTCCCGCGCGATCGCCGAGACGAAGCGTCGCGGTGAGACCTCGTGCGAGATCAAACCCGAGGTGCACCAGGCCTACTGGGAAAAGTGCCTCGAGCGGCAGCAGCGCAACTTCCTCTTCACGCCGACGTGTGCCGGCTCGAACACCTACTACCTCGACCAGCACGGGGACTCGCCGTTCCGGCCGTCCACGCACGGCGAGATGTGGTGGCACAACCGGCACTTCGACCTCGACGTCTACCGCTACGACAGCGTCACCGGGCAGCCGGTGAAGAAGTCCTTGCGAACGCCGGCCCGGAAGCCCGCACGGAAGCCCGCGCGAAACGCGGCTGCGTCATGAGGCTGACCTCTGCGAAACCCAGCCTGGTCCTCGTCACGGGAGCCGGCAGTGGCATCGGTCGGGCGACGGCCCAGGAGTTCGCCAAAGGCGGGGCGTTCGTCCTCGTCACCGATCTCGACCACGAGACCGCCGAGCAGACGGTCGCGATGATCCGCGGTCGCGGCGGCCGGGCTCAGGGCTACATCCTCGACGTGACTTCCCCCAGCCAGTGGGAGGACCTTGCCGCCATCGTCATCCGCGAGCACGGTGTGGTCGACGTCCTGGTCAACAACGCCGGTCTCGTCGTCGGTGGTCGGTTCCTCGACTACACGCCGGCGGACTGGGACAAGCAGCTCGGGGTCAACCTGCTCGGTGTCGTGCATGGTTGCCGGGTCTTCGGTCAGCAGATGGTCGACCGCGGCGAAGGCGGCCACATCGTCAACATCGCGTCGGCAGCAGCGTTCACGCCCACGCCGGTCATGTCGGCGTACTCCGTCTCGAAGGCCGGCGTGAAGATGCTCAGCGAGTGCCTGCGCCTGGAGCTGGGCCCGCACGGCATCGGGGTCAGCGCCATCTGCCCCGGCGTGATCAACACCAACATCGGTATCAACGGCGTGATGGTCGGCGTGGACGACGAGCTGGCGCAACGCAGCCGCGACTTCCAGCTGCGCGTGCAGGAGTTCACGTCACGACTGCCGATCCAGCCGATGAGTCCGCGACTCGTCGCGCGGGCCGCGGTGCGCGCCACCCGTCATGACCTGGCGGTCGTGCCGGTGCGCACGGAGGCCTGGCTCGGGTACGCCATGATGCGCATCTCGCCCGGACTCAACCGCATCGCCACATCGGCCTTCACGGTCGAGCGTGCGCAGAAGATCGGCGACCGGCTGCTGGGGTCGCGCAAGAGTGCGGCTCGCGCTCCCGCAGCTCAGGCGCAGGTCCGCGAGCTCGACGAGGTGGCCGGGTGACTGCCCTGACGGCGGGGCGGCTCCCGGCCGAGTGGCTTGGCGAGACTCGCACCCACGGCCCCGCCCACCCGGCCACCCGGCTGTCGTCGGTCGCCTGCCGAGCGCTCGTCAAGCCGGCCATCCTCGGCGGCACCCTCGTCGGGCTCACCGTGAACCGCGTCGCCCCTCAGGTTCTGCAACGGACCTCGTTGGCGTGGATCGACGCCCCGCGCCTGCTCGCACCACCGGTCTCCGGGGTGCGCGTGCGCAGGGTCCAGCTGCCGACCTGTCGTGCGGAGTGGTTGCAGCCACGCCCTCGTCGTACGTCGGCCGCGATCATCTACTTCCACGGCTCCGCCTTCATCGTCGGCGGGCTCAACTCGCACCGACCGTTCGCGAGCCGGCTGGCCGCACTGTCCGACGTACCGGTGCTCAACGTGGCTTACTCGATGCGGCCGAAGGGTGAGCTCGAGGACGCGATCCAGCAAGGCGTCGACGCGTACCACCACGCCGTGTCGCGAGGCGCCGACCCGCGACGGATCATCCTGGCCGGAGACTCGGCCGGCGGCTTCATGGCGGCGATGGTCGCGATCAGGCTGCGCGACCTCGGGCTGCCACAGCCTGCAGGTCAGGTGCTGCTGTCACCCGTGACGGACAACCACATGGAGTCGAAGCTCGATGGAGTGGGCCGGTGGGGCGACGCCATGTTCCCCCGCGCGACGCTGCAGTTCATCAACCACGTGTACATCCGCCGCAACGGCACCGTGGAGGCGGACGCCGGTCCGGCCCAGCTCGAGTTGGCTGGCCTCGCGCCGTTCCTGATCCACGTGGGGTCGGGCGAGGTGCTGCGAAACGACGCCGAACTGTTGACGGAGCGACTGCGCGCCAGTGGTGTGCACGCCGAGCTCGACATCTACGACCAGGCGCCGCACGTCTTCCAGCTGACCGCGCCGGTCAACCCGGATGCGAACGCGGCGGTCCGGTCGATCGTGGACTTCGTGCAGCGGACGACTCAGACGAGTGCACGGGCGACCAGCATGTCGACGCGCACGCGAGGCTGGATCCGGCCCGGTGTCCGCAACGTCATTCCGCTGGGGCGCTGATCGGGATGGCCAGGGTCAGCAGCGTGCCGGGACGGTCGAGGTCGAAGGCGACCCCCCACTCGCTGAGCTGGGCCTCGGCTGCGCTCGACAGCACGATGGTGAGCTGTGCGACCAGGCGAGGCCTGGACCGGTGCGACTCCGGACCCTGGAGGACCCACCAGTCGGTAGCCCCGGCCAGCGCTCCCACCAGTGCGTGCGCGAGCGGCCCGATCTCGTCGGTGGGCACGTGATCGTCCTCGAGGTCCGCGCTCGCGATCGCGATGAACAGCTTCGCGATCGCTCGCGCGCGCGAGAGCAGCATCCCTTGGGAGGCGCGGTCGGAGTTCTCCATCAGGAAGCGGACGACCTGCGGGTGCTCCTCGACGAACTGGAGGTAGCCGTCCAGCCCGTGGCTGAGGGCTTCGCGGAGCGAGGCCTGCGGGTCGAGCCCGCTCGCGAGGTTGCTGACCACCTTCGCCAGGGCGCGCTCGGCGATCGCCTCGACGAGGTCGGACTTCGTGTCGAAGTGTCGGTAGAGCTTGGGCTTGGTGGTGCCTGCCGCAGCCGCGATCTGCTCGAGGTTCACGTCGGGGCCGTGCTCGCGAAGAGCCTCGAAAGCCGCGTCGATGAACTGCTCCCGACGGCGCTCACGGTGCTCTCGCCAGCGCTCGGTGCGCCCGTCGATGCGTTCCACGCCCCCTGCCGTCATGGCCGCGAGCCTAACAGCCGGACCCTTCCCAATCTTTATCGGAATGGCGTATCATCGAAATGGCATCACGAGGTGCCTCAACCCCGGAGGACGTCGTGAGCGACAACACCAAGATCCCCACCAGCCGCGCTGCGCGCACCGCCGTCCTAGGTCGACTGGCGGCAGGTCAGGCCGCCCGGCACGCCGGCGCGAAGATCTCCACCCTCGGGCGCAGCGACGAGCGCAAGGCTGAGGTGATGGACCGCCGCGTGGCCGAGGCAGCCAGTGCTCTGGTCGATGCTCTGGGCCTGATGCGCGGCGCGGCCATGAAGGTCGGCCAGATGCTGTCGATGCTCGACGTCGGGCTGATCCCGGAGGAGTTCCGCGAGGACTTCCAACGGTCGCTCGCCGACCTTCGCGACAACGCGCCGACGGTGCGATTCAACGAGATGCGTGCCGTGATCGAGGGTGACCTCGGCAGCAAGATGAAGGACGTGTTCTCGTCGTTCGACGAGACACCGGTCGGGGCGGCATCCATCGGACAGGTCTACCGGGCCACGCTGCTTGACGGACGCGAGGTCGCGGTCAAGGTGCAGTACCCCGGGATCGACCGGGCGGTGCGTGCCGACCTGAAGAACCTCGGCATGGTGATGCGCGCGATCAAGCTGATCGCGCCGGAGATGGACGTCGCCGCCCTCACCGAGGAGATCCGCGCCCGCATCGAGGAGGAGCTCGACTACGAGCTCGAGGCGCAGAACCAGCGGATGGCCGCGCGGCTGTACGCCGACCACCCGTTCATCTTCGTGCCGGCCGTGATCAGCTCCCTGTGCGGTCCGCACGTGCTGGTCAGCGAGTTCTTCGAGGGTCGCAAGTTCGACGACATTGCCGCCGACCCCGACCAGGCGCTGCGCGACCGGGTCGGAGAGATCATCTTCCGGTTCTTCGGGGGCAGCCTCTACGCCCACGCCCAGTTCTCACCTGACCCGCACCCCGGGAACTTCCTGGTCGCCGACGACGGACGCGTCGCCTTCCTCGACTTCGGCCTCTACCGACATGTCGGTCCCGAGGCGATGGCGACCCAGAAGGGCATCCTGCAGCGGGTCTTCGAGCGGGACGAGGCCGGACTCCACTCGCTGTTGCACAGCTCGGGCTTCATCATGGACCCGGCTGCCGTCACCCCGGAGATCGCAATGGCCTACGTCCGCGAGGTGTTCTGGTGGATGGCCGAGCCCGACATCACGCTGACCAGCGATCGGGTCAACAAGGCGATGGCGCGGGTGGCGAACCCGGCCTCGGACTACTTCAACCTGGCGCGCAAGCAGAACATGCCGTCGGACTTCATCTTCATCGTCCGCATGGTTGTGATGGTGATGGCGGCGGTCGGTCAGCTCGAGTCGAAGGTGGACTGGAACGCCGTGGCCCGGGAGTGGCTCTTCGACGACGAGCCGGTGACCGAGCTCGGTCGACAGGAGAGGGCCTACCGCTTCGGTACGCCGCTGGCGGTGACGGCATGAGCAACCTCCCACTGGACCCGATCAAGCTGGCCGGTGCGCTGGTCCGCCAGCCGGCCGTGAAGGCTGTCGCGCATCGCGGCTTCGAGCTGCGCGATGCAGCCCTGCAGGCACAGGCGCAGGTGCTGGCCGCGATGAACCTGCCCACCGCGGCGGACATCGCCTCCATCGCCAGTCGGCTCCGCTCCCTGTCGCAACGGCTCGAGCTGCTCGAGGACTCGCTGTCGCGCGTCGAGACCGGCGTACGCCAGCTGCAGCAGGCGGAGCGTGCGCGCAGTGAGGACACCAACCTCGGAGCTCCGCGATGACCCAACCCGCAGACGCGGTCGGCTACGACCCCGAGATCGACATCGACTGGGACGCCCTACCGGTCGAGGGGCTGTCCTCGCTGAGCGACCACGCGGTCTCCTTGTACGGCACGCGTCGGTGGGAACGACTCTCGCCGGAGCAGCGCCGCGAGCTGGCCCGCAGTGAGGCAGCCGAGATCCTCGGCCTGACGCTTCTCGGCAAGGCCTTCATCTCGCACCTGCTGTTGCGATCTGCCAGCGAGGACGACCAGGAGTCGGAGCGACTCCGCCGCACCCTCACCGAGCTGGCCGACAACGCCCGGCACCTGGTGATGTTCGCCAGGGCCATGGACGCGGTCGAGGCCACCGACCGGGCACTGCGTCCCGCCTGGCTCCGCCGGTTGGTGCCGTTCGGCGAGCTGCTCCCGGTGCGGCCCTTCAGCTGGGCAGCGATCTACGCGGTCAACGAGCTGCTCCTCGCCCATCAGCTCGAGCTGGCTTCTGACAACTCGGTGCAGCCCGCCCTTCGGATGGTGGCGCGCGTGCATGTCGCCGACCAGACGCGCCACGCAGCTCACGCTCGGGATGAGCTGCTTCGCACTGCGGGCACGATCGGCGGGCTCGAGCGGTTGGTCACGCGGAGTGCGCTTGGGGCTGGCGCGATCGGTTTCCGCTACCTGCGCATCCGTCCGACGGCGTACGCCGCAGCGGGGCTCAACCCGATCGTCGGCTGGGTCGCCGCCCAGCGCAACGAGCACTACCTCGCAATGCTCGCGCGCAACGCCGAGCGCCTGGTCACGACGTTCCAGGAAGCCGGGCTGATCGAAGGCCCGCTCGTGCGCGCCGCGTGGAAGCACGCCGGCCTGTTGCAAGGACGGGCATGAGCGGCGCGCGGCCACTCGCTGCCGAGCCGCTGCTCGCCGGTCGGGCCGGTCCGGCCCCGGACCTCTCGACCTGGCAGGCCGCCGACGGCACCGTCCTCGCGCTCCGGGACGAAGGGCCTCGCGACGCTAAGGTCACCCTCGTGCTGGTGCACGGCTGGACGCTCGACCACACCATGTGGGACGACGTCGCGGACGTCGTACGCGAAGAGCGGCCGGGTGTGCGAGTCATCGCCTACGACCACCGCGGTCACGGACGGTCCGACGCAGGACCGGGAGCGCCTACCCACTTCGCACGGCTCACCCAGGACCTGGTCGAGCTGGTGACCGAGCTCGCGCCGACCGGGAAGCTGGTCATCGCCGGTCACTCGCTCGGCGGCATGGTGCTCATGCAGCTGTTCGCCGACCATCCTGGGCTCGCGCGCGATCGCGTCGCCGGAATCGGTCTGGTAGCGACTAGTGCCGGGCAGCTCGGCCGGCTCTTCGGCGCACCCACCTGGTTGGTGGCGCCCCTCCTCGGCGCGCAGAAGGCGCTCTGGCGCCGTCAGCTGGGGACCGCGCACCCGGTCGCGTCAGAGGACCCAGCGACGATCGCCCGCGGGCTTCGCCTGATGCGGCCGAAGCCGGACTGGAGTCCCGACCACGTCCGGCGTACGGCCGAGATGATCGCGCGCAGCCATCCGGCGACCACGGCGGCCATCGGCGCCGAGCTGATCGACCACGACCGGCTGCCCCTCATGGCTGACATGGTCGGCACGCCGACCACCATCCTCGGTGGCCGCATCGACCTGCTCTGCCCGCCCTCGCACAGCAAGCGGATGGCACGTGCGGTGCCGGGATCGCGGCTCGTGGTCTACCCCGGAGCCGGCCACATGCTGCCGTACGAGCGAACCAATGACGTTGCCCGCGAGCTAGTTGCGTTGATCGATCTGGAAGGAACACGTGCATGACCACGACCGACCTCTCCACCGAGCAGCATCGTGAAGCGACCGCGAGGCGGTTGCTGCAGTCCTCGGTGGACCGCAACTACGACCCTTCCGTCGACCTCGACTGGTCGGCACCGATCGATCCCGCTGTGTCCTTCCATCCCCCCGAGCTCACGACGCTCTACGGCACGGACCTGTGGGACGAGCTGACCGCCGAGCAGCAGCACAAGCTCGGCCGCCTTGAGCAGGGCTGGACCGCGTCGCAGGGCATCATCGCCGAGATCGGGTTGATGACCATGTTGCTGCGGGTCGGCACCATGGACCCGCGCACGCTGCACGGGCAGTACGCCCTCACGGAGCTCGCCGACGAGTGCCGGCACTCGACGATGTTCTCGCGCGGCCTCGAGACGATGCGCCAGCCCGGCGACCCGCAGATCCCGACCTTGCCTCCCGTGGTGGCGCTTGTCGCCCGCGTCCTGGGTGCCCTGATCAGCGACAGCCCCACGGGCTGGTCAGCACTGCTGTACGTCGAGGACACCTTGGACAAGCTGCAGCGCGAGACGATGCGCGACGAACGACTCCAGCCCCTGGTCCGCATGATCAACCGCATCCACGTGACCGAAGAGGCTCGGCACATGAGCTACGCGCGTGAGGAGCTGGACCGGTCGATGGTCGGCCGGTCGCGTCGGAGCCTCGCCCTCCACCGGGCACTGACCGGGCTGATGGTGCTGGCCTCGTCGCGCCTCGTCGTACCCGGATTCGTGTACGCCGAGGTCGGCCTCGACCCCGAGCGCGCCGTACCCACCGCGTGGAACAACCCGCACCGCCAGGCGAACGCCAAGCGGCATGCGGAGCGCTACATCAAGACCATGGAGGAGGCGGGGCTCATCGTGGGCCGCATCTCCCAGAGCCTGTGGAGCCGATCCGGTCTCCGGCCCGTCGAAGGAGTCAGCCAGTGAGTAGTGCCCCGAAGTCCGGTACGCCGACCCGCGCGCGTCGAGTGAACGGGAAGGCCGACCCGGGAGCCGTCGAGCGGCGAGTGACCCGCGGCTCGGTTGAGCTCGCGGTCTTCGAGTACGGCGACCCCGCGAACCAGACCGTTGTCCTCGCACACGGCTGGCCCGACACGCATCACCTGTGGGAAGGCGTCGTTCCCCACCTGGTCGACCGGTTCCACGTCGTCAGCTACGACCAGCGCGGCCACGGCCAGAGTTCCGACCCGGGGCACTTTCGCGGCTTCACCCTGGCCGAGCTCGCGCTCGACTTCATGGCTGTCGTCGATGCCGTGAGCCCCGACGAACCGGTGCACGTGCTGGCGCACGACTGGGGCTCGGTCCAGGTGTGGGAAGCAGTCTGCGAGCCAGAGGCCGAGCTGCGCATCGCGTCGTTCACCAGCGTCTCGGGTCCCAACCTCGACGCGATGTCCCGGTGGTTCCGCCGTGGGCTCTCGCGGCCGACCCCGGGCAACCTCGCCGGCCCGCTCTCCCAGCTCGCGTCGTCCGGCTACACCTTCTTCTTCCAGGCGCCGCTGCTGCCTCGGCTGGCGTTCGCCGCGACGAATCGCGAGCGCTGGAAGGGATTCCTCAAGGTCTCCGAGGGCACGCCGACGTCACAGGTGCACCTCGCCGACACGTTCGAACAGGACATGGTCAGCGGGCTGCGCATCTACCGCGCCAACATCTTCCACCACCTCTTCGGAGCGGGCCGGGAGCGCTCGACCCGGGTGCCCGTCCAGCTCATCGTGAACACGAAGGACGTCGCCGTTCGCCCGTCCGGGTACGACGACTACGGCCGGCACACCGATCGGCTGTGGCGTCGCGATGTCTCCTCGGGCCACTGGGTCCCGTTCTCGCGTCCCGCACTTCTGGCGCGTGCGGTCACGGAGCTGGCCGACCACCTC
>DATILB010000142.1:0-3342 GCA_035477015.1 Nocardioidaceae bacterium | reverse complement strand
CGAGTTGATGGTCTTGGACAGCGCCGCCACGCCCTCGAGTGCGGGCCCGAGCTCGTCCGAGGTGTCCCGGAAGGTCGCGGAGAAGGTCCGCATGGCCTTCGCGACCATGTCGAGGTCGAGCTTCTGGGTGTGTCCGGCGATCTGGGTGAGGCTGTCGCTGAGGTTGTACGGCGCCTTGGTGCGCTCCAGCGGAATCTCACCACCGGCGTCGAGAGAACCGTCGCCGCGCGGTGACAGCTCCAGGAAGCGCGCTCCGAGGAGCGTGCCCGTCTTGATCATGGCGGTGGTCTGGTCGCCGAGCTCGACGCCTTTCGCGGTGAAGGTCACGTCGACCACGGCTCCATCCAGCTCCACGCCCTTCACGGCACCGACCGTGACGCCCGCGACCTGCACGGGGTCTCCGAGCTTGAGGCCGCCGGACTCCGCGAAGATCGCGTGGAAGCGGGAGCCAGAGATGATCGGCAGGTTCGCCAGCTGGAACGACGCGATGATGGCGAGGATGAACCCCACGACCGTCACGAGTGCCACCGTGGTGAGGTTGCGCTCTCTGAACGACTTGTGCATGGCCAGATTCATCTCAACGGCCCTCCCCTGCTGCGGCTGCTTCCTTCGCCTCGCGCTCCTCAGGTGTTTCGAGGGGTGCGACTCCTGGCTTGCAGCGTTCGATGTCGGCCGCCGGGCCGATGTACGGCGTGTAGGTGAACGTTCCGTTCGGGCCGGGCAGCTTGAGCCGGGCCCCACAGAGGTAGAGGTTGTAGCCGGCCTGGCGCGAGCCGAGTCGACCGATGCGCAGGTAGCCACCTGGCAGTGTCCGGAGCACTTCGTTGAGGGTGTCCGCACCAGCGTTGGCCTGCCGTGAGGCGCGGCCCAGCTCGTGGATCATCCCCATGAACGGATCACGCAGGGTCCTGACCAGGGTCGAGACCTTGGACACCAGCAGTTCCACATCGGAGAAGGAGCGACCGAGGCGGCCGCGATCCAGCGACAGCCCTGAGACGACCTGCTGCATCGTGGAGATCGTGTCGCCCAGCTCGACGCTGTGCTCGTCCAGGTTGCCCAGGACCGTGTTGAGGTTGGTGATGACGTCCCCGATGACCTCGTCCTTGTCAGCCAGCGTGTTGGTGAATGACGCGATGTGGGTCAGGAGGCCTTCGAGGGTGCCACCCTGCCCTTGCAGGACGGACACGAGCTCGCCGGAAAGCTTGTTGATCTGGAGCGGGTCCAGTCCGTCGAAGAGCGGCTGCAGCCCGCCGAGGAGCAGGTCGAGGTCGAGCGCGGGCCGCGTCCGGGACGCGGGGATCACGCCATCGTCGGGGAACGGCGAGCTGCCATTCCCGGGGATGAGCTCAAGGTAGCGGCCACCGGTGAGGTTCCGGTAACGAACCGCGGCGCTGAGCTCGTCGTCCAGCGGGATCTCCGTCTTGACCTTGAACTCGACCTCGGACTGCGTGTTGTCGTGCACCCGCAAGTCCGTCACCTTTCCGACGCGCACGCCGGCGATGACCACCGCGTCGCCGGACTGGAGGTCCGAGGAGTTGGAGAAGACGGCGCGGTACGACGTCGTGTCGTAGAACGTGATGCCGCCGAGCTCGATGGCCACGAAGGCCAGCACCAAGCTGGTGCTCATCGCGAAGATCAACGACTTGATGAGCTGCGGACGGATGGCGATAGCTGACTTGGTCACTGTGGCTCTCCTGCCCCGATGAGGACCGTTCCGAAGAGTTGGCGAAGCAGGTTCGTGTCGGCGGCGTCGATGGGCGCGTCGCCCTCGGGGACCGGGGTTCTGGCGGTCCCGCCGAGGTCGAAGTTCGGAAGGTTCAGGTGAGACTTGCCGTCGTAGCCCGGCAGGCCGAGGCAGTCGGGACCGTTCCTCGCCCCCATCACCGGCAGGTTGTCCGGGAGGCGGTAGGGCAGGTTCTCGCTGGCCATCACGGTCACGTTCGCCACGAGGCCCGGGAACTGGGTCCCGAAGGCGTGTTCAATCAGCCTGTTGGCCTTGTCCAAGCCCTTAAGGAAGCAGGAGAGCTGAGGCGAGTACCGCTCCAAGAGTTCGGTCGTCGGCAGGGACGAAGCCAGGACGTCGATCAGCGGATCGGCGTTGCGTGCCAGGAAGGCCGTGCCGCGTGCCGAGACGCTGTCCATTGAGTCCAGGAACCGGGCGAGCTGGTCCTTCTCGGACGAGATCGACTCCGCGGTGACCGAGCCGTTGGCCAGGATCGACATGAGGTCCGGTGCCACGTCGGCGTACAGGCCCAGGACGTCGGCCCCCTTCTCGAAGTCGCGCTGGAGCGCGGGCAGGTCGCCATTGATCTGACCGATGTAGGTGTTCAACGTCTCGAGCGTCTGCCCAAGGTTCTCGCCCTGCCCTTCGAGCGACTCGGCAAGTGCACCAAGGACGGCATTCACCTTCGCCGGCTTGGCCGCGGCCAGGACGTCGGCGAGGTGCTCGTAGACGGTGTTGATCTCGACGCTCACGTTGCGCACGTCGATGACGTCCCCGGCCTCCACATGCGTCGGGGCGGGGTCGGACGGCACGGTGAGTGCGATGTGCTTGTTACCGAACGCGGTGAGCTGCTCCAGCGACACGATGACGTTCGACGGGATGTCGTCGAGCATCTCGGGCTTGAGCTTCAGCTCCACGTCGACGCTGCCGTCCGGGTTGAGTGTCGACTTCCCGGTCCGTCCGACGTCGACGCCGCGGAGCTTGACGATGGTGCCCTTGCGCATCTGGAGTCCGGCGCGCTCGGCGCGAACAGTGACGTTCGCCGTGTCGATGAACGCCTGGCTGTAGAGCGCGACGGTGAGCGAGACGATCCCCGCCATGATGGCGAGGAGGGCCACCGCGGAGATGCGGTTGCGCACCGCAGCCCTTCTGCGGAATGCCTCGGCCGGGCCGATGGTGTTCAGTGGGGCGCTCATCCGGAGATCCTGAAGGTGTTGACGCCGCCGTAGAGAGCCATGGCGACGCAGAGCTGGACAGTGAGGACCGCGACGAGGGAGGTACGCACGGCCTTGCCGACCGCCTCACCCACGCCGGCGGGACCACCCGTGGCGGTGTACCCGTAGTAGGTGTGGATCAAGATGACCACCACCGCCACGAACAGCGCCTGGATGAACGAGAAGAGGATGTCTATTGGTTGCATGAACGTGAACATGTAATGGTCGAACGTCCCCTCGGACAGCCCGAAGAAGTTCACTTGCGTGGTCTTCCACCCCACCCACGCGCCCACCAGGGACATCGCGAAGATCGGGCCCACGCAGATCATTCCGGCCAGCACACGCGTCGAGACCAGATAGGGCATCGAGCGAATACCCATCACCTCGAGGGCGTCGACCTCCTCG
>DATILB010000141.1:0-1863 GCA_035477015.1 Nocardioidaceae bacterium | reverse complement strand
CAAGCTGACCCGGACGCCAGGCCTCGCGGTGCTGACCGCTGGACCGGGGGTCACGAACGGGATGAGCCCGGTGACCCAGGCGTCCTTCTCCGGCGCTCCCTTGGTCGTGATCGGCGGCCGGGCTCCGGACAACAAGTGGGGCATGGGCAGCCTGCAGGAGTTCGACCACGTCCCGCTGCTCGAGCCGATCACCAAGCTCGCCAAGACGGTGCACGACAAGGAGCAGGTCGCGACGGCCGTCGACGAGGCGTTCACCGTCGCCCGCTCGCCGCACCGCGGACCTACCTTCCTCGACATCCCGATGGATGTGTTCTTCGACCGCGCCACCGTGACGCGTCCTGCCTTCAGCGCGCCCGCAGCGGTCGCGCCCGACGACGAGGCCATCAACCACATTGGCGAGCTGCTCGCGTCGGCGGACCGGCCCGTCCTCGTGATCGGCTCGGACGTCTGGGCCGACGGCGCCGAGGAGGCCGCTCTCCGACTGGTCGAGACGCTCGGGCTCCCCGCCATCACCAACGGCATGGGTCGGGGCGTCATCCCTGGCGGCCACGCGCTGTTGATGACCAAGGCCCGCGGACTGGCGCTCGGACAGTGCGACCTGACGATCGTGGTCGGCACTCCGCTCGACTTCCGGCTGAGCTACGGCGCGTTCGGAGGCAAGGACGGTGCACCTGCCGCGAAGGTCGTGCACATCGCGGACTCCGCCGCCGGCATCGCCGGGCACGCCGACCTCGCGGGGTCGGCGTACGGCGACCTGACCCTCGTCCTCGACGGCATCCACGCGGCGTTCGGCCAGCAACTGCGCAAGCCGGACTGGTCGGCGTGGGTGGCCAACCTCCAGGACACCGTCCGCGCTGCCACCGAGCGGGACAACGCGCTGCTGACCGCCGAGGCGGACCCGATCCACCCGGCCCGCATTTACGGCGAGCTGCTCCCCCGACTGGCTGAGGACGCCGTCGTGATCGGCGACGGCGGTGACTTCGTGTCCTTCGCCGGCAAGTTCGTCGAGCCTTCGAGGCCCGGTTGCTGGCTCGACCCGGGCCCCTACGGTTGCCTCGGCGCCGGGCTCGGTGCCGCGATCGGCGCCCGCATCTCGCGACCCTCGGCGCAGGTCGTGCTGCTGCTCGGCGACGGTGCTGCCGGCATGTCGATCATGGACGTCGACACCCTGGTGCGGCACAACCTCCCCGTCGTGATGATCTGCGGCAACAACTCCGCCTGGGCGCTGGAGAAGGGCCCCATGCAGATGCTCTACGGCTACGACGTGATTGCCGACCTGGCGCCGCAGACCCGCTACGACGAGGTCGTGAAGGCCCTCGGCGGAGGCGGCGAGACGGTCACCGACCCGACGCAGATCGGTGCTGCCATCGACCGGGCGTTCGACGCCAACGCGCCGTACCTGGTCAACGTGATCACCGACGTCAACGCGACCTACCCACGCAACACTTTTGGTATTTAGGTCGGTGGACGGCCTGCTGATCCGCCTGGCGAGGCCGGAGGAGCTCGCGCGGGCCGGAGAGATCGTCGTCGAGGCCTACCGTGCCGGTGGCTTCCTCGACAACGCCGAGGTCGGGTACGCCGAGAAGCTGGCCGACACGGCGAGCCGCGCCAGCACCGCGGAGCTGTACGTCGCCCTGCTCGACGGCGACGTGGTCGGCTGCGTGACCTACTGCCCCAACGGCACCATCTGGGGCGAGATCGCGCGCCCGGACGAAGGCGAGTTCCGGATGCTGGGGGTCGCCGAGGCAGCTCGTGGCCATGGGATCGGACTGGCGCTCACCGAGCGCTGCCTGGAGCGAAGCCGGGAGCTCTGGTACGGCGGCGTAGTGCTCAGCAGCCTGCCGAGGATGACCTCGGCACATC
>DATILB010000140.1:0-5795 GCA_035477015.1 Nocardioidaceae bacterium | reverse complement strand
CACGCAGCGCTGCACCGGCGCGGCGCTTGGACCGCACCTCGAAGTACCGCCCGGCGAGGATGAACGCAGTGACTCCGGCGGCAGCCTCGAGGTAGATGTTGCCGGCGCCGTCGGTGCGCTCGACGGTGAGCTCGAACGGGTGCGTCATGCCGGGTGTGCCCGCGGTGCCCCAGAACAGCGCGTAGACCGACCACCCCAGTGCGGCCAGGGTGCCCAGCGAGATAAGGGTGTCCATCGTCGTCGTACCGTGCCGGAGGTTCGTCCACGCGGCCTTGTGGAACGGCCACGCACCCCACACGACGACCGGCGCCGCGAGGGTCAGGGAGAGCCACTGCCAGTAGTCGAACTGCCACGCCGGCACCATCGCAAGCAGGACCACAGGGATGGTCAACGCCGTCGAGATCAGCAGCCGGTCGCGAAGCGGCCTGGTCGGATCTATCTCCGTGGCCTCGCGCTCCGCCGTCGGCAGCTTGGCGCCGTACCCGGCCTGCTCGACGGCGCTGATCAGCACGTCCGGAGCGAGCTCGAAGGGGAAGAGAACCTTCGCCTTCTCGGTCGCGTAGTTCACCGTCGCGGTCACTCCGTCGAGCTTGTTGAGCTTGCGCTCGATCCGGTTCGCGCAGGACGCGCAGGTCATGCCGGTGATCTCGAGCTCGATGCCCTGAGTCGACTCAGTGCTCGTCATCGCCACCACCTGCGGTGAGCGTGAACGCAGCCGTCCGTACGACGCCGTCGACCTTGAAGTCGAGGTAGAGGTAATAGCTGCCGGCACTCGGCACCTCGGCGATGAACTCGAGATCCTCGACGCTCTCCGGGTGCACATGGAGATAGGCGAGATCTCCCCGCCGCAGCGCGACCAGGTGCCCGGATGCCCCGAGGTAGGGCTCGGTCTCTACGACCTCCCCATCCTTCGTGACGGACAGGGTCAGGCGGGAGTCGGTGCCGCCGACCAGCTCACCGTCGAGCTGCAGCTGATACCGGCCGACCGAGGCCGTCCGAGTGTCCCCGGGCAGCTGCATGGACGGGAGGTACTTCCCGGCCACTGCCAGGTCGGTGCCCAGCGTGAGGCCCTCACCTCCGACAGGGGTGAAGTCGGCGAACAGCCGCCACGGTCCGGGCGAGAGGTCGAGGTCGGTGCGCCACGTGCCGCTCGCGTCGAGCTCCGGGTGCACGTGCTGGAACCCCGAGAAGTCACGTCGTACGGCGATGAGGTGCAGCTGCTTCTCGTGCTCCACGTCGTACGACGTGACCGGCGAGCCGTCAGGGCCGGTGATGGTGAACGAGATCGGGACGCCTCGTCCGGCTGCTGCCTGAGACTCAGCAACGAACGTGTAGCCGTCCTGCGACACCATCAGCCCGCCCGGCAGGTGCTCCAACTCCTCACCGTGCCCTGCCTCCTCATGGGCGGCAGGCGGGGTGGAGATGGGGTCCACGACCTTCCCGACGCCCCAGGCCGCGACGAACGCGGCGCTCAGGGCAGCGAGGAAGGCGAGGACCCGCAGTGGCGTACTCATGCCAGCTGGTAGCCGGCCTCTTCGACGGCAGCCTTCACGGACGCGTCGTCGACCGGCTCACTCGCGGTCAGGGTCAGGGAGCCGCTGGCCAGGTCGACCTGTACGTCGGTCACGCCGGCGATCTCCTGGACCTCCTCGGTCACGGAGGCGACGCAGTGGCCGCAGGTCATGCCGCTGACGGTGTAGGTCTGGGTGCTCATGGTGTTCCTCTCTACGAGCGGACCAGGCGCGCGATCGCGTCGGCCGCTTCCTTGATCTTGATGTCGGCCTCGGGGCCGCCGGCGCGGGCAGCGTCGACGACGCAGTGCTGCATGTGCTCCTCGAGGAGGCCGAGCGCGACCGACTGCAGTGCGCTGGTCATCGCCGACACCTGCGTGAGGATGTCGATGCAGTACTTCTCCTCCTCGACCATGCGCTGGAGACCCCGCGCCTGGCCCTCGATGCGCTTGAGGCGCCGGAGGTAGTCGTCCTTCTTGCCGATGTACCCGTGGTGGGCGTGCTCCTCGTGGTCCATGGCGGCGATACTATACCCCCCTAGGGTAGCAATCAACCCACTGGTTGCGTCACCGGCACGGGGTTAGTTTGGGCAGGTGACCGACGCCCCCGCAGTTCACCCAGCAGCAAACACCGTCGGAGAGCTCCGCGCCTCCGGCCACCAGCAGAAGAGCATCCGCCAAGAGCTCCGCGACAACCTCGTCTCCGCCCTCTCCGAAGGTCGTGACCCCTGGCCGGGGCTGCACGGCTTCGGCGACACCGTGATCCCTCAGCTCGAGCGTGCGCTCATCGCGGGCCACGACGTCGTACTCCTCGGCGAGCGTGGCCAGGGCAAGACCCGCATCCTGCGCACCTTGGTCGGGCTGCTCGACGAGTGGACCCCGGTCATCGAGGGCGCGGACCTGGGCGAGCACCCGTACGAACCCATCACCGACGAGTCGAAGCGGAGGGCGGCGGAGCTCGGAGACACGTTGCCCGTGGTCTGGCGGCACCGCGAGGAGAGGTACGCCGAGAAGCTCGCCACCCCCGACACGAGCGTCGCCGACCTCATCGGCGACGTCGACCCGATGAAGGTTGCGGAGGGCCGTTCGCTGGGCGACCCCGAGACGATCCACTTCGGCCTCATCCCGCGCTCGCACCGCGGCATCGTCGCGATCAACGAGCTCCCCGACCTCGCCGAGCGGATCCAGGTGTCGATGCTCAACGTGATGGAGGAGCGCGACATCCAGATCCGTGGCTACGTGCTGAGGCTCCCGCTCGACGTACTGGTGATGGCGACGGCCAACCCTGAGGACTACACCAACCGCGGTCGCATCATCACGCCGCTCAAGGACCGCTTCGGCGCCGAGATCCGCACGCACTACCCGGTCGAGCTCGAGGACGAGATCGCGGTCATCCTGCAGGAGTCGGAGCTCGTCGCGAACGTGCCCGACTTCCTCGTCGAGATCCTTGCCCGCTTCACGCGCGGCCTTCGTGAGTCGCGTGCCGTCGACCAACGGTCCGGAGTCAGCGCGCGCTTCTCGATCGCCGGCGCGGAGACGATCGCGGCGGCCGCGTTGCACCGGGCCGCAACCCAGGGTGAGGACGAGCCGGTGGCTCGGGTGGTCGACCTGGAGACGACGGTCGACGTGCTGGGCGGCAAGGTCGAGTTCGAGACCGGCGAGGAGGGGCGCGAGCGGCAGACCCTCGAGCATCTGCTGCGGAAGGCGACGGCCGACACCGTGCGGCACCGGCTGCGCGGGATCGACTTCGCACTGCTCGTCGACGCTTTCGCGGAAGGTGCTGTCGTGACGACCGGTGACCGGGTCTCGGCGCTCGACTTCCTGACCGGCTTGCCGATCCTCGGGGAGTCCGACCTCTACGACCAGGTCATGGATCGCCTCGGGGCGAAGACCGACGGCGAGCGCGCCAGCGCGATCGAGCTGGCGCTCGAGGGTCTCTTCCTCGCGCAGAAGATCAGCAAGGACTCGGCGGACGGCGAGACGGTCTACGGGTGAGCACACACAAATCTCGCTACGGCCGCTATGTGGGCGGTCCGGACCCGCTCGCGCCACCGGTCGACATCGCGGAGGCGCTCGACGCGATCGGGCAGGACGTGATGGCCGGGTACTCACCCGAGCGCGCAATGGCGGAGTACCTCCGCCGCGGTGGGCGTGACGCCACCGGCCTCGACGAGCTGGCCCGCCGCGTCGCGATGCGACGCCGCGAGCTCACGCAGAAGCACAACCTCGACGGCACGCTGCGCGAGGTGAAGCAGCTGCTCGACAGGGCGGTGCTGGAGGAGCGCAAGCTGCTGGCTCGTGATCTCGACGACGAGGCGCGCTTCGCCGAGATGCAGCTGGCCGAGCTGCCGACCTCCACCGCGTCGGCGGTGTCCGCGCTGTCGGAGTACCAATGGCGGTCCCAGCAAGCGCGGGCCGACTACGAGCGCATCAAGGACCTGCTCGGACGAGAGATGCTCGACCAGCGCTTCCAGGGCATGAAGCAGGCACTCGAGAACGCCACCGACGAGGACCGCGCCGCCGTCAACGAGATGCTCCGCGACCTCAACGACCTGCTCGCCGCACATCGTCGCGGTGAGGACAGCCAGGAGATGTTCGAAGACTTCATGGACAAGCACGGGGACTTCTTCCCCGAGAGTCCGCAGAACGTCGACGAGCTGATCGACGCACTGGCCCAACGAGCCGCCGCGGCTCAACGGATGCGCAACTCCATGACGCAGGAGCAGCGCGACGAGCTTGACGCGCTTGCGATGCAGGCGTTCGGGAGTCCCGAGCTGATGCAGTCGCTCAACAACCTCGACGCGAACCTCCAGGCGCTTCGACCGGGCGAGGACTGGTGGTCGGGCGAGCGGTTCGAGGGGGAGCAGGGGCTCGGCCTCGGCGACGGGACCGGCGTACTCCAGGAGCTCGCCGACCTCGACGACCTGGCCGACCAGCTCTCCCAGTCGTACGCCGGTGCGCGCCTCGACGACGTCGACCTCGACAAGCTCGCACGCACACTCGGCGACGAGGCTGTGGTCGACGCCGAGCGACTTCGTGAGCTCGAGCGGTCGCTGCGCGACAGCGGCTTCCTCAAGACCGGCTCGGACGGCGTGCTCAAGCTCTCGCCGAAAGCAATCCGGCAGCTCGGCAAGGCGCTGCTGCGCGACGTCGCCCAGCGGATGTCCGGACGGCAGGGTGCGCGGGACCTGCGCCAGCGAGGCGCTGCGGGAGAGCGGACGGGCGCCTCGCGCGAGTGGGCCTTCGGGGACACTGAGCCCTGGGACACCACCAGAACTGTCTTGAACGGCGTGCTGCGACGGGCATCCGAGGGCGGCGGCCCGGTGATGGATCTCCGCGACGTCGAGATCGCCGAGACAGAAGCCCGCACGGAAGCCGCGGTCGCTCTGTTGGTCGACACGTCCTTCTCGATGGCGATGGACGGCCGCTGGGTCCCGATGAAGCGGACCGCGCTCGCGCTGCACACCCTGATCCAGAGCCGCTTCCGCGGAGACCACCTGCAGCTCATCGGCTTCGGACGGCACGCACGCGTCATGGACATCGACGAGCTGACCGCCCTCGACGCGCTCTGGGACAAGGGCACGAACCTGCACCACGCACTGCTGCTGGCGCACCGGCACTTCCGCAAGCACCCGAACGCGCAACCGGTCCTGCTCATCGTCACCGATGGGGAGCCGACGTCACACCTCGAGCCCGACGGCGAGGTGTACTTCGACTACCCGCCGCACCCGCTGACTCTCGCGTACACCGTCCGAGCGCTCGACGACCTCGCCCGCCTCGGCGCGCAGGTCACGTTCTTCCGCCTCGGCGAGGACCCTGGTCTCGCACGCTTCATCGACTCGATGGCCAAGCGTGCCGACGGTCGCGTCGTCGCCCCCGAGCTCGACGACCTCGGTGTCGCCGTCGTCGGCAGCTACCTCGGATCGCGTGCCCCACAAGGCGGTTCGTCGTACCGGGACTGGTTCGGCGGTCGGGGTTGGTGGGCCGGCTGAGCCGGTCTGCCACGCTCACCTCACACCTGTGAAATCGGGGGTGCCTAACTTGTAACGCGGCTGTGACGGTTCGCGCAGGTTGATCGGAAACGATCGCTGATCTAGTGGGAAATGCACGAGCCGGGCATGGTGCGATGCCCGGGCCAACTCGTTCTCCGTCGCACCGTCGCGACCCCACTGCTCTGACCATTCGTCACGAAGGGCGAGCAGATGAGCCTCTCGGGTACGCAGTCCGTCGATCGTCGCGATGCCGCCATTGCCGCGGCGCTGTGCGGTGCGGTCGTCGTGTTGCT
>DATILB010000139.1:0-23301 GCA_035477015.1 Nocardioidaceae bacterium | reverse complement strand
CAAGGTCACGACCAGCTCGGCCCCTAGCTCGTCGGCGGCGGCCAGCAGCTCGCCACAGAACTGACGCCACCGCATGCTGGGCTCGATCCCGCGGAGCAGGATCACGTCACGGAGCGCGCCCTTCGGGGATGCGATGGCCAGCTGCGTCGAGGGCCACGTGATCCGGCGCATGCCGTGCTCGTCCGTGCCCACAATGGGACGGTTCACCTGGAAGTCGTAGTAGTCCTCGGGATCGATCGCCGCGACGACCTGAGCATCCCACTCCCGCATCAGGTGGTCGACGACGCCTGACGCGGCGTCGGCAGCGTCGTTCCAACCCTCGAACGCGGCGATGAGCACCGGCGCTCGCAGGTCGGGGACGTCCTCGATCTCGATCACCCTCACACCCTATGCACGGGTCGGGCGGACCGCCTGCAGGACCCAGGTGTCAGGATGCGGTTATTGAGCGGGGGCGCTGCGCGGCCGCGCCTACGCTTGTAAGGACAAACCACCCACCGCGAAGGAACCTCTTTGTCTGACTCGTCGTTGGTCCGCCCGGACGTCACGGAGGAGCTCGCTGCGCTCCTGCGTGACCGCATCGTCATCCTGGACGGCGCCATGGGTACGGCGATCCAGCGCGACCGCCCGGACGAGGCGGGCTACCGCGGGGAACGTTTCAAGGACTGGCCCTCCGACGTCCAGGGCAACAACGACCTGCTGACGCTGACCCAGCCCGACATCGTCGCCGGCATCCATCGCGAGTACCTCGAGGCCGGCGCGGACATCATCGAGACCAACACGTTCAACGCCAACTCGATATCGCTAGCCGACTACGGCATGGAAGAGCTCGCCTACGAGGTGAACTTCGAGGCGGCGAAGCTGGCTCGTCGCGAGTGTGACGCGCTGGCAACGCCGGAGAAGAAGCGGTACGTCGCCGGGGCACTAGGTCCCACGACGCGCACAGCCTCGATCTCGCCGGACGTCAACGACCCCGGCGTGCGCAACGTGAGCTACGAGCAGCTGGTCGACGCCTACCTCGTGCAGGCGAGCGGGCTGGTCGACGGCGGCTCGGACCTGCTCGTCATCGAGACGATCTTCGACACCCTCAACGCCAAGGCCGCAATCTTCGCCGTCGAGACGCTGTTCGAGGAGCGCGGCCGCCGCTGGCCGGTGGTGGTCTCCGGCACCATCACCGACGCCTCGGGTCGCACCCTGTCCGGGCAGGTCACTGAAGCGTTCTGGAACTCCGTCCGCCATGCCCAGCCGCTGGTCGTTGGCCTCAACTGCGCGCTGGGTGCAGCCGAGATGCGTCCCTACCTGGCCGAGCTGTCCCGGGTCGCGGACTGCTTCGTGTCCGCATACCCCAACGCCGGTCTGCCCAACGCGTTCGGCGAGTACGACGAGACTCCGGACCAGACTGCCTCGATTCTCGAGGAGTTCGCCGCCAGCGGGCTGGTGAACATCCTGGGTGGCTGCTGCGGCACGACACCACCCCACATCCAGGCGATCGCGGAGGCTGCCGAGGGGCAGAAGCCCCGCGTGCCGCACGAGCACGAGGCAGCCATGCGCCTCGCAGGTCTCGAGCCCGTGACGATCAACGAGCAGTCGCTCTTCGTGAACGTCGGAGAACGCACCAACATCACCGGGTCCGCACGCTTCAGGAACCTCATCAAGGCGGGGGACTACCCGACAGCCCTGTCGGTCGCACGGCAGCAGGTCGAGGCCGGAGCACAGATCATCGACATCAACATGGACGAGGGCATGATCGACGGCGTCGCCGCGATGGACCGGTTCACGAAGCTCATCGCGAGCGAGCCCGACATCTCGCGGGTGCCCTTGATGATCGACTCGTCCAAGTGGGAGGTCATCGAGACCGGTCTGCGCAATGTGCAGGGCAAGCCGATCGTGAACTCCATCTCCCTCAAGGAGGGCGAAGAGAAGTTCGTCGAGCAAGCACGCTTGGTCCGCAAGTACGGCGCAGCCGCCGTCGTGATGGCCTTCGACGAGGACGGCCAGGCCGACAACCTGGAGCGCCGCAAGGAGATCTGCGGCAGGGCGTACCGCATCCTCACCGAGGATGTCGGCCTTCCCGCAGAGGACATCATCTTCGACCCGAACGTGTTCGCTGTCGCCACCGGCATCGAGGAGCACGCGACGTACGGCGTGGACTTCATCGAGGCCACCCGGTGGATCAAAGAGAACCTCCCCGGCGCGCTCGTCTCGGGTGGTGTCTCCAACGTGTCCTTCTCCTTCCGCGGCAACAACCCGGTGCGCGAGGCGATCCACGCGGTCTTCCTGTACCACGCGATCAAGGCCGGCATGGACATGGGAATCGTCAACGCCGGTGCGCTCGAGGTCTACGACGAGATCCCAGCCGAGCTGCGCGACCGCATCGAGGACGTCATCCTCAACCGGCGGGCGGACTCCACCGAGCGCCTGCTCGAGATCGCCGAGGACTATCGCGGCGACGGCACGGTCAAGGAGGTCGCGGACGAGGAGTGGCGGTCGCTCCCTGTCGGGGAGCGGATCACCCACGCACTGGTGAAGGGCATCGACGACTTCGCCGAGTCCGACACCGAGGAGCTCCGCCAGGAGATCTCTGCCCGCGGCGGCCGTCCCATCGAGGTCATCGAAGGCCCGCTCATGGACGGCATGAACGTCGTCGGCGACCTGTTCGGAGCGGGGAAGATGTTCCTTCCCCAGGTGGTGAAGTCGGCACGGGTGATGAAGAAGGCAGTGGCCTACCTCATCCCTTTCATCGAGGCCGAGAAGAAGCCCGGCGAGGCCGCGCACACGAAGGGCAAGATCGTCATGGCGACGGTCAAGGGCGACGTCCATGACATCGGCAAGAACATCGTCGGTGTGGTCCTGCAGTGCAACAACTACGACGTCGTCGACCTCGGCGTGATGGTGCCCGCGCAAAAGATCATCGACGCGGCGAGAGCCGAGGGTGCAGACATCATCGGGCTCTCGGGTCTGATCACCCCGTCGCTGGACGAGATGGTCAACTTCGCGACCGAGATGGAACGTCAGGGCTTCGAGATCCCGCTGCTGATCGGGGGGGCTACGACCAGCCGGGCGCACACGGCTGTCAAGGTCGACCCGAAGTACCACGGGCCCGTCGTGTGGGTGAAGGACGCTTCGCGCTCCGTCCCCGTCGCGTCGCAGCTGCTGTCGGACGAGCAACGTCCGAAGCTCATGGACGAGGTCAAGGCGGACTACGACTCGATCCGGGCCAGGCACGCCCAGCGCCTGAACGAGCGCGCCATGCTGTCGCTCGAGCGCGCCCGCGCGGCGGCAGCACCGATTGACTGGTCGTCGTACCACCCGCCCAGGCCGCACCTGCTCTCCCAGCAGTCGAAGGACGTCTGGTCGCATGTGCCGGACGCTCGAGGCGGGCGCGCGACCCAGTTCATCAAGACCTTCGAGGACTACAACCTCGAGGAGCTGCGGCGCTACATCGACTGGCAGCCGTTCTTCAACGCGTGGGAGATGAAGGGGTCCTTCCCCGATATCCTCAACAACCCTGCGAGTGGCGAGGCCGCGAGGAAGCTGTACGACGACGCCCAGAAGATGCTGGACGACTTGATCGCGGGCAAGTGGCTCCGGGCGAGCGGCGTGATCGGGCTCTTCCCGGCCAACCGGCTGGGCGCCGACGACATCGAGGTGTACGCCGACGAGTCGCGCTCGACCGTCCTGACCACCCTGCACCACCTGCGTCAGCAGGGCGAGCACCGTCAGGGTGTGGCCAACAAGGCCCTCTCCGACTTCATCGCCCCGCAGGGGATTCCGGACTACATCGGCGGATTCGCCGTGACCGCCGGACTCGGCTCCGAGACCAAGATCAAGGAGTTCAAGGCCGCGATCGACGACTACAGCGCGATCCTGCTGGAGTCCCTCGCCGACCGGCTGGCCGAGGCCTTCGCCGAGCGGTTGCACGAGCGGGTGCGCAAGGAGTTCTGGGGCTACGCGCCGGACGAGCACCTCGACAACGTTGCCCTCATCAAGGAGAGGTACGCCGGCATCCGCCCCGCACCGGGCTACCCCGCCTGCCCGGACCACACCGAGAAGCAGCTCCTCTGGGACCTCTTGGACGCCGAGACGCGCACGGGCATCCAGCTGACCGAGTCGATGGCGATGTGGCCGGCTGCCGCGGTGAGCGGCTGGTACCTCTCCCACCCGGAGTCGCAGTACTTCGTGGTCGGTCGCATCGGCCAGGACCAGGTCGCCGACTATGCCCGGCGCAAAGGCTGGACCATGGCGGAGGCCGAGAAGTGGCTCGCCCCCAACCTGGCGTATGAGCCTGAGGACTGACCCCGTCGCCGTCCTCTGGGACATGGACGGGACTCTCGTGGACACCGAGCCCTACTGGATCGAGGTCGAGACCGAGCTGGTTGAGGCGCACGGGGGGACCTGGACAAAGGCCGATGCCCTCAACCTGGTCGGCAACGACCTGCTCGAGTCGGGTCGCTACATCCGCGAGCACGGGGGAGTCGACCTCGAGCCGGCCGAGATCGTCGAGATCCTCCTGGACGGTGTCACCGCACACGTCGAGCGGGCGGTGCCGTGGCGCCCGGGAGCCGTGGAGCTCCTGGCAGACCTTGCGTCGCACGGGGTGCCCTGCGCCTTGGTGACCATGTCCTACCGACGCTTCGTGCAGCCGGTGCTCGACGCTCTACCGGCAGGCACGTTCCGGGTCGTCGTGACCGGCGACGCCGTCCAGCAGGGGAAGCCGCACCCGGAGCCCTACCTGAAGGCGGCGGCTCTACTCAACGTCAGCCCGGCCGACACCGTCGCGATCGAGGACTCGAACACGGGCGCAAGGTCCGCCGAAGCAGCGGGCTGCACCGTGCTCGTCGTACCGAACCACGTGCCAGTGCTGGATGGGGAGCGTCGGGTCTTCACCGCGACCTGCCCGGAGTCCTGGGAGGCACTTCGCGGGCTCCTATAGGAGAGGCTCCTCCGGGTCGGCGAACCGGTCGGGCACCTCGCTCGTGGGAAGCGCTGGGGGCGTACCGCCGAACTCGGGACACAGTGACTTGTGGGCGCACCAGCCACAGATGGCACCCGGGTTGGGCCGCCAGTCACCCGTGTCGCGGGCCAGCTTGATGGCCTCCCAGATCGCCTGCACCTTCCGCTCGGTCGCGAGCAGGTCGGCCTCGTCCGGCTCGTAGCGGAGCACCTCGGAGTTGCCGAGATAGATCAGCTGCAGCATCTTCGGCACGACGCCGCGGGTCTTCCAGATGACCAGCGCGTAGAACTTCATCTGGAAGAGCGCCTTGGCCTCGAACCACTCGCCAGGGGCTCTGCCGGTGTTGTGCGTTGGCACGAACCCCACGCCACACAGGTAGAGCGAGTCCAGTGCATCGACGGCGACACATTGCGTCGGGACCGACTCGACCGGTTCCACCGACCTTAGGATTCGGCGACCTGCGAGCTTTCGCTGTAGTTCGGTCACTCCGTGCTCCGCGGCGTGAGCCTTCCGAGGCAGCGAAAACGGGTTGAACGCTGGAGAAGTGAACTCGATGACATGCCAGTTCCGACCAGGCCGCACCCGGTTCACATAGGGCTTGACGAAGTGTTGTGGGTGAATCCCCAATGTGCGGAGCAGGTGCACTACGTCTCGTGCCAGTTGGTCGTCCGTGGTGGTGAAGCCGGCCCGGCGACGCTTCTTGTTCCACCAGCCATCAGTGTCCATCAGACCCCGCAGCAGATCGATCCGCTGCTGGTTGCCGGCGCGGAAATACACCGACGGAATGTGCTTGTTGCCGCGGACTCCAGCCCGGTCCAGGTCCGAGCCGAAGGGAAGATTCCATGCTGTCAGCTCAGAATGACGCGACTCGTGCGCGCACCGTCGCGACGGGTGCCCCGCCGTAGGAGGTTTGAACTCCTTGTGACCAAAGGTGCACTGGTCCGTCCATCGGCCGAGAGTCACCCGCATCGCCGAATTGTCTGCGGTCGTATTCACTTCTCGGGGCCAACGCTCCTTGAACAGAGTGAGCATGTCCGCAAGATCAGCCTTGCCTACCGTGAAGACGTTGCCTCGGGTGTCTCCATCGCCGAGCCATGCACCAAGAAGCCAGGGGTCTACCGGCAGGTCGTTGCGATCGGGCAACTCGAGCGCCCCACCCGTGACGACCCAAAGCGATTCTGGCGTCCCCCTTGACGTCAGCGTCTCGTGGAGGCGCCACAAGTCTTCGGTCGCGATGGTGACACCCGTCTGGCGTTGGCGGTGCGTGGTCACAACACTCCATAGGTGAACGTTGTCGCACACCACGGATGAACCGTCCGCGAACACGAGTCGGTAGCAGGGTCGCTGATGGACCTCCGATTTCACCGTGACAAGAGTCGGGCGTCCGTCGCTTCCGATGAGCGCATCGCCGACACGGACCTCGCCCATCGTCGTCCAGCCGGTCGGGGTAGGCAATGGAGTGTCTACAGCCAAACCCTTGTAGTCCACAACTCTGATCTCGCCACCGGGCGCGACATCTAGCCGGTCGACGAACCCGCGAAGCAGCAGCTTGGAGTCCAGCACCGTCTCGACGTAGAACTCCCGCTCGGCCGGCTCCAGCCGGGTCGGGTCCTCGAGCTCGAAGTAGCGCTCCAGAGCGTCCCCGCACGACGCGAGCCAGTCGACAACAGACGGTCCCTCGTCGCCGGTGAACATCTCGGCGACTGCCGGCTCGGCCTCGAGCAAGGCCTCCCATGAGGGCACCAGCAGGTCCGCTGCGCGATCCGGCGTGCGCTCCGCGGCGGGTAGGTCGAAGAGGTCCTCGAGCACCTTGTGGACCACCGTCCCGCGCACGGCGAGGGGTGAGTAGGGCTCGGGCAGCTTGTCGATCGTGCGGAAGCGGTAGAGCAGGGGACACGCCATGAAGTCGCTCGCGCGGCTCGGGGACAGGGCACCCAGCACGTCAACGCCATCGACCAGGGTCCGCTCGACTTCGGTCGCCTCATTGCTCACACGACGACAGTAGGCGAGGGGGCCGACAGGTTTGCGCCGCCCGGGGCAGTACGTTTGCGTTGTGGACGAAACCCCCGAACGCACTCCCTTGCGCCGCAAGCCGGGCGCGATGCGTGTGGGCACGCTCGTCGGCGTCGACGTCTACGTCAGCACCACCTGGATCCTCATCGCGGCACTGTTCACCGTGACGCTGGCTCCCGCCGTGGAAGAAGCCAAACCAGGGCTCGGCGGTCTCAAGTACGTCGCAGGCCTGGCCTTCGTGATCCTCTTCTACCTCTCGGTTCTCCTCCACGAGATGTCGCACGCGGTGGCCGCCAAGCGCTACGGCATCGCGGTCCACTCGATCACCCTGTCCTTCTTCGGGGGCGCCACCGAGATCGAGGGGGAGGCCGAGACCCCGGGCCAGGAGTTCTGGATCGCCTTCGTCGGGCCGGTGACCTCGCTGGTGGTCGGCGGCGTCATGCTCCCGTTCCTGTGGGTCGTGCCGGACGGTCTCCTTGAACTCGCGGTCGGCGGAGTCGCGGTCACCAACATCGTTGTCGGGCTGCTCAACCTCGTCCCGGGTCTTCCCTTCGACGGTGGCCGAGTCCTGCGCGCGGCCGTCTGGGCTGCGACCGGCAACCGGCACCGCTCCACGATCATCGCCGGGTGGTCGGGTCGCGTGATCGCTGTGCTGGTCGCGCTCGCGCCGCTGATCATGGTGTCCGCCGGTCTCGAGGTCCGCACAATCGACCTGTTCTTCTTCCCCCTGCTCGCATTCTTCCTCTGGGGCGCAGCATCGTCGGCGATCACCTATGCGACCTTCCGCAACCGGCTCCCCGACCTCAAGGCGAGAACCCTGGCGCGACGTACTCTCAGCGTTCCGGGGGAGCTCCCGCTGTCCGAGGCCATCCGGCGTGCACAGGAGGAGGGCGCGGGCGGCATCGTGGCGCTCGACTCCTCCGGCCACCCCCAAGGCATCGTGGTCGAGGGCGCCGTCCAGGTCGTGCCGGAGGAGCGCAAGCCCTGGACCCCGGTCAGCATGGTGGCGCGGTCGCTCGTCCCAGGGCTGATGCTGCCGGTGGACCTGAGCGGCGAGCGCCTCATCAACGCAATGCAGAAGACGCCTGCGACCGAGTACCTCCTGGTCGAGGCGGACGGCACCATTTACGGCGTCCTCGCGACCGTGGACGTCGACAAGGCCTTCGCCCTACGCACCCCCTAAACTGCGCCCATGCCCCCTGAGACGCCTGATTCAGCCGCGCCCCAGCACTGGTCCGGAGTCCATCGCGGGCCGCTGCAGCCGGGCGAGTGGGTCCGGCTCACCGACGCGAAGGGGCGCCGCCACAACATCTGCCTGGAGCCGGGCAAGCGCTTCTTCAGCAACCGCGGTCACATCGAGCACGACGAGCTGATCGGCCGGCCCGAGGGTTTCTCGGTCACGTCGTCCGTCGGCGGTGACTACCTCGTGTTCCGGCCCCTGCTCAGCGAGTTCGTCGTCTCGATGCCCCGTGGGGCCGCGGTGGTCTACCCGAAGGATGCAGCCCAGATCGTCGCGATGGCCGACATCTTTCCCGGCGCCAGGGTCGTCGAGGCCGGCGTCGGCTCGGGGGCTCTGACCTGCTCGCTGCTCCGGGCGGTCGGTCCCGGCGGCCTCGTGTCGTCGTACGAGCGGCGGGAGGAGTTCGCCGAGATCGCCGAGCGCAACGTCACCCAGTTCTTCGGCGACCGGCACCCCGCGTGGAAGCTGACCGTGGGTGATCTCGCGGAGTCACTTGAGGAGCGCGAGGTGGACCGCGTCATCCTCGACATGTTGGCCCCGTGGGAGTGCGTGGAGGCCGTCGCCGCCGCCTTGGCGCCGGGCGGCATCGTCTGCGCGTACGTCGCCACGACGACCCAGCTGGGCCGCACGGTCGAGACGCTCCGGGCCCACGGTGGATTCACCGATCCGCAGCCGTGGGAGACCCTGCTGCGCGACTGGCACGTCGAAGGGCTCGCGGTCCGACCCGGCCACAAGATGATCGGGCACACCGGCTTCCTCGTGACCGCGCGCCGGATGGCACCGGGGGAGACGGCCCCCCGCAAGAAGCGTCGTCCCGCTCCGGGAGCGTACGGCGTCGACTACACGGGACCGCGTCCCCAGGACCTGCCGCCTACGGTGGCGGAGGAACCCTTCGACGCCTGACGCCTCCGCTGGGCAGGTGACGTCCCGAACTCGCTCTCGTCACGATTGAGCAACGTCAACCGTTTCGTCGTTGACGGACGCCTGTCCGGGGGCAGAGGTTACGGATGCACCGGCGCAACGACGCGTCGGCGAGGAAGGATGTCCGTGACCGCCCCGCTCGAGCTGCCGATCGGCGAAGAGAGCCATGTGCTGGGCGAGACGGGCGCCGTCGAAGGTCGGTCGCTGGGGCAGATCGCGTGGCGGCGGCTGAAGCGCGACAAAGTCGCCATCGCCGGGTTGGTCGTCCTGATCCTGCTCCTCCTGGTCGCAATCTTCGCCCCGTGGATCGTCAAGGCCTTCGGGCACCCGCCCGACATGTACTTCCGGGACCAGATCGACCCCAACACACAGGTGCCAACCGGCACTTTCGGTGGCATCAGCTGGGACCACTTGATGGGGGTCGAGCCGCAGAACGGGCGGGACCTGTTCAGCCGGATCGTCTACGGCTCGAGAGTTTCCCTGCTGATTGCGTTCCTGGCGACGCTGCTGTCGGTAGTCATCGGCGTGACGATGGGCGTCATCGCCGGCTTCGTCGGGGGGTGGGTCGACGGGGTTATCAGCCGTCTGATGGACATCTTCCTGGCGTTCCCGTTGCTGGTCTTCGCGCTCGCCCTGGTCGGCGTCATCCCAGACTCTGCCTTCGGGCTCTCCGGCAACAACCTGCGGATCCTGATCCTCGTCTTCGTAATTGGCTTCTTCAACTGGCCCTACATCGGCCGGATCGTCCGAGGGCAGACTTTGACTCTGCGCGAGCGTGAGTTCGTCGATGCGGCCAGGAGCCTTGGCGCGCGCAGGTCCTACATCCTGGCGAGGGAGATCCTGCCCAACCTGGTCGCGCCGATCCTGGTCTACTCCACGCTGCTGATCCCCACCAACATCCTCTTCGAGGCGGCGCTGTCCTTCCTGGGTGTCGGGGTGCTGCCTCCCACTGCGTCGTGGGGGGAAATGCTCTCGCGCGCGGTCGACTACTACTCACTGCCGTACTTCATGCTCTGGCCCGGCTTGGCGATCTTCGTCACCGTCCTGGCCTTCAACCTCTTCGGTGACGGTCTTCGCGACGCCATCGATCCCAGGTCCCGGTGAGGGACCGCACACAGTTGTCCGGCTCCGCCAGGGGCCCCGACAGGAAAGGTTCGACAACGCCATGAGAAGGAAGCACTTGAGGTCACTAGGCGCGATCGCCGTCGTGGCTGCGCTGACGCTCTCCGCATGTGGGGACGACGGCGGTAACGGTGGCGGCAACGGCGGCGGGGGAGCAACCCCCGAGTTCAACGGCGCTGTCGGGGCTGTGTTCAACGCGTCTGACAAGACCGGTGGCACGCTGAAGATGGGCAAGTCGGGCGACTGGGGCGACTCTGTCGACCCGGGCGACACCTACTACGGGTACTCGTGGAACCTGCTGCGCGGTTACGGTCGCGCCCTGACCATGTTCAAGGTTGCACCGGGCAAGGAGTCCGAGGAGCTCGTCGGCGATCTCGCCGAGGACCTGGGCACCCCGAGCGAGGGTGGCAAGACCTGGACCTACACGCTGCGCGAGGGTCTGGTCTACGAAGACGGCACGGCCATCACCTCGGCGGACGTCGCGTACGCCGTCACGCGCGCCTTCGACCGCGAGGTGTTCCCGAACGGACCCGAGTACTTCAACGGGTACCTCGACTACCCGGCCGACTACAAGGGCCCCTACAAGACGCCTGAGATGGACATCAGCTCGGCGATCGAGACGCCGGACGAGCGGACGATCGTCTTCCACCTGAAGGCGGCGTACGCCGGATTCGACTACTTCGCGATGACCCCGCAGACGGTCCCGGTGCCGAAGGACAAGGACACGGGAACCAAGTACAAGGAGCACGTGATCTCCTCGGGTCCTTACATGTGGGAGAGCTGGGAAGCGGGCAAGAAGTACGTGCTGGTCCGCAACCCCGAGTGGGACCCGGCGACCGACCCGAACCGTAACCCGCTGGTGGACCGCATCGAGATCGAGCTGAACCTCAACGCCGAGGATGTGGACAACCGGATCCTCGACGGCGACCTCCATGTCGACGTCGCGGGCACCGGCGTCCAGCCGGCCACGCTGCCGACCGTCCTCAACGACGAGGAGATCAAGGCGAAGGCGGACAACCCCGGCTCGGCCCGGACGTGGTACACCTCGATCATCCCGACGGTGAAGCCGCTCGACAACATCGACTGCCGCAAGGCCGTCATGCTGGCGATGGACCGCTCGCTCTACCAGGCGGCCTACGGTGGTCCGCTCGCCGGCGGTGACATCGCCACGTCGATGCTCCCGCCCACGATCCCGGGTCACATCGACTTCGACCCGTACGACAGCGCCGCTGAGGGTCCGGACGTCGAGGGCGCCAAGGCAGCGTTGGCGGACTGCGGCCAGCCCGACGGCTTCGACACCAACATCGCCTACCGCACCGAGCGTCCGAAGGAGCAGGCTACGGCCGAGGGCTTCCAGCAGGCGCTGAAGGCCGTGGGGATCAACCTGACGCTCAAGCCGCTCGCGGAAGGAACCTACTTCTCCGACACGGTCGGCAAGCCGAGCTACCTGGTCGAGAACAACATCGGCCTGGCGACGAACGGCTGGTCGGCGGACTGGAACGACGGCTTCGGGTTCTTCTCGCAGATCGTCGACAGCCGGGTGATCCGGCCGACCGGTGGCTCGTCCAACCTCAGCGTTCGGGTTCCCGAGATCGATGCGCTGCTCGACACGGCCATCGGCGAGCTCGACACGGCGACCCGCGAGGGTTACTGGGGCGAGATCGACGAGCTGGTCATGGCGGAAGCAGTGGTCTACCCGGGCATCTACTCCAAGGCGCTGACGCTCCGCGGTGACGGCATCACCAACGTCTTCGTCAACGAGGCGTTCGGCCAGTACGACTACATCTCGATGGGTGTCGAGTAGCCCTCAAGAAGGAGTAGCGAGCGTGGCCGGCCGGGGCTGATCCCCTGGCCGGCCACCGATCGCGACCACCGTGTACGCATACATCATCCGAAGGCTCGCCTGGGCGGTCGTGCTGCTGTTCGTCATCAGCGCGGTCACCTTCGCGATCTTCTTCCTGATCCCGCGCCTGCTCGGCTCCTCGGCGGAGACCCTGGCGACGCGCTACGTCGGCCGTAGTGCCACCCCCGAGACGGTGGCCGCGGTCAGCGAGAAGCTCGGCTTCAACGACCCCCTTTACGTCCAGTACGGCACCTGGGTGAAGGGCATCTTCACCGGTGCCGAGTACGACTACGGCAGCGGCGTCGAGCGCTGCCCCGCGCCGTGCCTCGGGTACTCGTTCATTACCCGACAGCCGGTGCTGCCCGACCTCCTCGATCGCGCGCCCGTCACCTTCTCCCTCGCGATCGGTGCCGCGGTGCTCTGGCTGTTCTTCGGCGTCGCGATTGGTGTGCTGTCGGCCCTGCGGCGCGGGACGTTCTTCGACCGCGCAGCGATGGGCTTGGCCCTCGCGGGCGTTTCCCTCCCGATCTTCTGGACCGGCCTGATGGGGCTGGCGTTCTTCTCCTACAAGTGGGACATCACCGCGAAGGGCTCGGCGTACACACCACTCCTCGAGAACCCCGTCGACTGGGCCTACTCGCTGCTGCTGCCCTGGGTGACGCTCGCGTTCCTCTTCTCGGCGCAGTACGCGCGACTCACGCGCGCGGGGATGCTCGAGACGATGAACGAGGACTACATACGCACGGCGCGGGCCAAGGGGCTGCCTGAACGGACCGTCGTGGTCAAGCACGGCCTGCGCGGTGCGCTCACCCCGATCGTCACGATCTTCGGCCTCGACTTCGGCCTGCTCATCGGTGGCGCAGTGCTCACCGAGTCGACGTTCGGTCTGCACGGGCTGGGGGAGTACGCCGTGCTGGCGATCCGGGCCAACGACCTGCCCAAGATCCTCGGTGTCACGATCCTGGCGGCGCTGTTCGTGGTCATCGCCAACCTGATCGTCGACCTGCTCTACGCCGTCGTCGACCCGCGAGTGAGGATCAAGTGACCGAGCGAGTCCTCGTCGACGGGGCTACCCCGACGTCTCAGCCGACCCACTTCCTCGAGGTGCGGGACCTGCGCGTGCACTTCCCGACCGATGACGGGCTGGTCAAGTCGGTCGACGGCCTCACGTTCCACCTCGACCGCGGGCAGACCCTGGGCATCGTGGGGGAGTCCGGATCCGGCAAGAGTGTGACCAGCCTGTCCATCATGGGGCTCCACAAGCGCGGCGTGGCCAAGCTGACGGGAGAGGTCTGGCTCGACGGTCAGGAGCTGATCGCGGCCGATCCGGAGGAGGTGCGCGACCTCCGCGGCAAAGAGATGGCGATGATCTTCCAGGACCCTCTCTCCGCGATGCATCCCTACTACACGGTGGGCAACCAGATCATCGAGGCTTATCGGGTCCACAACGACGTCTCGAAGGCGGTCGCGAAGAAGCACGCGATCGACCTGCTGGGCCGGGTCGGGATTCCCGAGCCACACCGCCGCGTCGACTCCTACCCACACGAGTACTCCGGAGGGATGCGGCAGCGGGCCATGATCGCGATGGCTCTGTCGTGCGACCCCGACCTGCTCATCGCGGATGAGCCGACGACGGCCCTCGACGTCACGGTGCAGGCTCAGATCCTCGACCTGATCCGGGACCTGCAGCGAGACTTCAACGCGGCGGTCATCATCATCACCCACGACTTGGGCGTGGTCGCCGAGCTGGCCGACGACATCCTCGTCATGTACGGCGGCCGCGCGGCTGAGTACGCCTCAGCCGCCTCGATCTTCAACCACCCCGAGCACCCGTACACCTGGGGACTGCTCGGCTCGATGCCCCGGATGGACCGTGCCCGCACGGATCGGCTGATCCCCATCAAAGGCACCCCGCCGTCCCTCATCAACCTGCCTCTGGGCTGCGCGTTCAACCCGCGCTGCGAGTACGCAGGCCGCACCGATGGCCTCGCCACCAGCGAGCGGCCGGAGCTCGCCGAGAACGGCGCCGAGGCCGCTCACCTGGTGGCTTGCCACCTCCCGCCTGACGAGCGACGTCGCATCTGGTCCGAGGAGATTCAGCCCAAGCTATGAACGAGACGAACGAAGCTGTCCCGAAACCCGAGCTCGGCGAGGAGATCCTCTCCGTGTCGAACCTGGTGCGGCACTTTCCGATCCGGGCCGGTGTGCTGCAGCGTCAGATCGCTGCGGTCCAGGCCGTCGACGGCGTGAACTTCACCATCCGGCAGGGCGAGACCCTGTCCCTGGTAGGTGAGTCGGGCTGCGGCAAGAGCACGACGGGTCGTCTCATCACAAGGCTGGATCAGCCCACGGACGGCAAGATCGTCTTCGAGGGCAGGGACATCACGCATCTGAGCGACAGGGCCATGCGGCCGCTGCGACGCGACATCCAAATGATCTTCCAGGACCCGTACTCCTCGCTGAACCCGCGTCACACGGTCGGCAGGATCGTCGGTGCGCCGTACACCCTGCAGAAGGTCGACCCGCCCGGCGGCGTGAAGAAGGCGGTTCAGTCGCTCCTGGAGCTGGTCGGCCTCAACCCCGAGCACTACAACCGCTATCCGCACGAGTTCTCCGGCGGCCAGCGGCAGCGCATCGGCATCGCTCGCACCCTCGCGCTCAAGCCCAAGCTGATCGTCGCGGACGAGCCGGTGTCGGCCCTCGACGTGTCGATCCAGGCGCAGGTGGTGAACCTGCTCGAGGACCTGCAGGACGAGCTCGGCCTGACCTACGTGATGATCGCCCACGACCTGTCGGTGGTGCGGCACGTGTCGGACCGCGTCGCTGTGATGTACCTGGGCAAGATCGTCGAGCTGGCCGATCGGGACGACCTGTACGAGCAGCCGATGCACCCGTACACCGTCGCGCTGATGTCCGCTGTCCCAATTCCGGACACCAGTCGCCGTACTGCCCGTGAGCGGATCCGGCTCCAGGGCGACGTGCCCTCACCGATCAACCCGCCTCCGGCCTGCCGTTTCCACACCCGCTGCTGGAAGGCTCAGGAGATCTGCAAGACCGACGAGCCACCGATGATCGAGCGGGGGCCGGGCCACCGGGTGGCCTGCCACTTCCCGGAGAACCAACCCTCCTCGGCGGGGACCCGAGTGGGCATGCTGCCGCTCGTCGAACAGTAAAGAAGAGACCCGGCGAGACGCCGCATCGGTCCGGGATGTGACCAATTGGTGACCGGACACTCTGCAAATCCCTCTTCACATCGCCCACTCCGCAGGTAGGTTGGAATTCAGAGCGCCGGGTTCGCGGAGGTGACGGGCATGGCCACGTCAGAGAGTGGTTCGAGCAAGCCAGGCAGAAACACGCCCGAGGAGCTCGAGACCCAGATCTCGTTCCTCGAGGACGAAATCACCGATCTGCGCCGCCGCATCGCTGAGAACCCAGGCTCGTCGCGTCTGCTCGAGTCCCGGCTTGCGGACACTCAGCGCTCCCTCGCGGCCGTCACGGCCCAGAACGAACGCCTGGCCCAGACCCTGCGCGAGGCTCGCGATCAGATCATCACGCTCAAGGAAGAGGTGGACCGCCTCGCTCAGCCACCTGCCGGTTTCGGGACCTTCCTCAACCGCAACGAGGACGGCTCCATCGACGTCTTCACGGGCGGCCGCAAGCTGCGCGTGAACGTCAGCCCTTCGGTCGAGCTCGAGAGCCTCCAGAAGGGCCAGGAGGTCATGCTCAACGAGGCCCTGAACGTCGTTGCCGCGCTCGAGTTCGAGAAGGTCGGCGAGGTCGTGATGCTCAAGGAGATCCTCGCTGACGGCGAGCGAGTCCTGGTGATCGCGAACGCCGACGAGGAGCGCGTCGTCCGCATCGCCGAGCCGTTGTTCGACCAGCCCATCCGAGCAGGAGACTCGCTGCTGCTGGACTCCCGGTCCGGCTACGTCTACGAGAAGGTCCCGAAGTCCGAGGTCGAGGAGCTGGTCCTCGAGGAAGTCCCGGACATCGACTACGACAAGATCGGCGGCCTCAAGGCCCAGATCGAGGCGATCCGCGACGCGGTCGAGCTGCCGTACCTCCACCCCGACTTGTTCATCGAGCACCAGCTGAAGCCCCCGAAGGGCGTCCTGCTCTACGGCCCGCCCGGCTGTGGCAAGACACTGATCGCCAAGGCAGTCGCGAACTCGCTGGCCAAGAAGGTCGCGGCCAAGACCGGCCAGGAGGGGAAGTCCTATTTCCTCAACATCAAGGGACCGGAGCTCCTCAACAAGTACGTCGGCGAGACCGAGCGGCACATCCGCCTGGTCTTCCAGCGGGCGCGCGAGAAGGCCAGTGAGGGCACGCCGGTCATCGTCTTCTTCGACGAGATGGACTCGCTGTTCCGCACGCGCGGCTCCGGTGTCTCCTCCGACGTGGAGAACACCATCGTCCCTCAGCTGCTCAGCGAGATCGACGGAGTGGAGACCCTGGAGAACGTCCTGGTCATCGGCGCCTCCAACCGTGAGGACATGATCGACCCTGCCATCCTGCGACCCGGTCGGCTCGACGTGAAGATCAAGATCGAGCGGCCCGATGCCGAGTCTGCCCGGGACATCTTCAGCAAGTACCTCGTGCCTTCGCTGCCGTTGCACGCCGAGGATCTCGCGGAGTTCGGCAACGACCGTCAGGCCTGCATCGACGGGATGATCCGGGCGACGGTCGAGCGGATGTACACCGAGACCGAGGAGAACCGCTTCCTCGAGGTCACCTACGCGAACGGCGACAAGGAGGTCCTGTACTTCAAGGACTTCAACTCGGGCGCCATGATCCAGAACATCGTCGACCGCGCCAAGAAGATGGCGATCAAGGACCTCCTGGACAACGACCAGAAGGGCCTTCGGATCACACATCTCCTGCAGGCCTGCGTCGACGAGTTCAAGGAGAACGAAGACCTGCCCAACACCACCAACCCCGACGACTGGGCGAGGATCTCGGGCAAGAAGGGCGAGCGGATCGTGTTCATCCGCACGCTCATCACCGGCAAGTCCGGCACGGAGCCGGGCCGCTCGATCGACACGGTCAGCAACACCGGCCAGTACCTCTGACGAGGGCTCAGGCGGAGTCGGGCACGTCGAACGCGTGCTCAACGAGCACGAGCGGTCCCCAGGTAGATGTACCCGAACACCCTCGTCGGGCTCGGCCCCGGCAGGTAGTCGTTCGTCAGCTCCTCGATCTCGAAGCCGGCGGCCTCGACGACGCGTGCGATCTGACGGTCCAGGTGGCAACCGCCCGCCACCCGGCGCTGCACGGGTGTCAGCCGATGCTGCCATCGAGCCACGCGGTCAGAAGGGGAGCGCCCGTGTTCGAGGAAGTGGAAGGTGCCCCCCGGGACCAGCACCCGGTGCACCTCGGCCAGCGCTGCCTTGACGTCCGGGATCGTGCATAAGGTGAAGGTCGACAAGGCGGAGTCGTAGGACGCCTCGGGCGCCTCGATCACCTGGCCGTCCAGCCCGGCCCGACGGATCGTGATCGGCGCCTCAGCCACCCGCGAGGCAGCCATGCCCCAGCCAACGCCTGACGGCTCGATGGCGTCGACGGCTGTCACGGCAGCCGGATAGTGACTGACGTTCAGGCCGGAGCCGAACCCGATCTCCACGACCCGTCCGGAGAGGTCGGCGCAGACCTGCTCGCGCAGCTTGTGCACGGGCCCCGTGCCCAGCGCCACGTCAGCGAGGTGCGGCACCACGCGATCGGTCCACCAGGCCATCGTCAATCGCTCCCTAGCAATGCGCCGTAGTCGCTGACGCCTTCACGGGCGAGCCGCTCCAGCAAGGCCCGCGTGTCCGGCACGAAGGGCCACGTGGAGTCGGCGAGCAACCGAGCGAGACCGGCCATCGTGAGCCACGCTCCCCACACGACCTCCTCGTCGGTGAACGAGATCGGCCCGTCCCAGACCGTCTCGAAGCAATGCTCGACGACGCTCGTCGCCTCGTCGTCGTACGCCGAAAGGCCGAGCGGCCTGAGTGAGACGGGTGTGAACCCCAGCTCCTCGGCCACCTCGCGCGAGGCCGAGGCCTCGGCGTCCTCGTCGAAGCGGAGGATCCCACCGGCCGCCGCGTCGTGCCACGAGGGCGCCCAGTCCTTCTCGGGCGAGCGCCGGTGCACGTAGATCTGCCCCGCCGAGTTGCGCACCAGCACGGCGGTTGCGCCGTGGCGCAGGTTGTCCCGCCGTACGACTGCCCGCTCCTCGGAGCCGATGACGGTCCCGCTGGCGTCGACAAGGGCTACGAGCTCAGCCACGGGCGGTTGCCTCGAGGATGACCCGTGCGACCTGCTCGGGGTCGTCGTACGTCGGGAGATGCCCGCAGCCGCGCAGCGTGACGTGCCGGGCGTGAGGGAGCACCTCTCGCGCCCGGGCGGCATGCGATTTGTACGGCAGGAAGGTGTCGCGGTCGCCCCAAGCCACGGTGACCGGGATGCTGCCGTCGAGCGGACGGACACGATACGACGCGACTGCCCGAAGCCAGCGCAACGCCACTCGAGGGTCGTCGGTCAGGTGGTGCATGTTCGCGGGAAGCCCGAGGATCAGTCGGTCCGCGACCTCCAGGGGGATGTGATCGGGATGGGCAGTGATCCTGTCCCACACCATCGCCCGGGCGATCGGCACCTTCCCGGCCGCGACCACCAAGGGCCTGGCCAACCGGACGGAGGCCCAAAGGGACCCGATCTCAAGGGAGATCTGCACTGCCTCGCGGGTACTCCAGAACCCGGCGGGGGAGAGTGCTGTGACGGTGCCCGCTCCTCCTAGCCGAGCCACCTCGAGGGCCACGCTGCCGGCGACGGAGACTCCCACCACGTGACTGTTCTCGAGCCCACGAACGCCGAGCTCATGGACGACGCCGCGGGCCATCGACTCCACCGAGGGAGGCAGACCCGGAGGCAGCGGGGTGCTCCCGAAGCCGGGCACGTCCACGAACGTCACCCGGTGCGCGCCCGCGAGCCAGTCGACCACTGGCTCCCACACCTCGCGACGCGCGATGTGACACAGCACGACCAATCCGGACACAGGACCATCGTGGCAGAACTGCGGCGTAGGCTCAGACATATGAGCGTTCGACGGGTGATGGGCACCGAGACCGAGTTCGGTATCTCGGTCCAGGGCCAGCCCACGGCCAACCCCATGGTCGCGTCGTCCCAGGTCGTGAATGCCTACGCCAGCTCCACGCTCAAGGCCCGTAGGGCCCGGTGGGACTTCGAGGAGGAGTCGCCGCTGCGCGACGCGCGGGGGTTCGACATGTCGCGCGAGGTCGCCGACCCGACCCAGCTCACCGACGAGGACATGGGGCTGGCCAACGTCATCCTGACCAACGGTGCCCGCCTGTACGTCGACCACGCCCACCCGGAGTACTCCACCCCCGAGGTGACGACACCGCTCGATGCTGTCCGTTGGGACAAGGCCGGTGAGCTGGTGATGCAGGACGCCTGCCGCTTCGCCGCGATGATCCCCGGTGCCACGCCGATCGTGCTGTACAAGAACAACACGGACAACAAGGGCGCGTCGTACGGCGCCCACGAGAACTACCTGATGCGCCGCAGCACGGCGTTCGGCGACATCGTCCGCTACCTCACGCCGTTCTTCGTCAGCCGACAGGTCATCACGGGGGCCGGCCGCGTCGGCATCGGGCAGGACGGCCGCGAACACGGTTTCCAGGTCAGCCAGCGAGCCGACTACTTCGAGGTGGAGGTGGGCCTCGAGACCACGCTGAAGCGTCCGATCATCAACACTCGGGACGAGCCGCACGCCGACCCTGAGAAGTACCGACGGCTGCACGTGATCATCGGCGACGCGAACCTCAGCGAGATCTCGACGTACCTCAAGGTCGGGATGACCTCTCTGGTGCTCGCGATGATCGAGGACGGATTCATCGACCGCGACCTCGGGGTGGAGCAGCCCGTGAAGGCGCTGCGCAACGTCAGCCACGACCCCACGCTGCAGTTCCTCATCCCGATGACCGACGGGCGACACCTGACCGCCGTTCACCTGCAGATGGAGTACCTCGACCTCGCGAAGAAGTACGTCGAGGACAGGCTCGGCGACCAGGCCGACGACCAGACCAAGGACGTGCTCGCGCGCTGGGAGTCGGTGCTGTCGAGGCTTGAGACGGACCCGATGCAGTGCGCGACGGAGCTGGACTGGGTGGCAAAGCTCAAGCTGCTCAACCAGTACCGCGACCGCGACGGGCTGGACTGGGACCACGCCAAGCTGCACCTGATCGACCTGCAGTACTCCGACATCAGGCCGGACAAGGGCCTTTACCATCGCCTCGTCGGGATGGGGAAGATGCAGCGACTGCTCACCGACGAGCAGGTGCACCACGCGATCGCGCACCCTCCGGAGGACACGCGGGCCTACTTCAGGGGCCGCTGCCTGGAGAAGTACTCCGACCGGATCGCCGCCGCGTCGTGGGACTCGGTGATCTTCGACCTTCCGGGCCACGAGTCGCTCCAGCGAGTGCCGACCATCGACCCGCTGCGGGGCAGCAAGAAGCACGTCGGCGAACTCTTGGACAGATGTGACACCGCAGAGGCTTTGTTCGAGGCCCTGACTCGGTAGGTTGTCTGCATGGCACAAGAGCAGAAGCAGCCCAAGAAGGGCACCGAGGACCAAGGCGCCGCTGAGGCCGCCGAGCAGTCCGACGTCGCCGAACGTAAAGAGCAGCTCGACGAGGACATCGACGCGATCCTCGACGAGATCGACGAGGTGCTCGAGAGCAACGCCGAGGACTTCGTGAAGTCGTTCATCCAGAAGGGTGGCCAGTGAGGGATAGTCGCCTCCCCGCGGCGTACCTCACGCCCGGGTCGTCGTCGTTCGCCGACTTCCTCTCGGAGCAGGCGCCCGACCTCCTGCCGTCACACCGTCGCCTCGCTGAGGGCAGCGCGGCGGACCTGGCGCCGCATGGCACCACCATCGTCGCTGCGACCTTCGACGGCGGCGTGGTGATGGCCGGCGACCGACGCGCGACGATGGGCAACATCATCGCCCAGCGCGACATCGAGAAGGTCTTCCCCGCGGACGAGTTCTCCTGCGTCGGCATCGCTGGCACGGCAGGCCTCGCCGTCGAGCTGGTCCGGCTGTTCCAGACCGAGCTCGAGCACTACGAGAAGATCGAAGGCACGACCCTGTCGATGGACGGCAAAGCGAACCGCCTCGCTGCCCTGATCCGCGGCAACCTGGCGATGGCGATGCAGGGCCTTGCCGTGGTCCCGCTGTTCGCAGGCTTCGACCTGCTGCGCCAGAAGGGCCGCATCTTCAGCTACGACGTGACCGGCGGCCGTTACGAGGAGACCGCGTTCCACTCGGTCGGCTCCGGCTCGCTCTTCGCCCGAGGCGCACTCAAGAAGCTGTACCGCGACGACTTCGACGCCGAGTCCTGCGTCACCGCCACCATCCAGGCGCTGTACGACGCCGCGGACGACGACTCCGCAACCGGTGGACCTGACCTGACCCGGCGTATCTTCCCCGTGGTCGGGGTGATCACCGCCGACGGATACCACCGGATGGCCGAGGACGAGGTCGCGACCATCGCCGACCGTGTCATCTCCGCCCGGATGCAGCGTCCCGACGGCCCGGCCGCCTCCCTGATCTAGGAGTCTTCGCACCATGACCATGCCGTTCTACGTCTCGCCTGAACAGCTGATGAAGGACCGGGCCGACTTCGCGCGCAAGGGAATCGCGCGCGGCCGGTCGGTCGTTGTCATCCAGTACGACGACGGCATCGTCTTCGTCTCGGAGAACCCCTCTCAGGCGCTCCACAAGGTCAGCGAGATCTACGACCGCATCGCCTTTGCGGCAGTCGGCCGCTACAACGAGTTCGAGAACCTCCGCATCGCCGGCGTACGCCTGGCCGACATGCGGGGTTACTCCTACGACCGCCGTGACGTGACCGGCCGGGGCCTCGCGAATGCTTACGCACAGACCCTCGGCACGATCTTCTCCAGTGGCGGCGAGAAGCCGTACGAAGTGGAGATCTTCGTTGCGGAGATCGGCGACCACGTGGAGGACGACCAGATCTACCGCCTGACCTACGACGGTCAGGTGTACGACGAGCACGGGTTCGCTGCGATGGGCGGTTCGGCCGAGCAAGTCGCGCTGTACCTCAAGGAGCACTACATCGAGGGCATGCGGCTGCCCGACGCCGTGCGGATCGCCGTGACCGCGCTCGGTCAGAGCGACCAGGGCGCGCGCAGCATCCCGATGAAGGATCTCGAGGTCGCGGCGCTCGACAGAGCGCGGACCCGGATGCGGAAGTTCAAGCGGATGCCGGCATCGGACCTCAACGACATCCTCGGCAACGGAGGCGGCGGCGACGAGGGACCATCATCGGCGGGCGGGCCGTCGAGCACGCCGCCGGTGCGGGACGACCCGTCCGACCCCACCGACATGTCGAGCAACATCCCGCCGCTCGAGGACCCGGTCACCGGGGAGCCGTCATCGCCTCCGGGCCCGCCTCCCACCGCACCGCCCGTGGCGCCCTCGGACGACAGCTCCGGCGGCCCGCTGTCTTGACCCAGGACCGCTGGACCAGGGTCGGCGACGACGTCGTGGTCCACGACGGGTGGCTCCGCGTCGTCCGTCGTCGCTACCGGATGCCCGACGGGAGCGAGAGCGACTGGGAGCTGCTTGGCGGCTTCGAGAGCGTCTCCGTGCTTGCGCTGACCGAGGCCGACGAGGTGGTGCTGGTGCGACAGTTCAGGCCCGGGCCGGACGCGTTGATGCTCAACCTGCCGGGCGGCCTTGTGGACCCGGGGGAGAGCCCCACGTCGGCAGCGGCCCGTGAGCTCACCGAGGAGACCGGCTGGGTCGCCGGTTCCGTGGACGTGGTCGCGTCGTTCCACCCCATGGCGCATGGCGGCTGGGTCAAGCACATCGCTATCGCCCGCGGCTGCACGCCGACAGGCGTTCAGTCACTGGACGAGGTCGAGGACTGCGTTCCCGTGCTGGTCACGCCAACCGAGCTCCGGGCTCAGGCGCGGGCGGGTGCCCTCGTCGGCACCGACGCCGTGTACGTCGCGCTCGACCACGCCGGCCTGCTCTGATGCTGGTCGTCGCCAATCCCGACGCCGGCACCGCTGACTCCATCGACCACGCCCTCGAGGCCCTCGACTGCGAGGTCGTCACCACCGCGACGCCTGACGAGCTCGACGACGTCGTACGCCGCGACCGGTTCCTCGTCGTTGCAGGCGGCG
>DATILB010000138.1:0-16251 GCA_035477015.1 Nocardioidaceae bacterium | reverse complement strand
GTTCCTGCAAGACCTGCTCGGCATCCCGCCTGAGGTCCGCCCGATCGCGTGGCTCTGTCTGGGCTCGGTGAGCGCGCTGCAGGAGGTGCCGGACCTGGAGCGGTTCGGCTGGCGGCACAAGCGGCCGCTGGAAGAGGCGCTCCACTGGAACGCGTTCTAGTATGGCGAGATGCCTCGCATCGACGTACCCGACGGCCAGGACCCGCTGATCCACCTCTGGGCGGGCACGGCGACCGGTTTGACCGGACCGGCCGCCGCCTTCAGTGACGCCGTCTACAAGCGGAACACGCTCGAGCTGCGTGAGTTCGAGGCCGCTCGCATCACCATCGCCCGCGTCAACGACTGCAACATCTGCCTGAACCTTCGTGCCGATGGTGGGCCCGACCAGGACTTCTACGACGCGGTGCTCGGTTCGCTGGACGGCCTCACCGAGCGGGAGGCGTTGGCGGCCGAGTTCGCGCAGAAGTTCGCGACCGACCACCTGAACCTGGACGACTCGTTCTGGCAGCGACTGCACGCGTCGTACACCGATGACGAGCTCGTCCAGCTCGGGCTCTGCGTCGGGTCGTGGCTCGCGTTCGGGCGACTCAACCGCGTCTTCGACGTCGACGGCGTCTGTCGGATTCCTCTCAATCCGCACGGCGACCTTCACCCCATACCCCACGTGTGAGAGGCTTCCACCGCTGTAGTGCACGGGAAGCCGGTGTGATTCCGGCGTGGTCCTCGCCACTGTGACCAGGGAGCTCGACCCCACCAAGCCACTGATGCTGATGCATCGGGAAGGCGGGACTCGAGTAGTGATCTGGAAGCCAGGAGACCGGCTACGGCGTGATGAGTCCACGAGGCATGGAAGGAATTCGTTCGTTATGTCGAACCCTGTCGCGGCTGCCGCCGTACGTATCCCCACCTGGGCCTGGGCGATGTTCGCTCTGGCACTGTTCTCGCTCTACTTCCTCGTCCAGGAGAACGGCGCGCTGCTCTCCGCATCGCAGGCCGCGTTCCTGCACGAGCTCACCCACGACGCACGTCACGCCCTCGGCGTGCCCTGCCACTGACCGCGCAGCACATGAAGTTCTCTGTGCTGCTGCGGAACGGCGCGATCGCCGGCTTCGCAGCAGGAGTCGTTGCTGCTGTCCTCCAGTGGCTGGTCACCGAGCCGGTCATCCGTCGCGCGCTCGAGATCGAGGATCGCGTCAGCGCCCTCGAGCCGCTCGAGCATGGCCACCACGGTGAGGAAGTTCTCGTCGAGCGTGGCGCCCAGGTCGTGTTCGGCATGCTGACCGCTGGCGTCATCGCGGTCCTCTTCGGCGTCGTCTTCGCGGTCGCCTTCGCCAAGGCTCGGCACCGGCTGCCTGGGCTGTCCGACTTCGGGCGAGCAGCCTGGCTCGCGGCGTTCGGGTTCTTCGCGTTCACGGCGATGCCGATGCTGGCGATCCCGGCCAACCCGCCCGCGGTCGGCGATCCCGACACGGTGACCCGACGCACCCTGATCTACGTGCTCGCGATCCTGGTCGGGCTGCTGATCGTGGGTGCGGTCGCGGCGGTCAACCGGGTTCTTGCCTCGAAGGTCGACGGCGCTTCTCGGCTGGCCCTCAACGCGGTCGCGTTCGCGGTCCTGGTCGCTGTCGCGCTCGTCGTCATCCCGACCTCGCCGGACAGCATCCCGACGACGGGCGACGCCAGCCTGATCGCCGGTGCCGACCTGATCTGGGACTTCCGGCTCGCCTCGCTGCTTCAGCTCGGCGCGATGTGGGCGGCCCTCGGCCTGCTGTTCGGGGTCCTCACCACGCGCCCCGCGCACGTCGCCGAGAAGCAGCCGGAGCCAGCGCTGTCGGCGTGAGCGGATCTCTCCTCGTCGCGGGCACCACGAGCGACGCGGGCAAGTCGGTCGTCACGACCGGCCTTTGCCGCGCGCTCGCCCGCCGGGGGATCAGCGTGGCGCCGTACAAGGCGCAGAACATGTCGAACAACTCCATGGTGGTCTCGACGGGCTCGACCCAAGGGTGGGATTTCGGAGAGATCGGCCGCGCCCAGTGGGTCCAGGCGGTCGCGGCCCGCGCCACTCCCGAGGTCGCGATGAACCCGGTGCTGCTCAAGCCGGGCAGTGACCGGAGGTCGCACGTCGTACTGATGGGGGAGCCGTTCGGGACCCTCGATGCCGGGGAGTTCGCCGGCGGTCGTACGGCGCTGCGCGATGCGGCGTGGGCGGCGTACGACGACCTGCGCGCGCGCTATGACGTCGTGGTCTGCGAGGGCGCCGGGAGTCCTGCGGAGATCAACCTGCGGGCCACCGACTACGTCAACATGGGCCTCGCGCAGCACGGCCGCATCCCGACGGTCGTCGTCGGTGACATCGACCGCGGCGGCGTGTTCGCGGCGATGTACGGCACGCTCGCGCTGCTGTCCGACGAGGACCAGTCGCTGATCGCGGGCTGGGTGATCAACAAGTTCCGCGGAGATCGCTCGCTGTTGGAGCCTGGGCTGGAGATGCTGCGCGCGCGCACGAACCGGCCCGTGTACGGCGTCCTGCCGTGGCTGCCCGACCTCTGGCTCGACTCCGAGGACGCGCTGGCCATCCTCGACCGAGGCTCTCGGCCTATTCCCGGGGAGCGACTCAAGGTCGCCGTCGTCCGCCTGCCCCGGATCTCCAACTTCACCGACGTCGACGCGCTCTGCGTGGAGCCGTCGGTCGACGTCTGGTTCGCCGACGGGCCTCGTGGTCTAGCCGGAGCGGACGTCGTACTCCTGCCCGGGACACGGGCGACCATGGCCGACCTAGCCTGGATGCAGAAGCGTGGTCTAGCCGACGCCGTCGTCGCGCATGCGCGTGCCGGAGGCGCGGTACTCGGTATCTGCGGTGGCTTCCAGATGCTCGGCACACGTGTCGAGGATCCAGCGGGAGTCGAGGGAGGCGGCACGGTGGAGGGACTCGGGCTGCTTGATGTCGTCACGACGTTCGGGGCCGACAAGGTGCTGCGGCTACCTGAGCACGGCTACGAGATCCACCACGGCCGGATCACCCACGGCGACGACGAGCGGTGGCTCGGCGGAGCTCGACGTGGGTCGGTGTTCGGGACGATGTGGCACGGAGCGCTGGAGTCGGACGACGTACGCCGCTCGTGGTTGGAGTCCGTCGGTGGCCACAGCACAGCGAGCTTCCCCGCTGCCCGCGAAGCCCGGATCGAGGCGCTGGCCGATGCCGTCGAGGAGCATCTCGACGTCTCGGCGTTGTTGGAGCTCGTGTCGTGATCCTGCTGCTCGGAGGTACGGCGGAGGCGCGCGAACTGGCCGCCCGGACTCCCGTGCTGTCCTCGCTGGCAGGCCGGGTCAGCAACCCACGACTGCCCGAGGGTGAGGTGCGGATCGGGGGGTTCGGGGGTGTCGACGGACTCGCCTCGTTCCTGTCGTCCGAGGGTGTGAAGGCCGTGGTGGACGCGACGCATCCCTTTGCGGCAGGCATCTCCGCGAACGCGGCCGCCGCCTGCGCGCGCGTCGGCGTACCCCTGCTCCGGCTCGAGCGCCCCGGCTGGTCGGACCTGGCTCAGGCTGGTCGCTGGCACTGGGTGGACAACCACGAGGACGCTGCCTGGCTGGCCGCCGACCTGGGTGAGCGCGTCTTCCTGTCGACCGGCCGCCAGTCGCTGCCCGTCTTCGAAAAGGTGCTTCCGGTCGTCGTGGCGCGGGTCGTCGAACCGGCGGTGGACGACGCGCTGCTGCCCGAGGGCTGGCTGCTGCTGCTGGATCGCGGGCCGTACACCCTCGAAGGGGAGCTCGCTCTCCTTCGGCAGCATCAGATCGACGTGGTGGTCACGAAGGACTCCGGTGGCGACTACACACGGCCCAAGCTCGACGCGGCCGACGAGCTGGGCATCGAGGTCATCGTCGTACGCCGTCCGCCGCCGCCTGCCGGGGTAGACGTGGTCAGCTCGGTTGACGCCGCGGTCGACTGGCTAGCAGCACGCTGACGCCGAGGGCCGCCCAGCCGACCCGTGCCGCGAGTCGGTTCGCGCGAGGGATGTCGGCCACCGTGGGCGGCTTGCCGTGGCCGAGGTGGCCACGGTCCTCCACGCCGCCGGCGTAGACGTTCGTGCCGCCGAGTTGCAGGCCGAGTGAGCCCGCGAACGACGCCTCGACGGGGCCGGCGTTGGGGGACGGGTGCTGCGGCGCGTCCCTGCGCCATGCGTTCACGGCATCGCGTGGGTTCCCGCCCGCGGCGGCCGCGAGGGCTGCAGCGAGTCGTGCCGGCGCCAGGTTGAGCGCATCGTCGAACCTCGCGGACGCCCAGCCGAACTGCTCGTGCCGCGGCGTCCGGTGCCCGACCATGGCGTCGAGCGTGTTGGCTGCGCGGTACCCGAGCAGACCCGCCGGCCCGGCCACCGCCCCCCAGAAGAGAGGGGCGACCACGGCGTCGCTGGTGTTCTCGGCCACGGACTCGACGGTCGCCCGGGCGATGTCGTCAGGGCCGAGCTGCGACGGGTTCCGCCCGACCAGGTGGGTGACCTGCTCGCGCGCCGCGTCGAGGTCGCCTCGTTGGAGGTGGTCGTGGACGGCGGTTGCCTCCCGCGCCAGCGACCTGCCGCCGAGGACGGCGTACGTCGCGAGGGCGGTGGGAACGGTGCCGTCAAAACGCCCGCCCATCGCGGCTGCTCCGCCGACCAAGACCCCTGTGTAGGCGATGCCCGCCGTCCGCCGGTCGAGCCGGGACGTGAGCGGAGCGAACGACCGTGTCGAGACCAACTGTCGCTCGAGCGCCGAGGCAACCACCCCGAACCCGGCGACGGGATGGAACCGCCGCGGGTCACCGAACAGCTGGTCCGCGGCGTACCCGAGCACGAGTCCCAGAGCCCGGCTCACGACAACACCTTCTCGATCGCCGCGATGAGCGGACCGGTCTCCTCAGGAGGGCGTACGGCGATGCGCACCCACTCGGGGCCGAGGCCGGGAAAGGTGTCTCCGCGGCGGACCGCAAACCCCTCGTCGCGCAGCTTCTCCCGAAGCCCGAGCGGGCCCCGCACGAGAACGAACGGAGTGCGTGGGTCGCCAGCGACAGGGAGGGGGAGCTGCTCGATGAGGAGGGTCCGCCAGTGCTCGATGAGGGCCGCCCTGGTGGTCGCTTCACCAGGGGACCCTGGTGAAGCTGTGGCGAGAAGTACCGCGAGTGACGGGGTGGACACCGACCACGGTGGCTGCTGCCGCGCCAGGTCGTGGAGGACCTCGCGGTCTCCGACAACGTAGCCCGCGCGCACACCGGGGACCGACCACGTCTTGGTGAGGCTGCGTACGACGAGCAGCCCGTCACGCTGTGTGCTGGTCAGCGACTCCGGCTCGCCGGGCACTGCATCCATGAACGCCTCGTCGACGACGACCACCCGCCCCGGGCGGAGGAGGGACAGGATCGCGTCGGCCGGATGCAGCACGCCGGTCGGGTTGGTGGGGTTCCCGATCGTCACCAGGTCCGCAGCCTCGGGGACGCGCGCCGGGTCGAGCGTGAAGTCGCCGTCGAGGATGACCCGGTCGACGGTGTGGCCGGCGGTGACGAGGGCGGCCTCGGGCTCGGTGAACTGGGGATGCACGACGAGCGGGTGCTTCCACGGGCGCGCCCTGGCGATGAGAGTGAAGGCCTCGGCACCACCGGCAGTCGGAAGGACCTCGTCGGTGTCCCTGCCGTGTCGCTGCGCGATCGCTGCGCGGGCCTCGCCAGCGTCCGGGTAGCGGTGCAGGTCGTTGAGGGAAACCCTCAGAGCAGCGTCGAGCCACTCGGGTCGGGGGAGCGGGAAGACGTTGACGGCGAAATCGATGAGCCCGTCGACCTCGCGATCCCCGTGGTGGCGCAGGGCGTCCTGGCGATCCCCGACGTCGGCTTCGCGACGCAATCCACGCACGCTCGCTGCGTTGTCGTCGGTCGACGGGCCACCGGCCCGCCTCCCTCCTCCGCCTTGCGATCGCACGCGCCTCGCGCCGCTCGCTTCGGAAGAGGATAGGGAGACACGCCCTACGCGTCCCCGCCCTCCTGCATCACTCCGGAGACTGACGTCGGGTCGTTGATCCGGTAGCGGTCGAACGCCTCCTGCACCACCTCAGGCTTGACCTCGCCACGAGCGGCAAGGGCAGCCAGGGCCTGTACGACGACCGACTGTGCGTCGACCTGGAAGAAGCGTCGTGCCGCGGGTCGGGTGTCGGCGAAGCCGAAGCCGTCGGTCCCGAGCGCGTGGTAGTCGCCGGGAACCCACTTGGCGATCTGGTTCTGGACGGCGCGCATGTAGTCGCTGACCGCGACGAACGGGCCCTGCGCATCGGCCAGCTTCGTGGTCACGTAGGGCACCCGCGGCGGAGCACTGGGGTTGTTGAGGTTGTGCTCGTCCGACTCGATGCCGTCCCGGGCCAGCTCGTTCCAGGAGGTCACCGACCAGGTGTCTGCGGCTACGCCCCAGTCGTCGGCGAGCAGGCGGGCGGCGTCCCTGATCCAGGGGAAGCCCACGCCTGACGCGAGGAGCTGCACCTTGGGCCCGTCGTTCGAAGCGGTGGAGACCTTGTAGATGCCCTTGAGCAGTCCTTCGACGTCGAGGTCGGCCGGTTCAGCCGGCTGCAGGACGGGCTCGTTGTAGACGGTCAGGTAGTAGATGACGTCCTCGGCGTTCTCGCCGTACATGCGCCGCAGGCCGTCTTGCATGATGTGCGCGATCTCGTAGGCCATCGCCGGGTCGTAGTGCACGACTGCAGGGTTCGTCGCGGCGATCAGCGGAGAGTGGCCATCGGCGTGCTGCAGGCCTTCGCCGGTCAGCGTGGTCCGGCCGGCGGTCGCGCCGATCAGGAAGCCTCGAGCCAGCTGGTCGGCCATCGCCCAGATGGAGTCACCGGTCCGCTGGAACCCGAACATCGAGTAGAAGATGTAGAACGGGATCATGTGCTCGCCGTGCGTGGAGTACGCCGACCCCGCGGCCGTCGCGGACGCCATTGCGCCAGCCTCGCTGATGCCCTCGTGGAGCAGCTGGCCCTGCGCGGACTCCTTGTACGCGTTGAGCACCATCCGGTCGACGCCCTCGTAGTTCTGACCGTGTGGGCTGTAGATCTTCGCGGTCGAGAACATCGAGTCCATGCCGAAGGTGCGGAACTCGTCAGGAGCGATCGGGACGAGGCGCTTCCCGATCTCGGGGTCCTTCATCCAGTCCTTCAGCAGGCGCACGGCCGCCATCGTGGTGGCCACCGGCGCCTTGGCTCCCTGCTTGAGCTCGGCGTACATCGCGTCGCCGGGAAGCTTGAGGGTCGGGGCGTTCACGACGCGCTTGGGCAGGGATCCGCCCAGTTGGCGTCGACGTTCGAGCATGTACTCGATCTCGGGTGCGTTCGCGCCAGGGTGGAAGAACGGCGCGGCACCGGTGCGCTCGTAGTGCTCGTCGATGTCGCGGTCGCTGATCGGGAGGTAGAGCCGGTCGCGGTACTTCTTGAGGTCCGCGACGCTGAGCTTCTTCATCTGGTGGGTGGCGTTCTTGCCCTCGAGGGTGTTGATCGTCCAGCCCTTGATGGTGTGCGCGAGGATCACCGTCGGCTGACCCACGTGCTTGGTGGCCGAGTCGAAGGCGGCGTACACCTTCTTGTAGTCGTGGCCACCGCGGGGGAGCTTCTCGATCTGCTGGTCGGACATGTGCGCGACCAGGGCTCGCAGACGGGGGTCCGGCCCGAAGAAGTGCTCGCGGTTGTACGCGCCGTTCTCCACGGAGAAGGTCTGGAACGCGCCGTCCGGGGTGCTGTTCATCTGGTTCACGAGGACGCCGTCGACGTCCCGGGCGAGCAGCTCGTCCCACTCACGACCCCAGACCACCTTGATGACGTTCCAGCCCGCGCCGCGGAAGAACGACTCGAGCTCCTGGATGATCTTGCCGTTGCCGGTCACCGGACCGTCGAGCTGCTGCAGGTTGCAGTTGACGACGAACGTGAGGTTGTCGAGCTCCTCGCGAGCTGCGATCCGGATCGCGCCGAGGGACTCCGGCTCACCCATCTCGCCATCGCCCAGGAAGGCCCAGACCGACTGCTTCGAGGTGTCCTTGATTCCGCGGTTCTGCAGGTAGCGGTTGAACCGCGCCTGGTAGATCGAGTTGAGCGCCGTCAGGCCCATCGAGACCGTCGGGAACTCCCAGAAGTCCGGCATCAGCCGAGGGTGCGGGTACGACGACAGGCCCTGGCCCACGCCGTGCTGGACCTCCTGACGGAACCGGGACAGCTGCGTGTCGGTCAACCGGCCCTCGAGGAACGCGCGGGCGTAGATGCCGGGGGAGGCGTGGCCCTGGATAAAGATCTGGTCGCCACCGCCCTCTGCGTCCTTGCCCTTGAAGAAGTGGTTGAAGCCGACTTCATAGAGCGAGGCGGAGGACTGGTACGTCGCGATGTGGCCACCGACCTCGAGGCCCTTGCGGTTGGCACCGGAGACCATGACGGCGGCGTTCCAGCGGATGAACGCGCGGACGCGGCGTTCGACATCCTCGTCACCGGGGAACCATGGCTCACGCTCGGGCGGGATGGTGTTGATGTAGTCGGTGCTTCGCAGCGCGGGCACGCCGACCTGCTTCTCGCGGGAGCGCTCGAGGAGCTTGAGCATCACGTAGCGGGCACGTGAGCGACCGCGGTCGTCGATGAGCTTGTCCAGCGACTCGAGCCACTCACGGGTCTCGTCAGGATCGATGTCGGGGAGCTGGGTCGGAAGGCCCTCGTGGATCACCACGGGGCGTTCGTAGGCGCGTTCTTCGGAACTAGACACGCGAGCATCGTGTCACGATGGAACGATCCAGAAAATCTACTGGACAGTAGTCCCAGGGCGGATGCAGAGCGTGACAGAGGTAGTGAAACGCTTGCGCACCTGCGGTAAGTCCGATGGACTACGCCCAGGACGGCTGTCGTCGACGAGATGGAGGAACCAGAGTTGAGCGCGACCCCCGGTGGCGCGGAGATCCAGGACGCCGGCACACGCCTCGGCCTCAAGGCCGAGATGGTCGTCCAGGAGCTCGGGTGGGATGAGGACGTCGACGACCAGCTTCGCGTCCAGATCGAGAACGTCATCGACAGCGACATGGTCGACGGGGACTACGGCAACGTGGTCGAGGCCGTGCTGCTCTGGTGGCGTGACGACGACGGCGACCTGGTCGACGGGCTGGTCGACTCGCTGACCGACCTCGTCGAAGGTGGCTTCATCTGGCTCATGACGCCAAAGGTCGGTCGCCCTGGAGCGGTCGACGCCGCAGACGTGGCGGAAGCCGCGGACGTCGCCGGCCTGGCGACGACCATCACCGCAGCGGTGAGCAGGGACTGGGCGGCAACGAGGTTGACCGCGCCCAAGACTGCCCGCTGAGCAGACTCGATCCCAGGACGGCACCGTGAGCCCGCTCGAGGTCGGCGCTGCCGCACCGGACTTCGCCTTGCGTGACCAGCACGGGCGGACCGTCACGCTGTCGTCGTACGTCGGCAAGGCTGTCGTCGTTGTCTTCTACCCCTGGGCCTTCACCCGCGTCTGCGAGGGCGAGCTCAAGGAGCTGCGCGACCTGTTGCCGCACTTCCAGAACGACCGCACGGCACTGCTGGCGGTCTCGTGCGACCCGATGCACTCACTTCGGGCCTTCGCGGAAGCTGACGGATTCACCTTCCCGCTGCTCTCGGACCACTGGCCTCATGGAGCCGTCGCCAAGGCGTACGGCGTCTTCAACGAGACCACCGGAGCGGCCGACAGATCGACGTACATCGTGGACCCGAAGGGTCAAGTGGCCTGGACCGTGCACCATGCGATTCCGGACGCTCGAGACGTCGCCAAATACGCAGAAGTACTCGAATCGCTCGCCTGAAGACCCCTTCAAGGACTCTTGAGTAAAGAAATTGCCGGAAATCGAGAAACTGGGGGACACCGGGCTTACGAAGAGGTTCAATAGTTCTTGCTAGGACCGCTGGTGACCCGAGACGCCAGCGGTCCTACGCGTTTGCTGCCGCTTCGCGGTCCGCAAACTCTTGGACCGCTCTCTTCAGCGCTTTTTGGGTCTCCACTCTTGGCAGGGGCTTGTCGCTGCCGCGGTGCTGGGGCCACGTGGTCATCCTGGAAGTTGCTTGTTGGCGCTTCGCGCGTGTTCGGCTTCGCCGAACGATTCGCATGGCCTCTTGCCACTCACGTAGTCTGTGCGACTGCCAAGCGACGGTAGCTCAGCGGTAGAGCACTCGGTTTACACCCGAGCGGTCGGCGGTTCGAAACCGTCCCGTCGCACCACGGGGTCGTTTCCCTACTGTTCACCTTCGGGTCACTTGCAGGACCGGTCGCTCGGCGAGAACTATGGATCATGCCTTCCTCCGAGAATGAGCTCCGGGCCGTCGAGCAGGTTGTCGACCGGCTGAGTGCGAAGTTCGCCACGTTGCCCGCTCAGCGGGTTTCCGAAGTCGTCGAGGAGTCCTACCGGGAGTTCGACGGCGCGCCGATCCGTGACTTCGTCCCGATCTTTGTGGAGAAGACTGCCGCCGACAGGCTGGCCCGACTGAGTGCCTGACCATCCCGTCACCGCGACGCCGGGTCCGGCGCCAGGATCCCGACTCGCGGACCTTCTCGAGGACCAGATCCTCGAGGTGCAGGCGGCTCTGCTCGAGCTGGGTCGCGATCCCGAGAGCATGGTGCACGATGCGCGGGTCGCTCTGCGCAAGCTCCGAAGCTCCCTCTCCCTCTTCTCGCCGCTGCTGGTCACCTCGGCGGCGAGGTCGCTCCGTCGTGAGCTCACCTGGCTTTCAGGCGAGCTCGGCCCCGCGCGCGACGCCCAGGTGATGCTGGGGCGCATGACGTCGACGGTCGAGGCCGCGCACCCCGAAGGCGTGGAAGGCGACGAAGTCATCGCGGTCTTCCAACAACGCCATGACGAGGCTTTCGCGTCGGCCCGTGAGGCCCTGGCTTCTGAGCGCTTCACAGCACTCCTGGGAAGGCTGGACATCGCGCGACTCCGCTCCCTGGTCGCGAGCGAGGCGCCCTTCGAGCAGCTTGCCGGGCAGGACCTCAAGAGGTTGCTCCGTGACCTCGAGGCGAGTGCCGACTCGTCCGACGTACGCCTGCACGAGCTGCGCAAAGCGGTGAAGAAAGCCCGCTACGTACGTCGCGTCCACGACGACGTCGACGCCGCGCTGAAGCGGGTCCAGGCGGTGCTTGGTGAGCACCAGGACTCGGTCGTCGCACGGCAACGTCTCTCCGAGCTGCCGGAGACAGCCTTCGTCGACTCACTGGTCGCTCGCGAGGACGAGGCGGCCGAGGCTTCGGAGGGTCAGCTGAAGCAGGCGATCCGCAAGCTGCGCAAGGCGATCTCGCAGGCTGATGCCCCGTACACCTGATGTTCATCACTCCCCGCCAAGATCCGCGGGTGAGACGCGCATGACCCTGCTCCGCGGAGCGCACGCAGCGTCACCCCGGACGCTCGTCGACATCCTGCTGTCGACCGCCGCCGCATGCCCGGACGCACCTGCCGTCGACAACGGCGCGGAGGTGCTCACGTACAGCGAGTTCCTCGAGGCCGCGGTCGAGGTCGCCTCGTTGCTCGCAGACGTGGGCGTCGGTCGGGGAGACAGGGTCGGTGTGCGCATCAAGTCCGGCACTACCGACCTGTACGTGGCCATCGCCGGCATCCTCGTCGCCGGTGCGGCCTACGTCCCGGTCGACGCCGACGACCCGGACGAGCGCGCCCGCATGGTCTTCACAGAGGCGGCTGTGGCCGCGGTGATCACCGACGATCTGACGGTCACCCCGACGCGAGAGGGCCTCCCCGCGCGTGACCCCCAGGATCCGCGTATCGAGGACGACGCCTGGGTGATCTTCACCTCCGGCTCCACCGGTACGCCGAAGGGCGTCGCGGTGACGCATCGCAACGCAGCCGCCTTCGTCGACGCCGAGTCGCGACTGTTCCTGCAGGAGGCGCCGCTGGGTGTTGGCGACCGAGTAATGGCCGGCCTGTCCGTCGCGTTCGATGCCAGCTGCGAGGAGATGTGGCTGGCGTGGGCGTATGGCGCCTGCTTGGTGCCGGCGCCGAGGTCGCTCGTGCGGAGCGGCATGGACCTGGGCCCGTGGTTGGTGGCCAACAACATCACGGTCGTCTCGACGGTTCCGACACTCGTCGCGCTGTGGCCGATCGAGGCGATGGCCAAGGTCCGCCTGCTGATCCTCGGCGGCGAGGCGTGCCCACCTGAGATCGGGGAGCGGCTGGCCAATGCCGACCGGGAGGTCTGGAACACCTACGGCCCGACCGAGGCGACGGTCGTCGCGTGCGGGGCGAAGCTCACTGGGGGCGGACCCGTGCGCATCGGGCTGCCGCTCGATGGCTGGGACCTCGCTGTCGTCGACGCCGAGGGCAATCACGTCACACCCGGAGAGATCGGCGAGCTGATCATCGGCGGTGTCGGACTGGCTCGCTACCTCGACCCGGCGAAGGACGCCGAGAAGTACGCCGCGATGCCGACGCTGGGCTGGGCGCGCGCCTACCGCAGCGGCGACCTGGTCCGCTACGACGAGGCCGGGCTGCTGTTCATGGGCAGGGCAGACGACCAGATCAAGCTGGGTGGGCGCCGGATCGAGCTCGGCGAGATCGACAGCGCCTTGCTCGCCCTTCCGGGCGTCGAAGGCGCCGCGGCCGCCGTACGCGCGACCAAGTCGGGCAACAAGCTTCTGGTCGGGTATCTGGCGACCTCGGCGACGTTCGATGCACGCGCTGCGATGGAGTATTTGCGGGAGACGATGCCGGCCGCTCTGGTGCCGAGGCTCGTGCAGGTCGACACACTGCCGACCCGCACCTCGGGCAAGATCGACCGCGACTCGCTGCCTTGGCCGATGAAGGCGATCGGCGTCGGGGAGTCCGAGCATCTCGAGGGCACGCAGGCGCTGATCAAGGAGCTCTGGGCCGACATCCTCGGCGCCGACGTCGTCAACGCGAAGTCGGACTTCTTCGACCTCGGTGGTGGCAGCCTCACTGCTGCACAGTTGGTCTCTCGCCTTCGTCAGAAGTTCCCTGAGATCACCGTTGCCGACGTGTACGCCGCACCGACCATCGGCGAGCTCGCGGCCCTGATCGACGACATGGACGCCGCGACCACCCGGACGAACCGCAAGGTCAGCCCGGTGCCGCGGAAGACGCAGGTGGGACAGCTGGTGGCCGGAGTGCCGCTGCGCACGCTGGCCGGGCTGCGCGTCCTCACCTGGCTCGGAGCGGGGTGCAACCTCGCGGACCTGAGCTTCCTGCCCACGGTGTCGTGGTGGTGGGTCGGCGTCGGCTGGCTGCTGCTCATCAGTCCGCCAGGTCGCATTCTGCTGGCAGCCGGGGGAGCACGCCTGGTGCTGGCGGGGGTGCGGCCAGGGGAGTACCCCCGTGGGGGGAAGGTTCACCTGCGGGTCTGGCTGGCCGAGCGCCTGGCCGACGAGATGGGCGCGGCAAACCTGGCCGGTGCCCCGCTCATCAAGCTCTACGCCCGCGCGTTGGGCGCCAAGATCGGCAAGCACGTTGACCTGCACACGATTCCGCCCGTCACGGGGATGCTGACCGTCGGTGATGGGGCCTCGGTCGAGGCCGAGGTCGACCTCACCGGTCACTGGCTCGATGGCGACGTCTTCCGGCTCGGACAGATCGACATCGGCAGCAATGCGCGAGTCGGAGCTCGCTCGATGCTGGTCGGTGGCACCCGGATCGGTCCCCGGGCCGAGGTGGCTCCCGGCTCCGCCGTGTTCGACCCCGTGCCCCATGACCAGTTCTGGTCGGGCGCGCCGGCAGTCCGCGTGAACAAGCACAGTCGCGGGCCGTGGGACGACCAGGTCCCTCACAACAAGCGCGTCTGGGTGCTCGCGTACTCAATGAACAGCCTGCTGATCGCCGGTCTGCCGATCGTTGCGATCCTGACCGGGCTAGCGGTTGCCGCACCCGCGCTGCGCGACGCGTCCTCGATGGGCGACCTGGCGCAGACCGCGCTCGTCTGGGTCCCTCTCGGCACCCTGGTCGGGCTCGCGACGTTGGCCCTCCTCATCGCTGCGCTCGTGCGCCTGCTGAGTGTGGGACTCACGAGTGGCCACTACCCGGTGCACGGGCTGCGGGCCTGGCAGGCCTGGTCGACCCTGCGGGTGCTCGACGACGCACGGACCTGGCTCTTCCCGCTCTATGGGAGCTCGCTCACGCCCTGGTGGCTGAGGCTCCTCGGCGCCCGCATCGGCAAGGACGTCGAGGCGTCGACGGTGCTGCTCATCCCTAAGCTCTCCGAGGTCCGGGACGGGGCGTTCCTTGCCGACGACACCCTGCTCGGCGGCTACGAGCTCGGTGGTGGCTGGTTGCGCATCGACGAAGTGCGCGTCGGCAAGCACGCGTTCGTGGGCAACAGCGGCATGGCGGCTCCCGGCCGCAAGGTACCGAAGCAGGGCCTCGTCGCCGTACTCTCTGCCGCACCTCGACGGACGAAGGCCAAGGCGGGTACGTCGTGGATCGGGTCGCCGCCGACCAAGCTTCGACGCGCCGCCAATGATGTCGACCAGAGCCGCACCTACCAGCCGGCGACGCGGCTGCGCGTGGCCCGAGCCTTGGTCGAGCTCTGCCGGTTGGTTCCGATGATGCTCGGAGTGGCGCTCTGGGTGCTGGTGCTGACCACTCTGGCCGTGCTCGCGGACCAGTGGTCCTGGTGGGCGGCGGGGCTGCTCGGTGGCCTCGTCATGGTCGTGGCGGGGCTGGTGGCCGCGCTGACGGCGACCGCGGCCAAGTGGCTGTTGGTGGGCCGGCTTCGGCCGGGCGACCACCCGCTCTGGTCGGGCTTCGTGTGGCGCAACGAGCTGGCCGACACGTTCGTCGAGGTCATCGCCGCGCCCTGGTTCGCGCGGCCCGCGACCGGGACCTGGGTGCTCAACGTCTGGTGGCGGACCATGGGCGCGAAGGTCGGCAAGGGCGTCTGGTGCGAGACCTACTGGCTGCCCGAAGCAGATCTCGTCGACCTCCGCGACGGAGCCACGGTGAACCAGGGGTGCGTTGTGCAGACCCACCTGTTCCATGATCGGATGCTCAGCATGGATACCGTCACTCTGCGAGCCGGCTCGACCCTGGGGCCCAACAGCGTGATCCTTCCCGCCGCGGTGCTCGGCAAGCACTCGACGGTCGGCCCCGTGTCCCTGGTGATGCGTGGCGAGTCGGTTCCGGACAAGACCCGCTGGATCGGCAACCCGATCGGTCCCTGGGTGGTGCCCGGGGAGTGACCGACTACGTCCCTGGACATGGCGACGAGTCGTACTCCGTCCGCCACTACGACCTCTCGATCGACTACCGCCTCGACGGCAACCGGCTGACCGGCCGGGCGACCATCACCGCCGTCGCCGATCAGTTCCTCGGCACGCTCGCCCTCGACCTGCACGGTCTGAACGTCAGCAAGGTGACCGTCAACGGTCGTGCGCCGGCCAAGTTCAACCACCGTGGGTCCCGCCTCGAGGTGCGGCTGGTCAAGCCCCTCGAGGTGGGCGAGGAGTTCACCGTCGTCATCGGTTACCACGGTCACCCGGTGCCCGTCCCCGGCGTGTACGGCGATGCGGGCTGGGAGGAGCTCAAGGACGGCGTGATCGTCGCGTCGCAGCCGCATGGCGCCCCGTCGTGGTTCCCGTGCAACGACCGGCCGTCGGACAAGGCGGCGTACCTCATCTCGGTCAACGCGCCTTCGGACTACCGCGTCGTGGCCAACGGGACGCTGGTGTCGACGCGTCGGCATGCGAGCACTGTCACCTGGGTCTACGAACAACCGGAGCCGATGGCGGCGTACCTGGCGACCGTTCAGATCGGCCGCTACCAGGTCTACGAGCTCGAGGCGGCCGTGCCGATGACGGTCATGATTCCTCCGGCGCGGGTCAGGGAGGTGGAGCGAGCCTTCGGCAGGCAACCGCACATGCTCGACGTGTTCACGAGGCTGTTCGGTGACTACCCCTACCCCAGCTACTCCGTGGTCGTGACGGACGACGAGCTCGAGATCCCCCTTGAGGCCCAGGGGCTGTCGATCTTCGGCTCCAACTTCCTGACCGACTCGTGGGGCGCGGAGCGGCTGATCGCCCACGAGCTGTCCCACCAGTGGTTCGGCAACTGCCTGACCATCGCCGACTGGAAGGACATCTGGCTGCACGAAGGCTTCGCGTGCTACGCCGAGTGGCTCTGGTCTGAGCACAGCAGCCGCGACACGGCCGACGTCCACGCGCGCACTCACTGGGACCGGCTCGACGCCTTGCCGCAGAACCTGGTGCTGGGAGACCCG
>DATILB010000137.1:0-3233 GCA_035477015.1 Nocardioidaceae bacterium | reverse complement strand
GCAAGGTCGGCGCCGAGGAGATGAGCGACGCGCTCAACGCCGTCTTCAGCGACATCCTGACCCCTGCCCACGAGGAGGGCGGCGACCTGGTCAAGTGGGGCGGCGACGCCGTGCTCCTGCTCTTCGCGGGCGACGACCACGCCGCGCGCGCCTGCCGTGCGGCGTTCCTGATGCGGGCGCGGTTGCGTGACTTCGGAGCCTTGGGGACGACCTCGGGATCGGTCCGGCTCCGGATGTCTCAGGGGGTGCACTCGGGGGAGTTCGACTTCTACCTCGTCGGCGACCCTGAGCTGCACCGGGAGCTCCTCGTGAGCGGGCCGGAGGTCAGCCAGTGCGTGCGGATGGAGAGCAACGCGAACGCCGGCGAGATCGCAATCACCCACCGGACGCTGAGCCAGATCGGGGCTGCGTACGCCGGCAAACCGGTGACCGAGGAGGGGGTCCTGCTCAAGAGCTGTCCCGCTGCCACGGCGCCGCACCAGGCCGCGGACCCCGCAGTGCTGCCAGATCTCGGCCGACTGCTGCCGACCGAGATCCGCGCCCACCTCTTGCGCGGTCAGGCCGATCCGGAGCATCGGGACATCGCGGTGGCCTTCGTGAAGTTCACCGGCACGGACCGGCTGGCCGACGAGGAGGGCCCGGCCGCTGTCGCCGATGCACTCGACCACGTCATCCGCAACGTGTCGTCAGCCGCCGACGAGTTCGGTGTCACGTTCTTCGAGACCGACCTGGACGCTGACGGTGGCAAGGTGATGCTCGCCGCGGGAGTGCCGACCAGTGGTGGCCACCACGCCGAGCGGATGCTTCGCGCCACCCGGCTGATGCTGGACCGCAGTGGGCGGCTGCCACTGAAGATCGGCGTCAACTACGGCCACGTCTTCTCAGGTGACTTCGGTCCATCGTTCCGGAGGACCTACTCGATCAAGGGTGACCCGATCAACCTCGCGGCCCGGGTGATGGGGAAGTCCTCACCGGGCACGCTGTGGGCGACACGAGCGGTCGTCGAGCGGTCGGAGACCGCCTTCGAGACGCGCGAGATCGAGCCGTTCGCGGTCAAAGGCAAGTCCCAGCTCGTGTATGCCCTCGAGGTCGGCAAGGTCCTGGAGACCACGCGGGACCGGCGCACTCATGCCAGTCTGCTCGTGGGACGAGGTGCCGAGCTCGAGAAGATCGAGGCAGCTCTCGATCAGCTCGCGACCGGTCGCGGTGCGGCAGTCGACATCGTGGGCCCGCCCGGGATCGGCAAGAGCCGCTTGTTGGACGAAGCCGTTCGGTTGGCGGGCGACAGGACGGTCCACGTCGTCCAGTGCGTCGAGTACGACGGCTCGACGCCGTACCACCTCTTCTGGGTGCTGCTCCACAACATGCTCAAGCTCAAGGTCGGCGCGCCGAACGCCGAAGCTGTCGCCGATCTGCGTTCCCACGTCTCGCGGGTCGCACCCGAGCTGCTGCCTTGGTTGCCGCTGCTCTGTGCCCCGCTCGGCTACGACATCGAGGACACCGAGGTGACCCGAGGTCTCGACGACAAGTTCCGCCGAGCCAAGATCGAGGAGGTGGTCGTCGAGTTCCTGCGGAGCCTGATGCGGGAAGAGACGGTGCTCGCCTTCGACGACGTGCACTACGTGGATGGCGCCTCGGAAGGGATCCTGCACAGTCTCGTGGAACGGGTGCGTTCGTTCCCCCTCCTGCTCGTCCTCGGGCGGAGCGGTGTCGAGGACGGCTGGATCCCGGCCACGGGTGCTGACGTCGTGTCGATCGCGCTTGATCCGTTGTCGGCGGAGGACTCGATGCGCCTGGTGCAGTCTGTGAACGCCGAGCATCCGTTGCCGCCGCGTGTCGCCGAGGCACTCGCGGCGAAGGCCGGCGGAAACCCGCTCTTCCTCCAGTCGCTGGTCCAGGCCGTGGGGCCGACCGGTGACGTCACCGACCTGCCGGACTCGGTGGCCGAGCTGGTCACGACGCAGATCGACCGGCTGCCGCCACGGGAGAAGTCCGTGCTGCGCCGGGCGTCTGTCCTTGGCGCCGGTTTCGATCTCGAGCAGCTGCCGCTGTTGCTCGACGATGCCGCCGACGAGCAGGTGCTGGATCATCTGGGTGAGTTCCTCCAGGTGGAGCGCGACCGCCGGTGGGTGACCTTCCGGCACGCCATGATGCGCGACGTCGCGTACGAAGGGCTTCCCTATCGTCAGCGGCAGAAGCTGCATGACCGCGTCGGTGCGGCGCTCGAACGCGAAGGGGGCACTGCAGGCGCTCGCCCCGAGCTCCTCTCGCTGCACTTCTTCCACGCCCACCGCTTCGACAAGGCGTGGGCCTATGCGAGGCAGGCAGGTGACCAGGCCAAGGCGAAGTTCGCCAACTCAGAGGCAGCCGACCAGTACGCCCGTGCGATCGACTCCGCGCGGAAGCTGCCGAAGAGCGTCGTTCCCCGGCTGGCGCTCGGCCTCACGTTCGAGTCGCTGGCGGATGCCTGGTTCACGATCGGGCTCGTCGAGCCGTCGACGAAGGCCTACCGCGAGGCGTACGCACTGCTGCGCGCTGAGCGGGTCGAGGCGGCACGGGTCGCGGGCAAACAGGCGAAGACGGAGCAACGTCTGCGCAAGCTGTCGCAGTCCTTGACGCGGATCAGCCGCGAGCTCAAGCTCCTCGGCGCCTCAACCGAGCCTCGGCTCGCGGCAGCCCGGTCTCTGCTACTCACCCGCTACGCAGCAGGCAAGCTGAACCAGGGCCGCTACGACCAGGCGATCGAGTACGGCCTGCGCGCCATCGCCGAGGGCAAGGTCGCAGGTGACCCGACCTGCCTGGCTCAGGCATACAGCGCCGTGCATCTCACCCACGTGGTGAGCGGCCGCCCGATGGCGGAGCCGTACGGCGAGCTTGCCTACGCGTCCTACGTCGAGGCCGGCGACCTCGTCGGTCAGGCGCACTGCACCAACAATCTCGCGATCGGGGCGTTGGATGAGAACCGATGGACCGATGCCGGCGAGATGTTCCACCGTGCGGCCTCGACCTTCAACGTCTTGGGAGACACAGCAAACGAGGGCAACGCGACCTGCAACGAGGGCGAGGTGATGGTCAACCAAGGCCGCTACCTGGAGGCGCAGCCTTTGCTGGATGAGGCCTTGATCGCCGCACGTTCCACCTCGGATGACGAGCTCGTGGCGCTGGTGCTCCGTGAGCAAGGGCGCGCGTACGTGCGTGGCGGCAACGTCGAGCATGGGCTGGCGGTGTTGGAG
>DATILB010000136.1:0-5668 GCA_035477015.1 Nocardioidaceae bacterium | reverse complement strand
GCACGCCCGAGCAGGTGGACCTGATCGACAACGTCGAGGTCGGTCGCAGGGTGAGCCCTCGGCTCCGGGTCGCCTTCGAAGTGGCCGATGCCGATGCGGTCACGCAGCGACTCGCAGCCGCGGGCGCCGAGGTGATCGCGCCTCCCACGCGAACGCCGTGGGACTCATTGAACGCCCGTCTCGAGGGGCCTGCCGGACTCCAGCTCACCGTGTTCGAGGAGCTCTGACGCTCATCACTTGCGGTGCCGCACAAACTGCGGTACCGTACTTGCTGTGGCCACGACCCGACCCGTCGCACAGGCGGTGAAGGCGGCGCAGGAGGCGCTCGACGGGGTTGACCCCGAGATGCCCTCCGAGGCGCTCCCCCTTCTCCGCGAAGCGCTTCAGAACCTCACGGAGGCGATCGACGCGGCAATGGCCGCGGTGATCCTCGAGGAGGGCGGCACGATCCGGCAGGCCGGTGCACTCGCCGGGCTGTCGGAGAACGCAGTCGGCCCGCGCTTGGCGCGGACCCCCAGCCTCGCGGCGTACACCTCGGACACAGGACGGGTCACGGCCAAGGGAGTGGAGCGTGCGCTCTACGACCTCGAGCGTGGGAGCCACCAGCCCGCTCCGGCAGCACCGCCGAAGCCGCTGCGCTTCCGGGCCCGACGACCCGGCCCGGACTGACCGTCCGGGCGAAACCAGGCAAAGGAGCCGAGCAATGACCGACCAGAACCTCTCGCACATCTATTTCCTGCTCGACCGGTCCGGCTCCATGGCCTCGATCCGCAACGAGACAATCTCCGGCTTCGACGCCTTCATCGCCGAGCAGCGCAAGGCTCCTGGCGCCTGCCAGGTGACGCTCGCGCAGTTCGACGACGAGTACGACGAGGTGTACACCGACCTCCCGCTCGCCGCGGTGCCCGCCTTGGACCTCTCACCGCGTGGCTGCACCGCGCTGCTCGACGCTCTCGGGCGACTGATCGTGACCTCCGGCGAGAGGCTCGCGAAGCTGCCGGAGTCGGCGCGACCGGGCAGCGTGATCGTGGGAGTCATGACCGACGGCTACGAGAATGCCTCGGAGGACTGGACCCACGCGCGCATCAAGGCGCTCATCGAGCAGCAGACGCGTGACTACGCATGGGAGTTCCTCTACCTCGGTGCCGACCAGGACGCCATCGAGGAGGGCGCCAAGATGGGCTTCGCCGGGTCGAAGTCCGTGACCTACCGGCGCGGCAAGGCCGACAAGGTGATGGCGGACCTGGGCGCGAACGTCGGTGCGTACCGCGCAGCTCGTGTCGCCGGTGCGCCCGCGGCGGTCGCCGCTGCGATGACGGAGTTCACCCAGGCACAGCGCGACGACGCCGTGAACTGACCAGCGTCAGTTCAGCGAAGCGTCTACGACCCCGAGGGGGTGGCGTTGCCCGGGGAACGCGTCGTCATGGTCGACGGCCCAACAGTGGTCGCAGTAGGCGACCTGCCGGAAACTCTCCGAGCGCACGTGACCTGTGCCATTGGGAATCTGGTGTCCGCAGTCGGCACAGCGGTGTCGGGTCATGGACCATCTCTACCCCATTTCGCGCCGCTTCACTCGGGTGGTCGAGACCACGCGGACGGACAGATCGGGGCGATCACTCCCAGAAGACCCGGTCGACAACCTGCCTGGCATGGCGCGTCGCGCGGAGATAGTCGTCCACGAGCTTGTCGCTCTCCCCCGGCCGGTAGCCCAGGACGTGCGCGACCGCCGCGCGCTCACTCGCGTCCCGTGGCAACGAGTCGGCCGGTCGGCCGCGGACCTGGGTGATCGAGTTGCGGATCCGGCTCACCAGGCGCCAGGCGTCCTTGAGCGCGATGGCGTCCTCGTGGGACAGCAACGCCGCGTCGGCGGCCACGTCGAGCGCGGCAAGGGTCCGCGTGGTGCGAAGGCCGGGCACAGAGCCGGCGTACCTCATCTGGAGCAGCTGGACCGTCCACTCGATGTCCGCGAGCCCACCGCGCCCGAGCTTGAGATGGGTGTTGGGGTCGGCACCTCTCGGCAGCCGCTCGTTCTCCACGCGGCCCTTGATCCGGCGTACCTCGCGGACACCCGCGTCGTCGAGCCCGGCCGCAGGGAACCGAAGCGGGTCGATCAGATCGGTGAATGCCTGGCAGAGCTCGAGGTCGCCCACGTTGGCCTCTGCGCGCAGGAGTGCCTGGGCCTCCCAGACGGCCGACCACTTCGCGTAGTAAGCGGCGTACGAGTCGAGCGAGCGAACCAGTGGCCCCTGCTTGCCCTCAGGGCGGAGCCCGGCATCGACCTCGAGCGCAGGGTCGGTGCCAGGCAACGAGAGCAAGCGGCGAAGCTCGTTGGCCACCTCATGAGCGGTGCGAGAGGCGTCCTCCTGCGACGCGCCTTCGACCGGACGGAAGACGAACATCACGTCGGCGTCGCTGGAGTAGCCGAGCTCGTGCCCGCCGAACCGGCCCATCCCGACGATGGCCATCCGCATGGGCAGCTCGGTACGGCGCTCGGCCGCGATGGACTGCTCCGCGATCCTGAGTGCAGCCTCAAGGGTCGAGGCGGTGACGCCGGTCAGCGCCTCGCCCACGTCGTCCACGTCGACCAGACCCAGCAGGTCGCCCGACGCGATGCGGAAGAGCTCACGGCGGCGGATGGCTCGCACGTTGGTGATCCCCGTGACCGGGTCTTCCTGGCGGAGGCCGGCGGAGACCATCTCGGTCTCGCAGGCCTCCCGCGTCAACGGCACCAGGCCGTCGTCGGCGGCCAGCAGCGCAACCCCTTCAGGGGCTCGCTGCAGCAGATCGGTCGCGTATCGGCTCGAGGCGAGCAGCGTCGCCATGCGTTGCGCGACCTGGCCCTCGTCACGCAGCAGCCGGAGGTACCACGGCGTCGCGCCGAGCGCGTCGGAGATCTGTCTGAAACCGAGCAGACCTGCATCGGGATTGGGTGCCGCTGCGAACCACTCGAGCATGGCGGGCAGCAGGGTGCGCTGGATGGACGACGTACGCGAGACACCTGAGGTGAGTGCTTCGAGGTGGCGAAGCGCGGCGACCGGGTCGTCGTACCCGAGAGCCCGGAGCCGCTGCTCGGCTGCCTTGGGGCTCAGCCGCGCCTCGTCGGTCGGCAGCTTGGCCACCGCCTCGAGCAACGGCCGGTAGAAGATCTTCTCGTGGAGGCGGCGTACCTCACGGCTGTGCTGCTTCCACCGTTTGTCGAGCTCGGCCACCGAGTCGCGCATCAGGCCCATCGACCGACCGATGCGACGCAGCGCCTCCTCGTCGGACGGCACCACGTGGGTACGCCGGAGCTGGAACAGCTGCATCCGGTGCTCCATGGTGCGCAGGAAGCGGTAGGCCTCGTCCAGCGCGCGACCGTCGGCGCGTCCGACGTACCCGCCGCGGGTGAGGTGAGCCAAGGCACTCAGCGTCGCGGGATCCCGGAGCGACTCGTCGGCGCGACCGTGCACGAGCTGCAGCAGCTGTACGGCGAACTCGACGTCACGGAGGCCGCCGGCACCGAGCTTGAGCTGGCGGTCCGCCTGCGCCAGCGGGATGTGGTCGATCACCCGGCGGCGCATCGTCTGCACCTCGGTGACGAAGCCATCGCGCTCGGCCGCCGACCAGATCATCGGAGCGAGCCGCTCGCAGTAGTCACGTCCCAGCGTCCGATCCCCCGCGACCGGCCGTGCCTTGAGCAGCGCCTGGAACTCCCAGGTCTTCGCCCAGCGCTCGTAGTAGCCGACATGGCTGGCCAGCGTCCTCACCAACGGACCGGACTTGCCCTCGGGCCGAAGCGCGGCGTCGACGGGCCAGATCGTCCCCTCCGACGTCTGGTCGGAGCAGGCCTTCATCATGTTCGACGCGAGCATGGTCCCGACGCGGATCGCCGCCGCCTCGTCGGAGCCCTCGGCCGGCTCCACCACGAAGACGACATCGACGTCGGAGACGTAGTTGAGCTCGTGGCCTCCGCACTTCCCCATCGCAATCACACACAGGCGGGCGGTGACCGCAGACGGCCCGACGCGAGCGCGCGCAATCGCCAAGCCGGCCTCGAGGGTCGCCCCGGCCAGGTCCGACAGCTCTGCGGCGACATCGTCGACTCCGACCTCATGCGCCAGATCGCGGGCAGCGAGCCGCAAGAGCAGCCTGCGGTACTCGATACGCAGCGCGTTGAGGGCGTCAGCATCAGGCAGGGTCGCGAACGGAGGGTCCTCCATCGGGTCCGCACCGACGGCACGCAGCAGGTGTGCGCGGAGTGCGAAAGCAGCCGGCCGCGTCGACCCGAGGTCTGCGTTGAGCAGGTCGCGCCAGTGGCTGGGCTGTCGCAGCAGATGGTCGCCCAGGGCGGAACTCGCACCAAGCACCGAGAGCAGCCGCATCGCCGTACCCTCGTCCTCCACCAGCGCGGGCAGCAGCTCGTCGTCCTTGGTCGCCAGCTCAGCGAGGTACTTGACGGCGAGATCTGGATCGGCGACCGCGGCGATGAGGTGGACCAGGTCGTCGGCGTACTCCCCCAGCCTCTCGACGTGCGTCGAGGAGTTGTCCGCGTCCTCAAAACCGAGCCGAGCAAGCTTGCCAGCGGTGGTCGAGACGCGGGAGCTCCTCACAGGGGGAGGCTACCGGCAGGTTGGATGCATTCAGAGAAGCGGCAGCATCTTGTCGCGCTCATAGGTGTGCACCGTGGCGCGGTAGTCCTCCCACTCCGCACGCTTGTTGCGCAGGAAGTAGTCGAAGACGTGCTCACCGAGCGTCTCGGCGAGGAGCTCGCTCTGCTCGGCGATGGCGATGGCGTCCTGCAGGCTGCGCGGCAAGGGGTCGATGCCGAGCGACTTGCGCTCGCGGTCGTTCAACGACCAGACGTCGTCCTCGGCCTCGGCGGGCAGCTCGTAGCCCTCCTCGATGCCCTTCATGCCAGCGGCGAGGATGACCGCGAAAGCGAGGTAGGGGTTGCACGCAGGGTCGATGGTGCGCAGCTCCACACGAGTGGAGGCGCCCTTGTTCGGCTTGTACATCGGCACGCGGATCATCGCGGAGCGGTTGTTGTGACCCCAGCAGACGTACGCCGGAGCCTCCCCGCCACTGACCAGCCGCTTGTAGGAGTTCACCCACTGGTTGGTCACGACCGCGATCTCCGGTGCGTGGCGCAGCACGCCGGCGATGAACTGCCGGCCAGTCTTCGACAGGGAGTACTCCGACCCTGCCTCGTAGAAGGCGTTGCGGTCGCCCTCGAAGAGCGACACGTGCGTGTGCATGCCCGAGCCCGGGTGGTCGGTGAACGGCTTGGGCATGAACGTCGCCCAGATGTCCTGGCTCAGCGCCACCTCACGCACGACGGTGCGGAAGGTCATGATGTTGTCGGCAGTGGAGAGCGCGTCGGCGTACCGAAGGTCGATCTCCTGCTGGCCGGGTCCGCCCTCGTGGTGGCTGAACTCCACCGAGATCCCCATCTGCTCCAAGATGGTGATCGCCTCGCGACGGAAGTCCGACCCTGCGCTCTGCGCGGTGTGGTCGAAGTAGCCGCTGCGGTCGACCGGGCGCGGCACCATCCCCGGCTCGGGGTGGTCCTTGAAGAGGTAGAACTCGATCTCGGGGTGGGTGTAGAAGGTGAAGCCCTTCTCTGCCGCCTTGCTGAGGGTCCGCTTGAGGACGTAGCGAGGGTCGGCGTACGACGGCGAGCCGTCCGGCA
>DATILB010000135.1:0-4944 GCA_035477015.1 Nocardioidaceae bacterium | reverse complement strand
GTAGCCGGCGTTGTCGAAGTTCCACTTGTGACCGGCTCCCCCGCCGAAGCCGGGGTTGTAGGCCAGCGCAGGAGACGCCGCCGTACCGATCTCCTTCGGTGCATCCAGGTTGGTGAGGTCGACGATCGAGAAGTGGCTGCCACCTGCGGTGTAGACGTAGTTGCACGCGGTGTCCGTCACGCACGTCACCGTGTGTGTGGAGGAGGTCGTCTTGACCCGCGACCGGATGAACGGGTTGGTGGGGTCGGTGACGTCCACGATAAGGAACTCGTCGTAGGTCCCGACGTGAGCGATGTCGTCGGTCGACGCCTGGACCTGGTCGATGCCGACCAGCACGAAGCGCGTCGTGACACCGTCGACCGTGCGCTCGCCACAGTTCATCGCCTCGTTCTCGAACAGCGCGTTGTCGAGGACCCCGGTCAGCCGCGGGGCTAGCGGGTCGCTCACGTCGAAGACGCTGATCGCATCGATGCCAGAGACGTAGAAGTACGGCGCGGACTTCGCGAAGCAGCCGGAGATCGCTGTGACCGTGGGGACGCTGGTCACCAGTCGCACGTTGGGCGAGGAGGCCAAGGGGACCGACACGCCGGCGACGTACTGCTCGCGCTTCTGCTTCCAGTCGTCGCTTGCGCCGTGTCCGTCGTGAGCGGCTGCAGGACCACCGCTCAGGACGACGCTGGCGCCGAGGACGGCCAGAGTGAGCGCCGAGCGGAGCATCCGGCGGGCTGGGGACGCAGACATTGCAACCTCCGAGTGGGTGGCTGTTCACCTCAGGTCGACGGGAGATCTTCCCGGGACAGACGTCGAAGGTACGTGTTCACCCGGACCCAGTGCACGGGTCGATCTACCTGAAAACGCCCACTTCGCTACGCGCAAAGCGACAGGACTCGAACACGCGCATGATGGAACCAGCTCGGTGACTGGGGAGTCGTCACTCTCGTCAATCGAGCAGGAGGCGGCCATGGATGCAGAGACACTGGCATGGGGGACCGAGGTCATCCGAGTGCCGGCGGACCAGCAGTTCCGCGAGATCTTCGGCGTTTCCTACCGGCGCCTCGTCGTGCAGCTGTACGGCGTCACTGGCGATGCGGCTGAGGCCGAGGACCTCGTCCAGGAGGCGTTCGTCCGTGCGGCCGCTGACGGCATGCGCTTCATTGCCCTGGACAACCACGAAGCCTGGCTGCGCACCGTGGCGATCAACATCTACCGCAGCCGTTGGCGGAAGCTTCGCAACTTCTCCCGGATCCGGGAGCGGCTTGCTTCGCCGCCGACGGACCTTCCGGCTCTCGAGGAGCGGCTGGACGTCATCGAGGCGTTGCGGCTGCTGCCTGATCACCAACGTGAGGTCGTTGCGCTGTACTACCTCGCCGACCTGGACGTTGCTGAGGTGGCACGGACGCTGGGGATCGCCGAGGGCACCGTGAAGTCACGGTTGAGCCGGGGCCGCGACGCGCTCGCGATCACCCTGACCGAGAAGGAGGGACACCGCAATGTCTGACCAGAAGTTCGCAGAGTTCCGCGAGCGGGCATTGGACACGGTCGCTCCCGTCGACCCGGACGACCTGCTCCGGCGTGGTCGCACGCTGCGTCGCAACCGCCGGCTCGCGCCGGTCGTGGCACTTGCGGCCTGCCTGGCAATCGGTTTCGGGATCTCCACCATGGACGACAGCGGGGACCGCGCCGACCGAGGCCCGGTCAAAACCCCGGACAGGCCCCCGGTGATCTCCCCTCCAGACGGGCGCGGCGGGATCGCCCCTGGCTCCTATGCCCTGGACAACCTGCCGTACGACGGGTGGCTCGACGCCACCATCGAGATTGTCGGCGAGGGCTGGATCGGCTGGGACGGAGGAGCCATCCTGCGCGGCTCCGCGGGGTACATCAGCTGGGGCTTCCAGGAGTTCAAGAACACCCCCATCAACCGGTGTCAACCTGACTGGCCCGTCGCCACCCGGCGGGAGGCGGTCGACCAGGTGCTGGGCGCAAGGGGCAGGATCACGATTCCCCCTCGGGCCACCACCAAGCTGGGCCTCGTCGGCACCTACCTGCAGTTGCGGATCCCCGCCGACCTCACCTGTGCCTCGGGAGCCACGCCGGCGCGGGGCAACCTGATGGCGCTGTGGGACGAGGACAGGGGCTACCGGGTAAAGGTCGACGTCTGGGTGCTCGAGGACGACGACCGGCTGCTCATTCTCACCAGCGCAACGCGTGGCACCCCGACGGCGGAGATGCGGCAGAGCTTCGACGAGTCTCTGGACTCTCTGCGCCTGGAGCCGCGGCCCTAGCCCAGGAAAGAGAACCGGTCGGCCCGTCGTCCCTACAGGGGTACGGCGGGCCGACTGGCCTAACTGGGTGCCCGACATGGAACCTTCGTGGCCAGTCGGGAGTCGTCATGCCGGACGCGCTCGCGAGTCGCGGTCGTGTCGTCGAGACTCTCCCTCCCAGATCGGAGCAGGAAAATGAACACTCGATTCAAACTGGTCCATCTCGTCGTAGTCACACCGATCGCCATCCTCGGGCTTGCCGGCGTTGCCCTCGCCGACCCACCGAGTGAGTTGATCAGCCCACCGAACCATCGGCACTTCATCGTGACGCCCCATGGGCCGGTCCCGGTCGGCCCGCAGATCTGTCAGGACCCGAACCTGCAGCAGGCGTTCAACGAGTACCACTACAACGTGCACCACTCCGAAGTGCCAGGCCTCGGCGACATCCTCACCCTCGGCCCCCAGGACGGTGCTCCAGGTTTGCACAACGAGGTTGGCGCCGAGGTGATCGGCGTCAGGGGCTGTTCCTGAGCCGACCGCTCCCTGGAGCAGGCCGCGGACCAGCTTTCGGCCCTGCTAGCCCTGAGCCATGTCGACGAAGCGTGAGTAGTGGCCCTGGAAGGCCACGACGACATCACGGGTCGGCCCGTTACGGTGCTTGGCGACGATCAGGTCGGCCTCGCCCGGGCGGGTCGACTCCTTCTCGTAGACGTCCTCACGGTGTAAAAGTATGACCATATCCGCATCTTGCTCAATTGACCCACTCTCCCTCAAATCGGACAACATGGGTCGCTTGTCCGACCGCTGCTCCGGACCACGGTTGAGCTGCGACAGCGCGACCACAGGGACGTCGAGCTCCTTGGCCAACAGCTTGATCTGACGAGAGAACTCGGAGACCTCGAGCTGACGAGACTCGACCTTCTTGCCCGACGACATCAACTGCAGGTAGTCGATGACGATCAGCTTGAGGTCGTGCCGTTGCTTCAGGCGTCGCGCCTTCGCGCGGATCTCCATCATCGTCATGTTCGGGGAGTCATCGATAAAGAGCGGGGCGCTGGAGACCTCGCCCATCTTGCGTGCGAGCTTCGACCAGTCGTCGTCGGTCATGTGGCCGTTGCGCATGTGGTTGAGCGGGATCTTCGCCTCGGCGCTCAGGAGTCGCATGGTGATCTCGTTGCGCGTCATCTCCAGGCTGAAGATGACGGAGGAGAGGTTGTTGTGGATCGAGGCGCTGCGGCACAGGTCGAGAGCCAGCGTCGAGTTGTGAGTCGGGATCATCGAGCGGCCTGCCAGATAGAGGTGCTCATCGTTGTCGACCTGCACGCATCGCACGGGGACAGACTCGATCGGGCGTACCTCCAGGACATACCGTCGGCCGATTCGTGCAGTGGTGGTCGGACGCGTCTCTTTATGCAGCCGCGCCTTGCGCTCGAGGCGGAATACGTCATCCATTGTCGAGAACGTCAGGACGTGGCACGTCGAAGACGCCTCCGTTCGACCCGCGACGCGCTTCGTGGTGTGGGAGCACCGATATCCCAGCCCGACGATCAAGTCGTAGGCATCCTTCGCCAAGCGCTGGTGGGTCAACGTGAGCTGAACTGAGCCACTCTGCTTGGCGACCGTGCCGTCCGTGTCGAGCAACCCGGCGAGCAGCTCGCGACGCACCTTCTCTGGCGCGCGAAGGTAGGCCATCGGGATGTGCTTGTTGCCGAGGACATCGATCTTCCGCAGCAATGCCGTGAAAGACCCGTGGTCGCGGTAGCACGCCTCGCATTGATGCGCCTCACCCGAATATGTCGAGCCGCAGTCAGGACAAGACAAGCGCTCCGGGTGTGCGCCCTTGTTCTTGGGTCCACAGGTGCGCCCGCAGGTGTACACGTTGGCATGCCGCGCGATGAAGGCAACGCCACAAACCTCGCAAGCGCGCTCTAGGTCAGGCCGCTCAGGGAGTTGCAGCGCGTACAGCATGTGTCCGCGCTTCTCGCATCTGAAGCCGAGGCCCTCGATGTACATCGGGATCTCGTCGGATTCGCTCGTCAGCCGCGCACCCGCCGAGTGCCCGTCTCCAAGCCATGCTCCCAGCACGTAGCCGGGTAGCGGTAGTTCGGCTTCGACACCCGACAGCGCCCCTGCATTGAGAACGGCGTGGTTCGCTCGCGCTTCCTTTCCCACCCGGACGGTGGCTGCGATCTCCTCTGTCGTGCAGACCTGAGCGAAGGACCGCTGATTGCGTGTGCGGTTGTAGTTGGTCTCCGCAGCCCACCGCGACCTACGCACGCGTCGCGTCTCAGTGAGCCACTGGTGCTGGCCATCGGCCACGATCGTGCTGCCATCAGAGAACACCACGTCGTAGCACGGACGATCGACCATGATGTCCGTCGCAGCCACAACTCGCGTGGGCTGACCGGCGGCGTCGTAGAGCAGGTCTCCCACCTGGACGTCGCGCATCGTGGTCCAGCCCGTCGGCGTCGGCAGCGGGGTGTCGAGGGCGAGCGCCTTGCCCACGGCGGGACGCGCCGCCACGATCACCATCTGCCCGCCATGCAGACCGTTGGTCAGCTCGTCGAGGTCGGCGAAGCCCGTCGGAACACCGCTCAACCCGCCGTCGCGGTTGGAGATCGCCTCGATCTCGTCCAGCGTGGCTTCCATGATCACGCTGAGCGGCGCGTAGTCCTCCGAGGTC
>DATILB010000134.1:0-4301 GCA_035477015.1 Nocardioidaceae bacterium | reverse complement strand
CGCCAACGCGGCCATCTGGGCCGAGGCTCGGTTCGGGGCTGCACGAGGCGCTCATGACGTCATCGGGGTAACGATCGGCACCGGCGTGGGGGGCGCGGTGATCATCGGCGACCACCTGCAGCGCGGTGCGAACGGCTTCGGTGGCGAGTTCGGCCACCTGCGCGTCGAGCCGGACGGGCATCCCTGTCCTTGCGGACAGCGCGGATGTCTCGAGCAGTACGCCAGCGGGAGCGCGCTGACCCGCTTCGCCCGCGAGCTCGTCGCCGAGCGCGGCAGCCAAGCGGGCATGCTCTATGCGCTCGCCGAAGGCGATCCCGATCGGGTCACGGGGCCCATGGTCACCGAGGCAGCCCGGGCGGGGGACGAGCAGGCGAAGGGCGTGTTCACCCAGCTCGCGACCTGGCTGGGCCGCGGCCTCTCCACGCTGTCGTCAGCCCTGGACCCCGGGGTGATCGTGGTCGGCGGGGGACTGGTGGACGCGAGCGATCTCTTCCTCGACACCGTGCGCGAGGTGTACGCCGCAACGCTCACCGCCGCGGACTACCGCAACGTCGCCAAGATCCTTCCGGCAGAGCTCGGTCAGGACGCAGGGTTCCTCGGTGCGGCCGACCTGGCTGCGACCGGCGGTTAGGACCGATACCCGGGGACCAGCTCCACCGCGAGCTGCTCGAGGAACAGTCCGACGTCGGTGACGATGCCTCGCGCCTGCGACGAGCCGCGGTCGGCGAGCTTGGTGACCGTCGCGGGGTTGATGTCGACACAGACCAGCGGGATCGACGCCGTGAGGATGTTGCCGGTCGCGACCGAGTGCAACATGGTCGCCACCATCAGGCAGAAGCCCACGTCCTGGATCTGCGACCGCATGGCGCGTTGCCCGTCGATCACGTCGGTGTACACGTCCGGCAAGGGCCCGTCGTCGCGGACCGATCCGACCAGCACGAACGACTTCTCGTGCGTCACGAGGGCATGCATGATGCCGCCGGTCAGGACACCCTGCTCGACGGCCGCGGCGATCGACCCGCACTTGCGGATCGTGTTGATCGCGCGGATGTGGTGCTCGTGGCCGTGCTCGACTCCGCGCCCTTGAGCCAGGTCGATGCCCAGCGAGGTGCCGTAGAGCGAGGACTCGATGTCGTGAGTCGCCAGCGCGTTGCCGGCGAAGAGGACGTCGACGAACCCGGCCTTGACCAGCGCCACCATCGCGGGCGCCGCGCCCGTGTGGACCACGCCTGGACCGCCCACCCAGAGCACCTGCTTGCCGGCCGCCTTCGCCTCGCGCATCCCCTCGGCGACCTGGCGGACCAGGACCGCCTGGGGCTTCTCGCTGGAGACGTCGGACTCCATGAACCCGAATCCCTCGGCGCTCTTGTCCGGCAGCGGCACGATCACCTTGATGCCGGACGCGCCAGTGACGACGGTCATTCCGGCGCGCACGTCGGCCATGGGGAGCGTGTAGACGCGCTCACCATCGACGACGAGCCCGCAGTCCATCTCCGGGTTCTCGACCTCGGTCCAGCGCCCGCCGAGGCGGATCCGGGTCTCGAGGTTGGTCGTGGAGTAGAAGCCGTCAGGGAAGACACCGTCCTGCTCGACCACCGCTGTGGACGCCTCGCCAGGGTCCACCTGGTTGACCCCGCGGGTCTGCAGTCGCATCAGCAGGCGTTGCAGGGAGTCGTCGTCCTCGGCGGTGACGGTGATGGTGGCGTGCGACGGGTCCTGGGAGTCGTGGCCCACCTCGAACTTGTCGATGAGGTAGTCACCGCCGTACTCCCGGATGTCGTCCAGGACCCGCGACAGGATGCCGCTGTCCATGAGGTGGCCGGAGATCTCGACCGTCTCGCTCGCTTGCATGGGGGCACAGTACCTGTGGACGTCGCCTTGATTGGTCTCGACGGGGCTCGACCACCGGGGGTGCTACAGAACGGCTCCGTCGTCCCCGGACCAGCGGTCGTTGTCGCGGCTCATCGTCGCGATCAGGTAGACGAAGCCACCCACGAACGCGACGACCAGGAGGAAGGACATCCATTCCGGCGGTGACACCTGGAAGAGCACGAGGATCAGCGAGATGACGGGCGCCCCGAAGATGCCGCTCCAGGCGGCTAGGCGCGGCCCACGCGGCAGCTCGAGCGGCGGCGGCTCCGGCGGGATGAAGTGACCCTCTTCGAAGTACGTCGCCTCGGTGTTCAACGGGTCACTCGACGACGGCGGGGCCTCGGTCCAGCCGAGCCGCTGGAAGCGGTCTGCCAAGGTCTCCGGGGTCGGGGGCGGTGTCACCTCGGCGGGCTCGCCGCCGTACGCACCGACGATCTTGGCGAACTCGGCGTCGACGTCCAGCGGGGTGCCGTCGTCGTGCTCGTTCTCCTGCCCGGTCATGGCCCGGTGACCCGCTTGACGAACGCCAGTGCCGCGTCGTGGATCGCCGGGGCGTCGTTGTCCAGCGTCGCGACGTGGTAGCTGTTCTCCAGCCGCAGCTCATTGAGGTCTCGGGACGACACAGTGGTGCGGATGATGCGCGCGGACGACGGGTCGACGACGTGGTCGACCGTCGAGGTCATCATCAGCATCGGCTGGGTAACGCTGGGCAGGTCGGCCCGCACCCCCTTGTAGCCCTGCAGCATCGAGTGCGCCGCCTTGAGGGGCGTCTGACGGTAGCCGCGCTCCTCGACTCCGGGCTTCTTGATGTCGCTGGCAATGCCGGGCATGAACGGGACGATGTGCTTGAGCACCGGCACCAGCTTGACGTCGAAACGCGCGATGTTCACCGCAGGGTTGACCAGCATCACGCCGGCGACCTCGCGGCCGCGCTCAGCCGCGAGCTTGAGGACGAGGCTGCCGCCCATGGACAGACCGCCGACGACCACCTGGTCGCAGTCGGCGCGCAGCTTGTCGAAGGCCATCTGGATCTCGTCGTACCAGTCGGGCCAGCGCTTGGTGTTGAGGTCCTGCCACTTGGTGCCGTGGCCGGGCAGCCGGGGTGCCGAGACGGCGTACCCGTGGGAAGCCAGGAACTCGCCCCAAGGGCGGACGGACGAGGGGGTTCCGGTGAACCCCTGGGAGAGCAGCACGCCCACTCGCTGGCCGTCGGCCTGGGGCGTCGCGGGCGAGAGGAACGGCTCGTCGCGCGGGTCGATCTGCATGGGCACTCCTGGTGCTGCGAGTGGTTGAATTGCCTTGACTTCCATGCGGCTCTTGAATCGTCGCACGAGTCACCAAGCCCGGCTAGGGTGGCCCCACCCACCTCAAGAGGAGTCCTCGAGTTGTTCTACTGGTTCCTCAAGCTGATCGCCCTCGGGCCGATCCTGCGCCTGGTCTTCCGGCCGCAGACCGAGGGTCTGGAGCACATCCCGTCCGACGGCCCGGCCATCCTGGCGAGCAACCACCTGTCGTACGCCGACTGGCTCTTCATGCCGCTAACGCTGCCGCGCCGGGTCAGCTTCGTCGCCAAGGCGGAGTACTTCACGACCCCGGGCATCAAGGGCTGGCTGCAGAAGACGTTCTTCCGCGGGTCGGGGCAGATCCCGATCGACCGGTCCGGTGCCGACGCTGCCCAGGGCGCCCTGATCTCGGCCAAGCGGGTGCTGGACGAGGGCGAACTCTTCGGCATCTACCCCGAGGGCACCAGGTCGCACGACGGCAGGCTCTACCGCGGCAAGACCGGGGTGGCCCGGCTCGCGCTCGAGACCAGGGTGCCGGTCATCCCGGTGGCCGTCATCGGCACGGACGTCGTGGCGCCACCGGGCAAGAAGTTCGGCACGATCACCCGCCCGAAGGTTCGCTTCGGCAAGCCCCTGGACTTCTCGCGTTACGAGGGCCTCGAGGAGGACCGCTACATCCTGCGGTCGATCACCGACGAGATCATGTACGAGATCATGCAGCTCTCCGGCCAGGAGTACGTCGACATGTACTCCTCGCGTGCGAAGGCCCTCGAGAAGGAACGGGCCAAGGCCGAGGCCGCGGACGCCGAGCGCAAGGCTTCGTGAAGTTCGAGATCGCGGAGGAGAGCCGGCCGCACTGGCTGCCGCCGCGGGCCGCCTCCGACAGCGTGACCACAGCCCTCTTCCGGGCGCTCGCCGTGCTGCGGTTCGCCGTCATGGTCTACGCCGTCATCAAGATCGCCGACCGGCGTGACGACTTCGACCGACCGGGTGCGGCCTGGGTAGTCGCGGGCGTGATCGTGGCCTGGACCGCCCTCATGACGTGGGCGTACGACGAGCCGAAGCGTCGCAGGTTCCCGCTGTACGCCGTCGACCTGATCGTCGCGATCGGGCTGGTGCTGACCACGCCGTACATCCAGAGCCAGC
>DATILB010000133.1:0-9868 GCA_035477015.1 Nocardioidaceae bacterium | reverse complement strand
GCCGACCGGGAAGCCGACGCCATGCTCAGCCAGGTAGCCCATCACCCCGTCGGCAGCTGCGAGCCCGTACGCCGATCCGCCACTGAGGCAGATCGCGTGCACCCGCTCGACGGTGGCGCCCGGCCGCAGCAGGTCCGTCTCGCGTGTGCCCGGTGCCGCACCCCGGACGTCCACGGACGCCACCGCGCCGTCAGGCTCGAGCAGAACCACGGTGCAGCCGGTGAGCCCGACGGTGTCGGTCCAGTGGCCGACCCGGAGGCCTGGAACATCGGTGATGTCGTCCGTCACGCTCCGACCATAGCCACCTGGCAACCACCCTGGGGCTACCGTCGATGCGTGACCGACGACGTTCTGGAGCTGCAGGTGGATCGCCTCGTCGAGCTCGGTGTTCCCGAGTTGGCGGACGTTGGCGTCGATGCGTTCCGGGCGTACGCCGAGAAGCTCGAGCCCCGAGACGCACGGGCCGTGATCGCCGTACACCCGTCGCTGGTGCCAGCCAGCCGGCTGGCGCCGCTGCTGTCCCTCGAGGGCAAGCCCGGCTTCGTCGTGGTGGACATGGACGACCTCGACTCCTTCGTGCCGATCGACCAGCTCGACGACGCCCCCCTCTACCTGCTGCACGGGCTCGATCGCGGGGACGACCTCGCGAACTGGAGTCCCGAGGAGGCCCTCCCCGAGATTCGGGGACGAGGCCGACGGCCCCTCACCGTCAACGAGGGCATCAGCTGGCTGCTGCAAGAGCCGGACCGTCTCGCAGCCAACCACTGCTTCATGACCATCGGGTCGCGCAAGCCCAAAGCCAAGGGGCTCGATGCGCGGACGCCGGCGATCTGGATCAGCGGCGGCACCGGCCGGGACGGACGCGAGCGCAAGGGTGCCCCGAAGGTCGGCTGGTGCTGGGCCGGCAACCGGCACACCTGGCTGGGCTTCGCCTCAGTCGAGCTTGACCCTTCCTAGACCTCGACTACCCGGACCGCGAGGCGGCAAGCTCAGTCCGCCTTGACGCTCTTCTCAGGCCTGGTGATGCTGACCGGCTCGCCCCATTTGGAGAAGGACTCACCGGCGAGGCCGTCGCCCTGCACTCGCGTGCGGGTCGGCAGGCCGTCCTCATTCATGAAGATGGTGACCTCGACCTCGTTGAGGTCATCGGGGCCCTCGAAGCCGCCCTCCAGAACTCTGGCGGGCACCTTCACGACGTACTGGAGCACTTCGGCGCCGCGGCTGACCTCGGTCACTTCACGACCCTTGAAGTAGTTGAGCTCGGGCACCAGCGTGGTCTTGTCCTTTGAGGTGTACCGGAACCAGAAGCCACCCACCGCGCGCTCGTAGACCGTGTCACCGAACCTGCGCGCCTCTCGGCGGCCCCCATAGTTCAGGACGAGGACCCGCACCGGTTCACGCAGGTCCCAGAAGTAGTCCGCACTGCCGTCATGGCGCTTCGCTTGGCCAGTGGCTGCCTCGCGCATGGCGGCCTCGATGCGCTTGACCACGGTGTCGCCCGGCACTGCACGCTCGGTCGTCACGGGGTCGTCATCGCCGCAGCCGGCGAGGGCCAGGGTGACGGCGAGCAGCACGAGGACGCGGCGGAGCATGGGTTGAACCTAGCGGCCGACGGCCGTGAGCAGGGCCTCGCACACGTCGATGAGACGGCGGCGTAGCGGCCCCCCGCGCTCGGCGAACGACCGCTGGGCAGCGGCGTACTCCTGTCTGCCTTCCGCCGTCTCGATGCGCACGGGTTCGTACCCGAGCTTCGAGAAGTCGTACGGCGACGCGCGCATGTCGAGCGTCCGGATGTCTCGCGCCAGCTCGAAGCAGTCGGCGACGAGCTCGGACGACACGAGGGGGGTCAGTCGGAAGGCATGCTTGTAGAGGTCCATGCCGGCATGCAGGCAACCGGGCTGCTCGAACGTCGGCCGGTCGTCGCGCCGGGGCTGGATGCTGTTCAGGGGCGCGGCGTCAGGGGTGAAGAAGCGGAAGGCGTCGAAGTGCGAGCAGCCGATCCGGTGGGACTCGACCACGTGGTCGGTTCCTTGCGACCCGAGGCGTAGGGGCCAGGATGCGTGGCGGGTCTCGTCGGACCGGTAGACCATCGCCCACTCGTGGAGCCCGAAGCAGCCGAGGTTCGCCGGTCGAGCGGCCGTGGCCGTCAGCAGGGTGTGAATCGACTCGATCAGTGGCCGCTGGGACTCGCAGTGATCTGCAGAGACCGTGACCGGGTCGCCGGCGTACCCCTTGAGCGCCCGGTACGTCGGAGCGTCCTCGAGCGCGACGCCGTACCCGGGATGCCAACGGCGGAAGGCTGCGGGTCGCTGCGAGTAGTAGGTGAAGAGGAAGTCCTCGACGGGATGGGCGACTCCCTGCTCGCGGCGGGCGAGGTGGGGCGCTACCCAGCCGTCGACGCGGGCCTCATGAGCGGCTGCCCGAGCCGTCCAGGTCGGTACGTCCAGCAATGGCACCGGACAACGGTACGTGACAATGGGGCCCACCATGCGCACCGTCCTCGCCCTTGCCTTCTGCCTGTCCGTCCTGACCGGCTGCAGCGAGGACCCCACCCTGGCCGACGACCCGGCGGTCTCGATCCCGACGCCCGGCCCGGAGGTCGATGCCGCGGTCGAGGTGGCCGTGAAGTACGTCGAAGCGGTCCGGCAGCACGACGCCGGGGCTGTCTACGAGCTGGCCTGGTCCGGGCTGCGCCGGAAGGAGACCCGGGCGGAGTTCCTGGCGCGCACCAAGTTCGGGGGAGTGAGCGACGCGCGCATCAGCGGCCTGGCCGAGGTCGGCTGGGACTCCCGCGGCCGCCGGATCGCCATCGTCCCCGTCATCGTGACCGCGAGCGGTGCCCCTCAGGTGGGACGAGTGCTGCTGCTCAAGGAAGCGGCGCGCTGGCGGTACTTCGACCTGGCCCTGCCGGACCAGGTGCCGGACCTCACTGACCAGCGCCCATAGGGCCTCTAGGTAGGCTCACGGCGTGCGTATTGCCAGATTCGTGGTGGGGGAGGACCCCCAGTTCGGCGTTGTGACGGGGGAGCTCGACGAGTATGGCGAGCTTGGGGACGACTCGATGGTCGTCGCCCTCGCCGGTGACCCCTTGTACGTCGGGCTGAAGCTCACCGAACAGGAGCACAAGCTGGCCGACGTACGCCTGCTCGCCCCGGTGCTGCCGCGGAGCAAGGTGATCGGCATCGGCCGCAACTACGCCGCCCACGCCGCCGAGCTCGGCCACGAGGTCCCGGATGAGCCGCTGATGTTCATGAAGCCGAACACCAGCGTCATCGGTCCCCACGACCCGATCTTCTACCCACGCCAGACCCAGGACCTGCACTACGAGGGCGAGCTCGCCGTCGTGATCGGCCGCATCTGCCGTGACGTGCCGAAGGAGAAGGTCGCGGACGTGATCTTCGGCTACACGGTCGGCAACGACGTGACGGCGCGCGACCTGCAACGCAAGGACGGTCAGTTCACGCGGGCGAAGGGCTTTGACTCGTTCTGCCCGCTCGGCCCCTGGATCGAGACCGAGCTCAGCACCGAGGCGCTGACGCTGGAGACCCGGCTCAACGGTGACCTCAAGCAGGAGGGCACCACGCACGACATGATCTTCGACGTGGCCACGCTGGTAGCGCACGTCTCGTCGGTCATGACGCTGCTGCCCGGCGACGTGATCCTCACCGGCACCCCTGAGGGAGTCGGTCCCATGAACGTCGGCGACGAAGTCGATGTGACCATTGCCGGCATAGGCACATTGACCAACAAGGTGGTTTCGCGTGACTGACGCTGTTCGCGTCCGGTTCTGTCCCTCGCCCACGGGCTCCCCGCACGTCGGGTTGGCACGCACCGCGCTCTTCAACTGGGCGTTCGCCAAGCACCACGGCGGCACGTTCGTCTTCCGCATCGAGGACACCGACGCGGCCCGCGACTCCGAGGAGTCCTACGAGACCCTGCTCGAGGTGCTGCGCTGGCTCGGCTTCCACTGGGACGAGGGGCCCGAGGTGGGTGGCCCGTTCGCGCCGTACCGCCAGAGCGAGCGGTTCGACCGCTACGCCGACGTCGCGGCCAAGCTGCTCGAGTCGGGCCACGCCTACTACTGCTACTGCTCGGCCGACGAGCTCGACGCACGCAACGAGCAGGCTCGTTCCGAGGGGCGCACACCCGGCTACGACGGCCACTGCCGGTCGATCGCCGAGGAGCAGGTCACGGCGTACGTCGCCGAGGGGCGCAAGCCCGTCGTCCGGTTCAAGATGCCGGACCGCGCGATCACCTTCAACGACCTGGTGCGGGGCGAGATCACCTTCCAGTCCGAGCACGTGCCCGACTACGTGCTCGTGCGTGGCAACGGCCACCCGCTCTACACCCTGGTCAACCCGGTCGACGACGCCCTGATGGAGATCACCCACGTCCTGCGCGGCGAGGACCTGCTCTCCAGCACGCCCCGCCAGATCGCGCTGTACGAAGCGTTGGCGGAGATCGGCGTCGGCACCGGTCGCACGCCGGAGTTCGGCCACCTGCCCTACGTAATGGGCCAGGGCAACAAGAAGCTCTCCAAGCGCGACCCCGAGGCGAACCTCCTGGGCTACCGCGACCGCGGCTTCTTGCCCGAGGGGCTGCTCAACTACCTGGCCCTGCTCGGCTGGGCGATCGCCGAGGACCGCGACATCTTCACGATGGACGAGATGATCGAGGCCTTCGACATTTCACGGGTCAACCCGAACCCCGCGCGGTTCGATCTCAAGAAGGCCGAGGCGATCAACGCGTCTCACCTGAGGACGCTCGCCGTGGACGACCTGGCCGCCCGGATCGTGCCGTACCTCCAGGCCGCTGAGATCCTTCCGGCCGACATCACTGAGGAGCAGCGGGCGCTGCTGGCTGCGGCGACACCCCTCGTGCAGGAGCGGATGACGACGCTCGCGGAGACCGTCGACATGCTTGGCTTCCTGTTCGTCGACCGACTCGAGCGCGACCCGACCGACGTCGAGAAGCTGCTCGCGGGCGACGAGGGCAGGGCGGTCGTCAAGGCGTCGCACGACGCACTCACCGCGCTGGCCACCTGGGACACGGCCTCGATCGACGAGGCGCTGCGCGCGGCGCTGATCGACGAGCTCGGGCTGAAGCCTCGCAACGCCTTCGGTCCGGTCCGCGTAGCCATCACGGGTCGGCGCATCTCGCCGCCGCTCTTCGAGTCACTCGAGCTGCTGGGTCGCGAGAGGTCGCTCGCGCGGCTCGCCGAGGCCCAGGGGTAGCAGTGGCCGACGAGGAGCAACAGCCGCAACCGCCCGTCCCGGCCTGGCCTCCGCCGTACCAGGGCTACCCGCCTCCGCCGTACCCGGGCTACGCGCCCCCGCCTCACCAGGGCTACCAGCCCTACCCGGCCTACGCGGCGTACCCGGTGCAGCCGACGAAGCCATCGTTCCCGCACGACCGCCCGCGGCCGTACCACCAGATCCTGCGCAACTGGGACTACGCCGCCTGGCGGTCGGTGGTCGGCATCCTGCTGGTGGTGCTGGGGTTCCTGGTCATCGCTCCGATCATCGCCCTCCCCGTCCTCTTCATCGGCATCATGATCGAGGGCGGTGACTTCCTCAACAGCCTCGAAGCATTCGGTCGACTGGAGGAGATCACCCCCTCTTCGATGCTCTATCTCAACGTCACCCTCGGCAGCGCGATCCTGGTGACGTGGGTGGCCATCCGCGTCCTGCACGGCATGCGGCCGCGCTGGCTCGCGTCGGTGGCACCGAAGCTGCGCTGGAACTTCCTGATGGCTTGCTTGGGTGTCTCCGTCGTCGCGCTGATCGCGTCGATCCTGGTCAGCCTGCTCATCCCCACCTCGGCCGGCGACGCTGATCTCAACGGCACCCTCAACGACTTCACTGCCACCTCGGCATGGATCGCACTCATCGTGCTGCTCACCACCCCCTTCCAGGCAGCGGGCGAGGAGTACGTCTTCCGCGGCTACCTGCTCCAGGCGATCGGGTCGTTCGTCGACCGCGACGGGTGGAAGTGGGTGGCGATCATCATCACGTCACTGCTCTTCGCCATGGCGCACGGCCTGCAGAACTTCCCGCTGTTCTTCGACCGCTTCATGTTCGGGATGATCGCCGGCTGGCTCACCATCCGCACCGGCGGCCTCGAGGCGGGCATCGCGATGCACATCCTGAACAACTACCTGGCCTTCGGCTTCGCCCTGGCGTTCGGGGACCTGTCGGAGAGCCTGTCCGTGTCCGAGGTCTCCTGGTGGAACATCCTGGTGACCCTCACGCAGGCGCTGGTCTACGCCGGCCTCGTGGTTGTCGTGGCCCGCGCCATGAAGGTGCAGAGAACGACTCGTCCACCGGCTCCTGCCGCCCCACCACCACCGGTCCCGGCGCCTGCTGCCGGATTTGGTGGGTGACAGGCCGGACGGTATCCTCTTCCGGGCTTCGCAAGAAGCCGAACCCATGGGGTATGGGGTAATTGGCAGCCCGACTGGTTCTGGTCCAGTTAGTCTAGGTTCGAGTCCTAGTACCCCAGCGATTTTGATGGAATTACTAGGCATTGCTAGAGTTTCCGTCAGATTCACGCCCCCGTTGTGTAGCGGCCTAGCACGCCGCCCTCTCAAGGCGGTAGCGCCGGTTCGAATCCGGTCGGGGGTACATTGACGAAAAGAGGTTCTGACCTGCGGAGACGCGGGGCGGGGCCTCTTCTTCGTTCTCGGCCTCAGAGGGCTCGGGCAACACCGGGGCAACACGGGGCAACAGTTCGAGCGTTGCCCGGCGCTCCTGGGCGGCGCGACAGCCGGCGTCAAGAGCGTCGCCGACCTCGTTGAGACGGTCCTCGAAGAGGTGCCCGTAGGTGTCCAGGGTCATGGTGGCCGACGCGTGACCGAGCATCTGCTGGACGACCTTCGCGTCGGCGCCACTGGCAATGGCGGGGCTCGCCGCGGTGTGCCGCAACTGGTGCGGGTGCGGGTCAGGCAGTCCGATCAGCGCGGCCGCAATGCCGAAGGTCTGCCGAAACGTACTCACACGCAAAGGCTGCCGACTGCGGGTGCTCGCGAAGCGAGGTCGTCGGGCTGCTTGCCCGCGACGTGGCTGCGCAGCTCACCTGCCAAGAAGCTAGGGATCGGCACCTCGCGACGCTGGTGGGTCTTCGGTGTGCCCCACACGAGTCCTTGACCCGCGATCGGCGTCACGGACTCCGCGATCATCGCCCGGTTGCGGCGGAGGTCGAGCCGCGCGACCTTGAGAGCCATCGCCGAGTGACCCAGCGCTGATTGGAATGATTCGTCAAGAGCGATGTTCGTTCAACTGGACATATGTTCGCTACACTGAACACATGGATATTTCCGCGCCGTACGCCGACTTCATGCCGGGGCTTGAGGGCCCCGTCCTTGAGGTTCTCGCCGGGACCACTCGTCCGATGACGGGGAGGGAGGTCCAGCGACTCGCGCGCCGGGGCGCCGTGAGCGGTGTCGCGGCCGTGCTCGACCGGCTCGTCACCTCCGGTCTGGTCCTGGCCGAACCCGCCGGCAGGGCGATCCTCTACAGCGCCAACCGAGACCACCTCGCGTGGCCAATCGTGGAGTCCGCACTCGGTCTCCGGGTCTCGCTGCTGCGACACATGGCCGCCGCCGTCGACGCCTGGAACGTCCGCCCGAAGCAGGTGACGCTCTTTGGGTCTGCGGCACGCGGAGACGGGGGTGTGGAGTCGGACATCGACCTGTTGCTCGTGCGAGACGGTGCCGCGTCGGAGGATTGGGAGCAGCAGGTCGAAGGGCTGGTCACGCAGGTCAGTTCCTGGACCGGCAACGATGTGCAGGTCATCGACGTGGACTCGAGGACGTGGCGACGCATGGTGAAGGAGGCTGACCCGCTCGTGGACTCGGTCAATGCTGATGGGATCGACCTGCTTTCCGCGACGTGGGTAGCGGCGTGACTCGAGGGTCCGGCAAGCGACAGGTCACGAACCGTGCTGATGCGCTTCTTCGACTGCGGGACGCCCGCGAGTTCCACGAGGTCGGGAGCACTGTGCGCACGACGAAGCCCAAGACGGCCATCACTCTGTTCGTCCACGCCGGCATCGCGGCCTCCGACGCAATCTGCGGTATGGCCCATGGTGAGTACTGGCGCGGTGACTCCCATCTGGGTGCGACCAACCTGCTCGGGGATGTCACACCCGATGGCAAGAAGCTGGCGAAGTCGCTGCGGGCACTCCTCGGGATGAAGGACGAGTCGCAGTACTCCACTCGCATCTTCAGTGACTCTGAGGCGGTCCGTGCCGAACGCGCGAGCCTCGCCTTGATCGCTGCCGCGGAGACGCGCGCCGCTCGATGACGATGACGCTGACCCTCGCGCCTGGTGAGAACCCCGCGATCCTGCCCTCACACGTCATGGGACCGAAGCCCGCGGACCTCTGGATCGACATGAGGGGGCTGCCCGTGCGAGTGGATGTGAAGTACTCCGAGCCGTTCGGCGATATCCCTGGGACGGGCGTCAGCCGGACCGACTATTCCGCGTGGAGCGATCCGTTGAACCTGGACCGGAGAATCTCGACTGGGAGTGCCGATCGTGAGTCGCCACGAAACTAGGATCGACGAAGTCGGACGATTGCTGTGGGAGGCAACATGGTGGAGCCAGGCGGAGCTGCACAAGGGATCTCCGCAGCGAAGGCGGTCCTGGTGGGGCACTTGGTCGTCACCCTGCCTGTGCACTTCGTGATCGCGGTTGGCGCTGTCCTCGGCTCGGAGCTCGGCAGCCTCGAAGTGGGGGCAACGCACGGAGATGTCCCGAAAGGGCAACGGTCATGACTCACAGTCGTCCTCGCAGTAGGGGGTGCCCGTGATCGATTGGATCGAAGTGGCCGTCTCCGGGGTTGTTGGCGCGGCTGCCGTGGGAACGGCCATGCTGGCCTTCAAGATGCTCAACGGTCGGTCAGGATCCACTCCGACGAGGGAGCTCGTGGCTAGCCAAGAGGTCGCGCAGCTCGACACCTTCCCCGAGCCTGTCCTGGACCGCTTGTTTCCAGAGGGAGGCGACCTTGATGTGCTGGTCCACCAGTTCGGCGACCGACGAGAGTTGGCGCTTCATCTCGTGAGGAGCCTTGGTCAGGCGGCCAAGCGACCCGGAGCGTTCGAAGAGTCTCGAACCGTCGACGGGGTGCCGGTGCTCATCAAGGGACAGGTCACGGAGGGTGCCGTGACACTCGAGTCGGTGTCTTTCCGCGTGGTGGATCAGGGATAAATGTCTCCGCCAGCAGGAAGCGCGGAGGTCTCCAGATCGACGGGCAACGCCTCCTCGGGGTAGGTGCCGAGGATCGACTGCGAGCCGACGATGATCACCTCAGATCGCCCGATGATCTGGCAGGCGGTCTGGATCGCGTGGTCCAGTTGATCGCGACGCATCAGCCTGAACGACTCAACTCACGCAGAACTTCCAAGCGCTCCTGGTCAGGCAGGAGGCCACTGAACGGCGTGACCTCGCGCATCTCGATGGAGCGTCGATCCAGACCGGTCATCGCACGGTATGTGATGCCGTGAGTGATCCGCGTGATCAGCCGAGCGGGATCGCTCCCTCGACGGTGGTCCCGCTCCCTGGCTCGGACCGCACGTGTAGCTCGCCGCCCAGGGCGGTGATCCGGTCGGTCATGTTCTGCAGCCCCGCGCTCCCGTTCACCCTCGCCCGGTCGAAGCCGCGGCCGTCGTCCGCGACCTCGAAGCGCAGGTGCCCATCGTCGACTCGGACGTCGATCCTCGCCCGGCTGCCCTCGCCGGCGTGCTTGGCGCAGTTCTGCAGGGCCTCGAGACAGCAGAAGTAGATCGCGGCCTCCACCTCCGGGCTGTAGCGGCCCACGCCCTGGCACGCCACGGACACCGGAAGCGCCGACCGGTCGCCGACATCCT
>DATILB010000132.1:0-3825 GCA_035477015.1 Nocardioidaceae bacterium | reverse complement strand
CGTCCACCAGGTCGGGGAAGAACCTGTCGAGCTGCTCGGTGGTCAGCATGCCCTTGTAGGCGATGGTCCGGCTGGACAGCGACGGGAAGTAGACGTCGGTCTCGCGTTCCGACCGCTTGCGCAGGCAGAACGCCTTGCGCTCCAGGGCCATGCCCATCTCGTTGCCGCCCTCGCCCTGGACGAAGATCTGGACGAACGTCGGCATCACGCCGCGGGCGGTGGCGCCGAGCAGGTCCGGAGTGACCGGAACGTCACGCCAGCCGAGGACAGTCAGGCCTTCCTCGACCGCGATCTCCTCGATGCGCTGACGGGTCTTGGCGACCTGGTCCGAGTCGCCAGGAAGGAACGCCGTGCCTACGGCGTACGCGTGTGCTGGCGGAAGCGTGAAGCCAAGGTCCGCGGTCACAGCACGAAAGAAACGGTCGGGCACCTGGAGCAGGATGCCGGCGCCGTCACCCGAGTCGGGTTCGGCACCCACGGCACCACGGTGCTCGAGGTTGTGCAGGGCGGTGATGGCCTTGGCCACGATGTCGTGGCTGGCTTCGCCGGTCAGGGTTGCGACAAAGGCGACACCACAAGCGTCGTGCTCGTGGAGGCCGTCGTAGAGCCCCTGGGGCGGCGGGAATGCTTGCATGAGATGAGCACCCTTCCCGTCGTCGTGGCGCCCCTCAGCCGGCCTATGGGCGAGTGGGGGGCGCGATCCATGCGTTGGCGACAAGGGACGACATTGGCCCAGGCGGAAGTGAAATCCTACAACAAAGTTGTCTGACGATCTTCGTCGTTTCAGGCGAGGCCGGATGAGCCGACCATCACACCGAAAGTGTAGGTGAGCCCCGCCGCGGCCCCTCCGAGCGCGAGCTGGCGCAGCCCGCCGTACCACCAGGGTCGAGCCGTGAGCCGAGTGACCAGTGCGCCGCATGCGAACAGTGCGACCAGTGTGACCACCAAACAGGGCACCAGCGACTCTGCGCCCAGGAGGTAAGGCAGCACCGGGACCAGCGCCCCGAACCCGAACGCAAGGAACGACGAGACGGCCGCGAGCATCGGGGAGGCCAGGTCCCCGGGATCCACACCGAACTCCTCGCGCGAGTGGACGGCTACGGCGTTGTCCAGATCGCGGTGCACCTGTTCAGCCATCTCCTGAGCCACCACCGAGTCGATGCCCTTCTCGACGTACATCTCGGCGAGCTCCTGCTCCTCCGCGTCGGGGTGCGCGATGATCTCGCGCCGCTCCTTTGCGACCTCCGCCTCGGCGTACTCCGACTGGCTGGCCACCGAGGTGTACTCCCCCGCTGCCATCGAGAACGCTCCGGCGGCCAGGCCGGCAAGTCCCGCGAGCATGACGGCCTTCGAGTCGGTCGCGTCGCGAGTCCCACCGGCGACACCGGCAATCAGTGCCAGGTTGGAGACAAGCCCGTCCATGGCACCGAAGACGGCTGGACGCAGCCAGCCACCCGTCACGTCTGGGTGCTCGTGGCCGATGACCTCCGAGTCCTCGGGTTCGCTCATGGTCGGAAGGTACCCAGCCCAACTCTGGCGCGCACCGAAGGCCAGCCTTGGCTTAGGTCGAGCTCTCGGGTGCGGTTGGTCTCGACGCGTCGCTCGCTTCGCTCGCCTCCGGCTCGACCGCCGGGGGCTCCTCGCTCGCCTCTGATGTGGGCTCGCGGCCGTCGCGCCAGACGGACTCCTCGCGGCCGGGACGCTTGCGGCCCACGACGACGAAGTACACCAGCGAGAGCGCGAACAGGATGATCGAGGTCCAGACGTTGAGCCTGAGACCGAAGACGTCGTCGGCCTGGACCGGGTCGATCCGGAGGTACTCGATCCATCCGCGCCCAGCGCAGTAGGCCATGACGTACAGCGCGAACACCCGGCCGTGGCCCAGCTTGAACACGCGGTCGGCCCAGATCACGAGCACGGCGGCGCCGAGGTTCCAGACGCACTCGTAGAGGAAGGTTGGGTGGAAGGTGGCGTACTCGGCGTACCCGTCCGGGCGGTAGCGCTCGTCGACCTCGAGGGCCCAGAACTTCTCCAGCGGCTTGCCGAAGAGCTCCTGGTTGAACCAGTTGCCCCAGCGACCGATCGCCTGTGCGACCAGGAGGCATGGCGCCAGCGCGTCCATCATGGGTGGCATCCGGAGGCCTTGACTCCGTGCGTAGAGGTAGGCGCCGAGAGCACCGAGTGCGATCGCACCCCAGATGCCGAGACCGCCCTCCCACACATAGAGGGCCGTGATCGGGCGCTCACCCTCGCCGAAGTACCGGCCGTTGTCGGTGATGACGTGGTACAGCCGGCCGCCGACGATGCCGAAGGGGACGGCCCAGACCGCCATGTCTCCGATCTGGCCGGGGCGCCCACCGCGGGCCACCCAGCGGCGCTCGCCGAGCCAGACCGCGACGAGGACGCCGACGATGATGCACAGGGCATAGGCCCGGATCGGCACCGGGCCGAGCTCCCAGACGCTGTCGCCGGGGCTGGGGATGTACTGCGCGATCACGAGTCCGAACCTACTTTCGCGAAGCCGTCGTGAAGAGCTTTGGTGATGTCCTCGGAAAGTTCGGCCGAGGTGGTGCCGTCGGTCCAGACGATGGGAACCGAGCCGCCCGGAAGGGCGCCGAGGATCTGGGTACCGTGCGAGACGGCGTAGCCACCCGAGGGAAGCCGGTCGCCTTTGCCGATCTCGACGCCGACCGTCGACCCCACGGCTTTGATGTCCTCGAGCGAGCCGGTCAGGCCGACGAATTCCGGGTTGAACCGGCCGAGGTAGCGCTTCAGCGTGGCTGGATCATCGGTCGCGGGGTCAGTGCTGATGAACAGCATGCCGACGTTCAATCGATCCGCCCCGTCGAGCCTGGCCACCGCCGCGGCGATGTCGTTCATGATCACTTGGCAGATGTCGGGGCACTGCGTGTAGCCGAAGAAGATGAGCGTGAGCGGCTTGGTGGTCCGGTCGGTCAGTCGATAGTTCTGGCCGTCGTCATCGGTCAGCACCACAGGCGTGAGTTGGTACTTGTCCGCTAGGACAGCGCCGGCGAAGCCGTCCGGGTTGTTCTCCCGGAACGTCGTGGCCGGATCGCCACCGCAGGCTGCTAGTACGAAGAGCAGGGTGGCCGCCAGGACACTACGACGCACGGCGTACCCCGGACGCGAGGTCCTCGGTGAGGGCGGTCAACGCCGCCAGGGCAGCAGCCTGGTCGCCCGCGTTGTCGAGCAGGGCCCGGACGAACGCCGAGCCGACGATCACCCCATCGGCGTACGACGCGACCTCGGCCGCCTGGGCACCGTTGGACACACCGAGACCGACGCCGACGGGCAGGTCGGTCACAGCACGAGTGCGCGCCACGAGGGGAGCGGCCAGGTCGCTGGTGCTGTCACGCGCGCCCGTCACGCCCATGACAGCCGTTGCGTAGACGAAGCCGCTGGCGTGCTCCACGGTCATCTTGAGCCGCGCGTCGGTCGAGCTCGGTGCGACCAGGAAGATGCGGTCCAGCCCGTGCTGCTCCGAGGCCGCGAGCCAGGCTTCTGCCTCGTCGGGGATCAGGTCGGGTGTGATCAGGCCGCTCCCTCCCGCGCTGGCCAGATCGGCCGCGAACCGCTCGACGCCGTAGCGCTCGACCGGGTTCCAGTAGGTCATCACGACGGTCTTAACCCCGGTCGCGGCGACGGCTTCGACGGTGCGCAGGACGTCGGTCGTCCGGACCCCGCCCTCGAGCGCCTGCTGGGCAGCTGCCTGGATCGTGGGACCGTCCATGACCGGGTCGCTGTACGGCAGGCCGACCTCGATCACGTCGCAGCCGGCTTCGACCATCGCCTTCAGGGCGGCGA
>DATILB010000131.1:0-11343 GCA_035477015.1 Nocardioidaceae bacterium | reverse complement strand
GTCAGCGCGGTCTCCTCCTCGTAGGTGCGGCCGAACTCGCGCAGGTCGGCCGCGCGGGCCTGGCGCTCCTCGACGTAGTTCCACGCCACCATCACCGGGCTGAACAACGCGAAGAGCGCCAGCTCCCAGTGGCCCGTCACGAAGACGAGCAACACGCCGATGAACAGCGGGATCACCATGGCACCCAGGGGGAACCGCCGCGGCGGACGCTGCTTCCGCCTGGTCGGGATCGGCACCGAGACCTCGGGCTCGGCCCGCACCGAGCGCGGCGGGCGGTTGACGGCGACGCGTCCCTCGCTGTCCCCGGGCCGGGCATCAGCCCAACGTTGGAGCGAGCGCGGCGGCGCACCCGGCGCCAGCCCGACCGTGATGCTGAGCCGCTCGCCACGCAGCAGCCCGAGGTCGCGGAGGCGGGCACTGCGGTCCAGCCATGAGCCGCTGAGCAGCGATCGGGCCTGTACGGCGCCGGCCGCGCTCGGCAACCCGAGGTGGGCACCCACGACGTCGAGGGCGGCACCGGCGGTCACGTCGTCGGGCGCCGTCAGGACGACGACGCGAGGCTCGGTGTCCGTGCGCGCCACCTCGAGCTCGATGCGGAGCTTGGTCATGTCGTCACCACTGCAGCAACCCGCCCTCGGCGGGCTTCGGCGGCGCGGGCATCGGCAGGGGCCTGTTCTGCTCGGGACCAGCCGGTGACGAAGCAAGCTGGGACGCCGCTGTAGAGACGAAGCGCACCAAGTAGGCGAGCTGCTCCGGGTCGCGCGCGGAGAACGGCGGGATCGAGGGGTCACCGATGAACTTCGCGAGCACCTCGTGGTCGGCGTCCGCACCGATGGCGATCGCGAGGCGCACGGCCCGCCTCCCCCACGGCTGGGCCATGAGGCGCGTCAGACCCGTCTCGAAGTCGTCCGTCGGCCGCCCGTCCGACACGACCACGAGCACCGGCGGAAAGGCACGCTCCTCCATCGGCGGCACGGTCAGCACCTCGGACACCAGCGACAGGGCGGCGCCCAGGTCGGTGAAGCCGCCGGCGGCGACCGGCGGCCACGAGACGTCGTGCACCGGCGTGGGCTCGGCGAGGTGCCACCGGGCTCCGTCGGCGAACACGACCGCACGCACCAGGATCTCGACGAAGGGGTTCTGGTCCGCGAGGTCGCGCAGGTGCGGCAGCGCCCCGCGGATCGCATCGTTGAGGGCTTCGATCTTCCCGTCGGTGGCCATCGACCCCGACCCGTCGAGTAGGAACACGAAGTGGAGGGGCCGTCTGGCCAGGCGAGCACCCGGTCTGAAGGTCATCCCACCTGCTGCTTCCTAGTCGAGGTCGTAGCGACCGGTGACAGGGTCACGGTACTGACCGGCGAGGCTCGTCGAGCGGTCCCCGCCAGAGTCAACGTAGGCCCCTCGCTCGTAGGTGAGGCCGTTCGGCGCGAGGGTCGTCCTGATTGAGTCGTTCTGGATGTCCATGATCCGTGTCATGGCCGCCGCGTTGCCCGGGTTGTTCCAGAGGCCGGCGAAGCGGTCCTGGAGGAACGGCATGTTCTCGTACGTCGGCTTGCCGCCGACGACCGCGTAGCCCGGTAGGACCGACTGAGTGCTGACGCCGGAGGTGATGAGGTAGCCACCCACGGTCGACGGGCCACCGATCGTCATCCAGTTGTCGAAGATCTGCGGACCGCCGATCGTCATCGTCGTGGACTGGCTCATGGCCAGCGACTGCTCGGCCTGGAGCGCGACCGCGCGCTGCCGGCAGTCGACGGCCTCCTGCAGGTAGCCGACAGCAACCTGCAAGGCCGCGACGGTGATCGCGAGGAGCTCCTCGTCGATCCAGGCAACGAGCGACCGCGGCACCTCACAGCTGCACGTGGTGCGGGTGCCCGTCATCGTCTCCTGGATCCGCATCCCGAGCTCGCCGAGAGTGGCCGAGGATGCGGTCAGCTCGACCGGGTCCATCCAGATCGTCGTCGTCATGACAGAGCTCCTAGTTCCCGCTCGTCGGCAGCAGTGCCTCGAGCGCAGGTCGTGAACCGGCGTCGCCGGTGTGGTCGGCCGTCCAGCTCTCCTCACGGCCGACGACGGAGCCGTCGTGCCGGTAGACGCTGGAGGCAGTGATCTCGTCGCCCTGGCGCATCTCGTCGACGACCAGGTCCGCGAGTGCCGCGGTGTCGTGAACGGTCAGGAGCAGCTGGCCCTCGTGCTCGCTCGGCCGGATGCGGACGAGGCGGTCCGGCCGGGCGGCGTACCACTCGGTGGTGCTGGTGCCCTCGCGCCGCGTCGTGACGACGACGATCAGGTCATGGCTGGCGGCGATCTCCAGCGCCTCGCGGAACGATGCGTCGGTCGTGGCTCCCCTGGCGACGAGGCTGCGCCACGCGACGCCGGAGACCAGCTCGCGCTGGGTGGCGTCGAGGGTGTTCCAGCCGGTCGTGTCGGCGCCGGGCAGCATGGCGACGCCGTGGTGCCGAGCAGCCGCGAAGGACTCCTCCACTGTGACCACGTGGTCGGTGCTCTCCGGCACCTCGGTGCCGCGGATCCACGCGTCCCGAACCGACTCGAAGTCGGCGCCGGACGGCCGCAGCGGAAGCAGTGCTTCGTCGATGTCCGAGGGCGCCGCGACCGAGATGGAGTCGGCGATCGCGGCAGCCTCGGCGGCCTTCTTGCTGTCGGCCGCCGGCACGAGCCGCGTCACCGCGAAGAACCTGCCCTGCCGGACGGCGTACGAGAAGAGCGCCTGCGTGCTGCTGCCGTCAGGACCCGTCAGGGTGACGGACCGGTTGCGGCCTTGGTCGGACCCGAGGACCTGGGCCGGGGTGAGACCGCTGTCCCGGGCAGGCGTCTCGGCCGGGTCGAAGTGGCGCGCAGCCAGCTCGTCCAGGTCGGCGTCTGCGGCGACCGGCCAGGTCTCGACGCGCACGACGGCATCGCCGTCGCGGTGGTGCACGTCGACCACCTCGGCCGGTGCCCAGCCCTCCGGGCCGGACACCGACACGCGCGCCGGTGCGCGCCAAAGGAGCTCGGTCATGTCAGTACCCCTGCTCTGCCTGTGCCTGGAGGAGCTGCTGCTCCTCGACGAGTGCGGCCTGGCGCACCAGGGTGTCCGCCGTGGTGACCATCCGGGCGCAGACCGCCCGAAGGTTCGCGCTGTGCGTCGCGATGGACCCCCGGAACCGGTCCGCGGCAGGACCGGCGTACGTCATCCCTGCGACGTTGCCGTCCACCTGACCCGCGATGCCACCCAACGTCTCCGCGTTGAAGCGGAGCTGAGCAGCAGCCGCCCGCATGCTCGCGGGGTCGCCGGTGACGAGGGTCATGATCAGCTACCCGCCTGCATGAGGGCCTCGCGGCGACGCGAAACCTCGAGCGCGGCGTCCTGCAGTGCCGTGCGCAGCTTCGACATGTTCGGCTCGAACTCGGCCTCCCACATCTGGCGGAAGCGGTCCGCAGCCGGACCCTCCCAGGTCGTCGACGCGAGCTGTCCGCGGATCGTGCGGGTCAGCTCGTCCACCGTGCCGGCCTCGCGGTCGAACGCCGCCTTCAGGGTCACGAGCTGCTCGAGCTCACCACCGATGCGTGCCATGGTCCTACCTCCGTTGTGTTGGGTGCCCTGATGGGCTTGAGAAGAGAGTGTCCTTTTCTGCTGAGGCCATGCTGAGGCGCGACTCAGGGAGCCGCCCCCGTGCCTCCGGAGCGTGGCACCGTGGACGTGCTCGTGGGTGTGAGTGTCGTGACCGTTTCCACCGGGGTGTTCTTCCCGCCCGGCGTACGCGAGCCTCGCGGCCGCCGCGGCGTGGTCGACTCGGACACCGACCCCGTGGGTGAGGTGGTTGTCTCGCCCGGCGTGAGCGGTGGGTCGCCGTCGTCCCCGCCGAGCAGGAAGATCACTGCAGCCACGACCGCGAGGACAGCGACAACCGCAGCCACGGCGAACAACGCGGCGCGGCTGCTGCGCTCGGGCGCCGGCAGCGGTGCGTCTTCCTCCTCCGGCATCGGGAGGGTCCGACCGATTGGAGGCTCCACGACGACGACCGGTGCCTCGGAACGCACCGGGGGCACCACCAAGGGGTCGCGTACGACGACCGCGGCCGTCACGTCGTCGCCGCCGACATGTGCTGAGTCACCCAGCCAGGTCGGCAGCTGCTTGTCCAGCTCCTCGAAGCCCTCGGTGTCGAGGAACCACGCGAAGTCACCGACGAGCCCCTGCCACCAGTCGTTGTCGGCGAACGAGTTGCCATAGCCGTCAGTCGCCAGCAGCACCAGATCGGGGTCGGCGGTCGCAGGCAGCCCGGCGAAGCGGAAGTCGTCCGCCGCGGTGTCGAGGCACAGGCTGGTCGTCTGGCCTCCGACGAGCCGGGAGTCCCCCGGCACCGGCCGGGTCGCGAACCCGTGCGTGCGGATCAGGGCATCGCCGTCACCGATCTGCGCGATGCCTACGCCCGAGTCGCCGACGATCGCGACCAGCAGCGTTGCGCCGTACGCGACGAACGGCTCGACGTCGAGTGTGGGTACGCCGGCCCGCCGTACCTCTTCGTCGGTGAAGGCGTGCGCGAGGTGGTGGGCACTCACCTCAGCGCGCCAGCGCTCGACTAACGAGCCGACCTCCGCGCGCAGCAGGTCGGCGGGCGGAAGGGACGACGGGGCAGCGAGGACCTCACTCAAGATGTCGATCGCGGTGTCGACCGCAAACCGCGAACCGACGTCGGAGCGAACGTAGCGAGCGCCGCCGTGACCGTCGGAGACCGCGACCACCCAGACGGACCCACCGTGGCCGTCGGGCAACGAGGTGCATCGGACGGCGTCCTGGTTCGGGATGCCGTCGCTGTGCGACGACCCCTTGCGGGACGCCGACGTCATGCGCCAGGTGGTCACCAGACCGTCTCCTCGTCGTCGCCTGCGGACCAGGCCGTGACCTGGACCGGAGGCGGACCGACCGGGGCGAGAGACGAAGCAGCCCGGGCGACGTGAACCGTCGCCCAGCGCAGCGCCATCGTCAGCTGCTCGGGGTTGGACGCAGTGACCGGCTCGATGGCCGGGTCCGCGATGAACGAGGCGAGGGTGTCGTACGCCGCGTCCTGCCCGATCGCGACCGCCATCCGCACCGCACGGGCACCCCAGGGCAGCTCGAGCAGCCGCGCCATCGCGTCGTCGAAGTCGTCGGTCGGCATGCCGTCGGAGACCAGCACGATGGCCGGTGGCAACGCACGCTCCTCCATCGGCGGCACGGTCAAGGCGGAGCAGAGCAGGTCGATGCCGGCGGCCAGGTCGGTGTAGCCACCGGGGTCGAGGTCCTCCCACACCAGCTCGTCGGGGGCGGTCGGCGTCTCCACATGCCAGCGGGCACCGGTCGAGAAGCCGATGGCACGGACCGTCACCTCCGCGTGCGGGTTGCCCTGCGACGTCTCGGCCAGGTGCGGCAGTACCTCTCGGATCGCGGTGTTGAGCGCTGTCATCTTGCCGCTGGCCGCCATCGACCCCGAGCAGTCAGCAAGGAGGAAGAAGTGCAGGGGCCGTCGGGCGAGCTGCGCGCCAGGCCTCTCGGTCATGCGGACCTCCGGGAAACGTTCGGGGTTACCCTCGCCCTGCGCGATGATGCTGGCGAGAAGGGGTGATCGGGTTGCTGCCACGCGGTACTCAGCTCATCCTGCCGCGCCACGGCGGCGCCTGGCGCGTCGGCGAGCTTCTCGGCGAGGGCGGACAGGGAGCGGTGTTCGAGCTCGAGTCGGTCGATCGCACCCCCACGGCCACACTGGCGCTCAAGTGGTACCGCCCCGAGGCCGCGCACCCCGCCCAGCACGCAGCGCTGACGCGGCTGGCCCAGCTTCCGGCGCCCTCGGACTCCTTCCTCTGGCCGATCGAGGTACTCGATGCCCAGGACGGAAGCTTCGGGTACGTCATGCCGATCCGGCCGCCCGACTTCCTGCCGTTGGCCGACCTGCTGACGGGTCGCGCGGACGCGTCGTTCTCGACGGTCACCAAGCTCTGCATGGGGCTTGCCGACAGCTTCCTCAAGCTCCACGCGCAAGGCCTCTGCTACCGCGACATCAGCCTGGGCAACGTCTTCTTCGACCCGGCGACCGGACAGCCGCTGGTGTGCGACAACGACAACGTCGGCATCGACGGGCGCGAGCCGGCCCGCGTGCTCGGCACTTCTCGGTTCATGGCGCCCGAGGTGGTCAGCGGAGACGCGCAACCCTCGACGTCCACGGACCTCTTCTCGCTCGCCGTGCTGATCTTCTACCTGCTGATGTTCCACCACCCGTTGCAGGGTCGCCGGGAGCTCGCCTTCGCGTGCTTTGACCGGGACGCCGAGCGCCAGCTCTTCGGCACCGACCCGCTCTTCATCTTCGACCCGGCCGACGACTCGAACACTCCCGACCCGGTGATCCACGGTGCGGTCCTGCAGTACTGGCCGCTCTACCCGCCGTTCCTGCGTGACGACTTCACCCGGGCGTTCACGGTCGGCCTGAAGAACCCGGCGCAGCGCGTCCGCGAGGGCGTCTGGCGCTCGCACCTGTCGCGCCTTCTCGACGGCATCGTCGTCTGCGTCTGCGGCCGCGAGAACCTCACCGACGACGGCACGCCGATCGGCGCGTGCTGGTCCTGCGGTCAGGCGATCGCGCCGCCGGTCCGGCTGCGTATCGGCCCCCGCGTGCTCATCCTGAACGCCGGCACCCAGCTCACGCGGCACCACCTCGTCCGCGACTACGCCTATGACCACGTCGTCGGCGACGTGGTCGCTCACCCGAGCCGGCCAGGCCTCTGGGGCCTGCGCAACCTGACGCAGAGCGCCTGGCGCGCGACGGCATCCGACGGCACCGAGCAGGAGATCGTTCCCGGGCGCAGCATCGGCCTGGTGCTGGGCACCACGATCGACTTCGGTCGAACGACCGGCACGCTCGAGGCCTGAGGGGCTCACCCAGCGCCCCCTCCGACGTACGGCTGCGCTGCGGCCACGAAAGCCTTATTGCGGGGGCCCACCTGGACTGCCCGACCTGCGAAGCGGTACGTCGTGACGTAACCGGGCTCGACGGTGACCTCGGCCCATGACGCTCTGAACACGTTGTCCAGGTCCGGCTTCTTGAGGTTCAGGTCGTACGGCGTGAACTCCAGTCCCGCCTCGGTCGCCACGAGCCCGCCCTTACCGAGCCGGCGGACCAGCAGGCTGGCGAGGAGGGCCCCCGCGATGGGGAACAGGATCCCGGAGGAGCCGAGGAACAGGATCGGCAGGCAGAGCACGACGGTCAGGGCGATCATCAGCCCGAAGACCAGCATCAGGTTCATGCCCGAGTAGGCGAGGATCACGGTGAGGGCCGGCTCGCCGGTCTTGGCCTGGGTGTGGCGGGCCAGCTGCTTGTGCGGCTTCGGCCAGGCTGTCGGAGCCGCTGGAGTCGCAGGGGACTTGGCTGCGGGGACCGGTTTGGCCGGCTCAGGTCGTGCAGGCTCGGGTCGTGCGGGCACGGGCGGCGTCGTCTCCTCGACGAGGACAGGTGTCACGGGCTCCGCCGGCGCCGGTCGCTCGGGCACGGGCTCGCGCGGCCAGGACGAGGCCGCGAGCTCCTCGAATCCCATGGCGGCGGCCCAGATCTGCGTTGCGCGCTGCGCGGCCTCCTGCGACCAACCCCGGGACGTAGCGAGCTCGCCACTGAGGCGCTGCAGGGACTCGGACGTCAGCGGCGCGATACGCCGCAGGTTCGCGGGGAGGTTCTCCTCGGCCGCTCCGACGACCTGATGGACCAGCCGTCGGAGCCGCTGCGCCTCCTCGGCCCCCAGTGCCGCCTCCATGCGCAGCCGTAGCTGGCCGGGTCGGCCAGCGTCGGAGGGTGACTCCAGCGCAGCGCGCAGCGTCGCCACCATGGTGGTGAAATCCTCGGACATGCCTGGCATCGCCCCGCCCCTCGCCGGCTGTGAGTTGTCAACATCGTGCTACATCCTCAGGTTCTTGCACCCGATTCCGGCAATGTCCACCTTTGCCCTGAGGTGGCGCTGAGGTCCTCAGGTCCGGGGTGGCCCGAAGTGACCATCCGTTTCGAGCCTTTCGGTCCGAGCTCCGTCCGACCTCGGTCAAACCTCAGGGCGCGGCGTTAGGCTGACGATCCGCTCTCCGCGTGGGGAGCGTTGGGGGTTGGGGATCATGAAGAAGCTGCTCGCCGTACTTGTCGTGTCTGCACTGCCCTTGGTGGGGCTCGTGCCGCCGGCCGTCGCCGCCGACCCTGTCGAGGTCGTCGGACATGACGGCGTCGCCAACACAGCAGGCCTGCTTGCGTGGTCCAACACCTGTGGCTCGCCGAATACCCTGCCCGGCGAGCAGCCGACCAAGCTGGTGAACGTCGCAGGCCTCCTCGGGCAGTCCTCGCTCGGCTGGGACTTCACGGTCGCAGGCAATGCGGCAGGTGCGCTCCCGTACTGGGCCGACACTTCGGGAGTGACCCACCTGAGCACGCAGTTCCTCTCCGACGGGTTCGTTGCGGGTCACGTCGTCGCACTGTTCAACGTCAACAGCGACTTCAGCACTGGCTACTACGTCGGCCAAACCCCCGAGTTCAGCTTCGACTCCGACAACGGGACTCAGCTGACTTCCGACAACGTCATCATGGACTGGTACTTCGTGGATGGTGGTGGCAACTACGTCGCCGGATGGGACCGGAACGACAAGACGATCGCCCAACTGGGCACCGAGTTCGGCGACGGAGGCGGGGTCTATGCGGGATACGTCCTCGGCTGCAACGCGAACTCCTTCTACCTCGACAACCTCCAGATCGGTAACGGCACCGACACGGTGACCTACGACCTCGAGGCCGGCCAGACCGAGACGTCGACCCACATCGAATACTCGCTGAACGGCAGCACGGTCCGAAACGGCAACGCGACCATCGGGGTCGGCAAGGACGTCTGGGTGTTGGGGCACGCACACGGTCACCACGACGGTGTGTACTTCGCCGGACCTGGCGCCTTCTACGCCAAGACCCATGGGCAGAGCGCGTTCCGACGCATCGGCACGGACACGTTCGACCCGGACTTCTATGCCGCCCTCAACCTGACGCCTCAGCGACGGACGGTCTACTACTTCACCGCGCCGGGTTCGGAGCTCTTCGCGCCTGGCACGTCGGAGCTCATGGTCGTCAATGTCCGCGCGGATGTATCGGTCAAGGTCCTGGACAGAAGCCTTCGCGAGGGTCAGCGAATCACCGCACGCGGCCACATCCGTCCTCGCAACCAGGGCACGCAGGTCAAGCTGCAGCGCCGCATCGGCGGCGGCTGGAAGACCATCGCCAAGGGCCGAACCCAGAGCAAGGGCGCCTTCGAGCTCTCCGCGAAGACCACCTCCCCCGGGACGTGGGTCGTCCGCGTCCTTGTGGAACCCGGCAACGGGAACCTCGGCACCCAGACGCGCAAGATCGGGGTGACGGTCAAGAAGTACGTCCCGCCGCCGAAGTCGACCGACTACGACCAGGGCAACACCGCCCCGGACGACGGTTACTCGACCTACGTGCCGGTCCCGGATCCCCCGGAGCCGGACCGCAACGCCCCGAGCGGCCGCGCCCCGGCGAAGGCTTCTCTCCTCGGGCAGCGGTCCGCGTACTGAGGCAGGGTGGGGCCATGCACGTCGTGGTCGCTGCCCCGCCGGTCGTCGCGACCGGGCTCTCGCTGGAGGGCGCCGAGCTGTTCGCGTGGGACGGTCGCGGTGCGCCACCGCGGGACGACATCACGCTCTGGGTCCCGGCGTACGTCGTCGGGCGCGACGCCGAGGACATCGCGGCGACCCTGAGACAGCTGCCTCGGCTGCAGGTCGTCCAGCTGCTGACTGCCGGTGTGGAGCCCTGGCCCGGGCTCATCGGCCGCGGCGTAACGCTCTGCGCCGGCAAGACCATCCACGGCGGCAGCACGGCGGAGCTCGCAGTGGCACTCACCCTCGCACTGGTTCGCGACCTGCCGGCGTACGTCGAGCAGCAGCGCAAGCGGGAGTGGCATCGCCGCCATCCCGACACCCTCATCGGTCGCCGCGTGCTCATCCTCGGCGCGGGGGACATCGGAGCGACCACGGCATCGGTCTTCGAGGCGCTCGGGGCCGAGGTGGAGCTTTCGGCACGGACCCGCCATCTGCCCCTCGACCGCGCCAAGGAACAGCTGCCCGCGACCGACGTACTCCTGGTGGCCTTGCCCCTGACCGATGACACCCGAGGCCTGGTGGACGCGTCGTGGCTCTCGGCCCTTCCCGACAACGCCATCGTCGTCAACGTGGCGCGAGGTCCGATCGTCGACCTCGAGGCGCTGACGGCCGAGGTCGCGGCGGGACGACTGCGTGCCGGGCTCGACGTCACCGACCCCGAGCCGCTCCCCGCGGATCATCCGCTCTGGGAGTTGCCGGGCGCTCTCATCACGCCGCATGCCGGCGGTGGCGCGACCGGTTGGGAGACGCGGGCAAGAGGGCTCATCCAGGACCAGGTCGCGCGGTTGCTGAGAGGCGAGCCGCTGCGCTTCGTCGTCGAGGACGGCTATTGAAAAGAGGCGCCCCGGGTGCAAGGGCGCCTCATCCATTCGCGGAGCGAAATGGATGAGGGGCCCTTGGAAGTATGAGTTCCACGGGCCCCTCAATTTTGACCGAAGCTAGGTGGCACCTCCGGTCGATCAGACTCTTCCAAGTGCCCCGGCTACCCCGCCACCGGGAAGCCGCGCCGGGTTGCCCCGCCGTGTGGGCCCTCTTCTCTGTCTGATCCCGCCTTCCCTTGCGGGAGTGCGTAGGAGATTTCTATCGGGCCTGTGATGGGGCCACAAGGGGTTCCAGAGAAGTTGTAGTTATCCACCATGTTGCCCACAGATTGGGATGGGTAGTCCACAGCGTGGGCGTCCGATCCACAGCATTCGGTCTAGCCCTGGGGACGCAGCTGTGGATGCGGAATCGATACCTTCCGCCGCGCAACCTGATCGTCGCGTCATGCGTCTTGAAGGAAAGAGACGACACGACGCACGGGGGAACCATGAACGGGGTAACCAAGGCACTCGCAGCGACCGCAGCGACGGTCCTGCTGGCCGGCTGCGCCGCTACGCACGCGGCTTCGCGTAGCGAGCGGCCGCACCGTCAACCGCAGGTCGCACCGGTCGTCACGATCGACCGCAAGCCACCACCGCCCCTGCTCGCTTCCCCCGGCGATCACGGGGCGGTGGTCCGCGAGATCCAGGCGCGGCTGCGCCAGATCGACTGGTACTTCGGCGACGTCACCGGCGACTACGCCGCTAGCACCGCCGAAGCGGTCCGCGGGTTCCAGGCCAAGCGAGGCATCGCGGTCACTGGCAACGTCAACCAGCGCACGCTCGACCTGCTCGAGGGCATGACCACCGAGCCCACCAACG
>DATILB010000130.1:0-8837 GCA_035477015.1 Nocardioidaceae bacterium | reverse complement strand
CCAGCTCCGAGTCGCGGCGCGCACGCACCGAGGCGGAGCGCGGCTGCCCGTCGGTGAGCAGTGCGAGCTCGCCGAGTACGGCGCCGGCGCCGAGCTCGCGTACGACGCGACCGCCGACCACGACCTCTAGGCGGCCACTCGTCACGAGGTACATCGAGTGAGCAGCGTCCCCCTCGCGGAAGAGCCACTCGCCACCCTGCAGCACGCGGGTGGTGCCGGCGGCCTCGAACTCCGCTCGCACCTCCGCGGGCAGGCGGGACAGGCACGAGTCCGGACGTTGGTCGGGAGTGAGCAGCTCAGCGTTGTCGGTCCCGCGTTGCTCGGGGATGAGCATCTGCCCACTCCGCCCGGCAGGTTCAGCGACGGTGTCGTGCTCCTTGATGCGGCCGAGGAGGAGTCCGCCCACAGCCACCAGGGCGAAGCAAGCCGCACAGAAGACCCAGCCGTCCCGCAGCACCGCCTCGGCGTTGGCCGCTGTGGGCGTGCCGATGATGACGACGAGGATCGAGATGCCGAGGACGCCACCGAGCTGACGAGCGCTCGACAGCACCGCGGAGGCCGTGGCGTAGCGACCGCCCGGGACCGAGGTCAGAGCCGCACTCGCGAGAAGTGGCAGTGTGGCGCCGACGCCGATGCCACTGAGGATCTGACCTGGCAGCCACTCAGTGAGGAAGGCGGGGTCCGGGCCGACGACTTGGGCGTACCAGACATACGCAGCGCACCAGACGAGCGCGCCCGGCACGATGATCCGCCGGTAGCCGTGCTTCTGCGCCACCTCACCGAGCGCTCCGGCGACGATGGCAGCGACGACAGCGCCCGGCACGAGCGCCGCGCCAGCCTGCAGGATGTTGTAGCCCCACACGTACTGCAGCCACAGGATGTTGGTCAGCATGTAGGCGTAGAAGCCCATGCCGGCCACGATTGTCGCCAGGTTGCCCATCGTGAACGGGCGCAGCACCAGCAGTCCCGGATCAAGCATCGGCTGCGGGTGGTTCAACGAGCTGGCGGCGAATCCGCCGATGAGAGCGAGCGCCAGGACTTCGCATAGCAGCACGCCGGGGCTGGCCCAGCCCCACTCAGGGCCTTGGATGATCGCCGTGGTGAGAGCGCTAAGCCCAGCCGCGAGCAGGAGCGCACCGCGGAGGTCGGGCAGCTTGCGCCGCCCGGGGGCGCGGCTCTCGACGAGGTTGCCGCGGATGGTCATGATTGCGGCGATGCCGATCGGCAGGTTGATCAGGAAGGCCAGCCGCCAGCCGCCGATCTCGACCAGCGCGCCACCGACCGGAGGCCCGAGGCCGGCCGCGACCGCAGCCGAAGCACCCCACAGGCCGACGGCGTGACTGCGCCTCTCGGTCGGGAAGGCCTCGATGACTACGGCGAGCGAGGCCGGGACCAGCAGTGCAGCCCCGAGCGCTTGGAGCACCCGGGCGGCCACCAGCAGCTCCAGCGATGGCGCGAGGGCGCAGAGGACCGAGGCCATCGTGAAGACGAGGGTGCCGAGCGAGAACATCCGGCGCCGGCCGAGCAGATCGGTGATCCGGCCGAAGACGACCAGGAACGCTGCGAAGACGATGTTGTAGGCGTTGAGCACCCAGGACAGGTCTCCGACCGACGCTTCCGGGAAGCTCTCCCGGATGTCGGGGAAGGCCACGTTGACGACCGTGGCGTCGAGGAAGGCGAGGAACGCCCCGAACGCGGCGACGAGCAGCACCCGCCCCGGTGCCGTGCGGGCAGAGCGCTCTATGGATTTCTGGCCAGCCATGTGCTGCCTCCCGTGTCTGCGCCACCCCGCGAGACTCTTCGAGGCTATGTCGAGAGTCGTCTCCCGTAGTACCGCACGTTCGGGTAGTCCTTGTAGTAGCCAAATCCCTCAATCGGCTCATATCCGCACGAGAGATACAGGTCGATCGCCTCGGGCTGCCGCAGCCCGGTCTCCAGCACCATGACGTCGGCGCCCGCCTCGAGCGCAGTGCTCTCCAGGTGGGCCAACACCACCCGCGCGAGCCCGGTACGCCGTGCAGCGGGCGCGACGTACATGCGCTTGATCTCGGCGGCGACAGACCCGCCGAGCGCGGTCACGTCCGGGCGGAACCGCCAGCCGCCCGTGGCCACCGGAACGGAGTCCAGGTAGCCGACGTAGAACGCCCCCGCGGGTGCGTCGAAGACCGTCGGGTCGATCGGTGTCTGGTCGGGCGAGCCGTAGCGCACGACGTACTCCGCCTGAACCTCCGCGATGAGCAGTGCGGCATCGGGATGCGCGAAGCCGACCTGGCGCAGGTCGAGCACGTCAGAAGGCCGGCAGGTCGTGCCCGCATTCGGGGCAGGCCACGGCGACCTCTGGGACGATCTCGCCGCAACGGTTGCAGAACCGAAGCACGGGCTCGACATGGCCGCGGCCGAGGAACGCCAGCCCCATCACGAAGACCACGCCGCCCATGAAGAGCACGAAGGCGTAGGTGCCGCCGATGCTGCGGGTCGCACTGCCCTTGAGCAGCCCGAACACGCCGGCCACTCCCAGGAGCGAACCGGTCAGCAAGGCAAGCAGCCCCATGAAGTAGAGGCCATTCTTCTCTCTCAACCAAGCTCCCCTTTGCCCGATTGCAGTGGCCCCGAGATCGGATGACAGAATAGTGGCTCGCTGACAAAGCAGTCAGGTCACCCCCATCGACACATCCACGAGGTACTCGTCGTGACCGACGCGATCACCATCCCTGATTCGCTCAAGCCTGCCGACGGCCGTTTCGGTGCCGGCCCGTCGAAGGTGCGCGTCGATGCGCTGAACGCGCTCGCGGCCACCGGCACGTCCCTGCTCGGCACCTCGCACCGCCAAGCCCCGGTCAAGAACCTGGTCGGCAAGGTGCGTGACGGGGTGAGCAGCCTCTTCTCGCTGCCGGACGGCTACGAGGTCGTCCTGGGCAACGGCGGCGCGACCGCCTTTTGGGACATCGCCACGTTCGGCCTGATCCAGGAGAAGAGCCAGCACCTGTCGTTCGGCGAGTTCTCCTCGAAGTTCGCCACCGCCGCGAAGGCCGCCCCGTGGCTGGCCGACCCGAGCGTCATCAAGAGCGAGACCGGCACGCGTCCCTCCCCTCAGGCCGAGGCCGGAGTGGACGTCTACGCCTGGGCGCACAACGAGACGTCGACCGGCGTCATGGCACCCGTGCAACGCGTCGAGGGTGCTGACGAGGGCGCCCTCGTACTCGTCGACGCTACGTCCGGTGCCGGCGGCCTTCCTGTCGACATCAGCCAGGTCGACGCCTACTACTTCGCCCCGCAGAAGAACTTCGCCGCCGACGGTGGGCTGTGGATCGCGGTCATGTCCCCGGCAGCGCTCGAGCGCGCGCGCGCGATCCAGGCGTCGGGCAGGTTCATCCCCGCCTTCTTCGACCTCGTGACGGCGATTGACAACTCGCTGCTGAACCAGACGTACAACACCCCGGCGCTGTCGACCCTGTTCCTCTTCGCCGAGCAGCTCGAGTGGCTGAACAGCCAGGGCGGCCTGGAGTTCGCCGTCGGCCGCACGACCGACAGTTCCGACCGCCTGTACCAGTGGGCCGAGAAGACGTCGTACACCTCGCCGTACGTCGCCAACGCCGACGAGCGGTCGCTCGTCATCGGCACCATCGACTTCGACGACTCCATCGACGCGGGGTCGATCGCCAAGACGCTGCGTGCCAACGGGATCGTCGACACCGACCCTTACCGCAAGCTCGGCCGCAACCAGCTCCGCGTGGCGATGTTCCCGGCGGTCGACCCGGCTGACGTCGAGGCGCTGACGGCCTGCATCGAGTACGTGGTCGAGAAGCTTTAGCGGCGTCGGCGGAGCACCCAACGGGCTCCGACGGCCGCCACCACGATCCATCCTGCGACGAGCGCCCAGGGCAGCACCTTCGCCCAGGGCGCTTCGTCGTCGGCGGCGGCGACCTCTCCGCCGGGCTCAGGAGTCGGCGTCGCGCTGGGGGTCGGCTCCATCGCCTCGAGCACACGAGGCGGTAGCGCCAGCGCGCGCACCTCGGCGTACTCGCCCTCGGTGCTGACCAGGACGCGCTGGCCGTCGTACCCGATGCCCTCACCCTGCTCCTGCGCCGGCAGCCTGAACCGCGCGAGCGGAGTGAAGTCGCTGGCGGCGACGAGGGTGGCCGACACGTAGTCGCGCAGGAGCAGATGCTCGCCGTCCGGCAGGAACACGCCATCGGTGACGAGCCCGCCAGCGCCGCCGACCGGTTGCAGGACGTTGGTGCGGTCCTCTCGGAGCTGCTTCGGCGCGGCGTACACCGTGCCTCCCAGCAGGCCCTTGGACACGACGTACATCCGTCCGGTCTTGGGGTGCACCAGCAGGGTCTCGGCGTCGCGCGGGCCGTCGTCATAGACCATCTCGTACGACGTCGGCTCCACCGTCGCGTCGCCGCGGCCCGGGGTCGGGATCCCGTAGACGGTGATGTGGCTGCGCTCGGCATCGTTGTCGCCGATGTCGCCCACCCACAGCGTGTCGCCCGGTCCGGCCGCGAGTGCCTCGACGTCGACCGGGTCCTCATCGCCGTACGTCGTGATGCCGACGGTCTGGCCGTTGCGCTTGTCGACCACGAAGACACGGGCGCTGTCTCCTGAGTCGTTGATCGTGAAGACGACGTCGCCACCGTCGACGATCGCACTCGACTCGCCGATCTCCGCGTCCTGGAAGCTGAAGAGCACCTCCGGCCTCGCCGCCAGTAACAAGAGGACGACAGCGGTTTCGAGGCTCACTTCGTTCGCACCTCAACCATCGCGGAGGCGGTCACGCAGCAGCTCCGCGAGCTTCGGGTTGACGCCCCAGGTGGTGACGAGCTCGTCGAGCTCGGCCCGCGCATCAGGCTTGGCTGCCGCACCCGTCCGCGTCGCCCTGACGAGGGTGTTGCGAGGCGTGTGCTTGCTCTCCACGAACTCCATGACGTCGACCCGGTAGCCGACCAGGCGCAGCACGGCGGCGCGCAAGGCGTCGGTGAGCGTGTCCGCGAAACGCTCGCGCAGGATGCCGTGTCGCGTGAGCATCGAGTACGGCGCGGGCGTCGGGGTACGCCGGAGCTGGGCAGCGACGTCGTGGTGGCAGCAGGGTGCGGCGAGCACCAGCGAGGAATCCCAGGCGACGGCCGCAGCGAGCGCGTCATCGGTGGCGGTGTCGCACGCGTGCAGAGCGAGCACGACGTCCGGCTTGGTGTCGAGGGCCGCCGCGGAGATCGGGGCCTGAACCCAGTCGATGGCGACGCCGAGCTCGTCCGCGACAGCGCTGTTGTGGGCGAACGACTGAGCCTTCACGTCGACACCGGTCATCTCCACCTCGAGGCCGCGGATGGCGGTGAGGTAGCGGTGGGCGGCAAACGTGAGGTACGCGTTGCCGCACCCGAGGTCGACCACCCTCAGCGGTCGGTCGGTCGGCAGGTTCGCGTCGTCGAGAGCCACGCCGAGCGCCCGGAGGAACTCCTCGACCTGGCGGTACTTCGCCTGGCGGCTCGGCTTCACCCGACCCTTGCCGTCGGAGATGCCGAGCGCGACCAGGACAGGGTCGTCCTCCGGCAGCAGCCGCGGCTTCTTGCGGTCGTGCTCGGCGTCCGTGGCCGTGTCTTCGGGGGCAGCGCCGACGTGGACCATCGCCTCGAGCTTCTTGGTGACCCTGAGCTGCATCGTCTCGGCCGTCGTCTCGACGTGCCAGTTCCCGAACGGCTCGTCGAGCAGCCCATCGACGGCCTCGCGGGCCGCGTCACCGACCAGGTGGTTCGAGGTGTGTGCCTGCGTGTCGTCGTACGCCACCACCTGGAGATGCCGCCCGGCCTTGAGATCGACGTACCGGAGCTCGACGCGGCGCGACTTCGGCGCGCTGCCCTTCTGACGCCCCGAACCCACGGCCCGGACGAGCGCGCTGTCGTCGAGAAGCGTTGCTCGGACCCTGGTCAACGCCCTCAACAGGGGCTCAGCCACGAACGATCGCCCGGATCGCGACGATGAGGATCAGCAGCACCAAGGCGCCCGGGATCACCCAACGTCGGTAGCGGGGGTTCATGCAGGGAAGTGTCTCATTTGTGAGGGTGGACCCTGCCCAGGGGCAGGTCTAGCGTGAAGAGCACCCGAACAGCCTTGAGGGAGGCCACCGTGTTCATTCAGATCATCCAGGCCAAGTGCACCCGTCAGGACGAGGCCAAAGCGCTGGTCGACCGCTGGATCGAAGAGATGGGCCCCCACGCCATCGGCTGGCTCGGGGGAACCTACGGCTTCACCGACGACGACATGTTCGTCGGCGTGGTGCGGTTCGAGTCGCGCGAGAAGGCCATGGAGAACTCCCAGCACCCCCGGCAGGGCGAGTGGTGGGCGGAGATGGAGAAGTGCCTCGACGGGCCCGCCGAGTTCCACGACTGCGACGACGTGACGCTCATGCTCAACGGTGGCTCGGACGACGCCGGCTTCGTGCAGATGATCCGCGGCAAGGTCGATGACGCCGACACGCTCCGGGCGATGATGACCGACACCGAGGCGCTGCACGAGATGCGCCCGGACATCCTCGGCGGCCTGCTCGCGATTGAGGACGACGGCACCTTCACCGAGACGGTCTTCTTCACCAGTGAGGAAGACGCCCGCCGCTACGAGGTCGAGGCACCGATGCCCGCGGAGATGCAGCAGCAGATGGAGATGGCGATGCACGACGTCAGCTACATCGACCTGCACCGCCCCTGGTTCAGCTCGAAGAAGTAGCCGAAGCCCTCGCGGGACGCGTCCGGGCTACCGCTTGTACTGGATGGAGTCCAGCACGCGTTTGATCCGCTGCAGCGCCACTGCCGAGTGCCGGCGTGGGTCGTTCTCGTGGTACCAGAGCTCGCGGTGGCATAGGAGCGCGCCTTCGCCAGGACCGACGAAGCCGTAGTCGACGACCTCGAGGGCGCGACCGTTGCCTCCCGTGATCCGCATCCGCTGACGTCGTACGCGCGGGTCGGCGCCCTGCGGGTGGAAGATCTTGCTGGTGTCGAGGATTCGCCACCCTCGCGAGCGCAGCGACTGTCGGTGCTGGCGGAAGAACCGCTTCACGCGGATCTGCCACGTGTCGCCGGACGCGCACCTGGTGTCGTAGGTCTCACGAGAGACATTGGCGCTGAGGCCGTCCTCCTCGCCGTCACCACTCGCCCAGAACAACCGGTCGGTCTTGTAGTGCACGTCCCAGCTTCTCGGCATCTCCCAGGACCAGTACTTCGACTCGCGGTCGACGAACGGGTCAGCCGCGGATGCTGCTGTCATGCAGGTCGCGATCAGCGTCAGCGGGAGCAGCAACAGAAGAAGGGTTCGGCGCACGGCGCAGGACCCTAGCAAGCACGGTCGTCGTTGAATGCACCCGGTGGTAGAGGAGTGCGGCCACGAGGACTCCGATGATCGTCACCAGGCCACCGCCGACCAGCGTCCACCGGGCGCCGTACTCCTCGCCGATCCAGCCGACGATCGGTGCCCCGATCGGCGTGCCACCCATGAAGACCATCAGGTAGAGCGCCATCACCCGACCGCGGTACTCGGGCTCGGCGCCGAGCTGCATCGTGGTGTTCGCGGCGGTGATCATCGTCAGCGCAGTGAGGCCGAGCAGCGGGGTCCACAGCGCGAAGGTGAGGTACGACGGGAGCACCCCGGCGATCATCTCGACGACGCCGAAGGCCAAGGCGGCGAGTACGACGAGACGTGGTCCCGCCGTGACGCGTCGGGCAGCCAGCAGCGCACCGGCCAGCGAGCCGATCGCCATGGTCGAGCCGAGCAGTCCGTACTCCGACGCACCCTTGTCGAAGACGTGGGTGGCCATCAGCGCCGACGTGAGCTGGAAGTTCAGTCCGAACGTGCCTGCGAAGAAGACGACCGTCATGACCAGCATCAGGTCCGGACGCCTGCGGACGTAGCGCACGCCGTCGCGGATCATGCCGCGTCGCCGGGCTGCGGGCTTCGGAGTGTTGAGCGAGCGGCTGTCCATGCGCTGGAGCGCCTGGATGACTCCGAAGTAGCTGAAGGCGTTGACCAGGATCACCCAGCCGGTCGCCTCGGCCCCGGACCCGAGACCGGCGATCAGCAGACCGGCGAGCGCGGGTCCGACGATGCGGGCGGCGTTGAACGATGCGGAGTTGAGGCCGACGGCGTTCGTCAGGTCGTCCGGGCCGACCAGTTCGGAGACGAACGACTGCCGGGCCGGAGCGTCGAACGCCGTACCGATGCCGAACACGAAGGCCAGGACGTAGACGTGCCACGGCTCCGCGACCCCGGTGACCGCGAGCAGACCGAGCAGCAGTGACGTGAAGGCCATGAAGAGCTGGGTGACCTGGAGCAGCCGGCGCTTCGGCAACCGGTCAGCGACCAGACCGGCGATCGGCGAGAAGATCAGGATGGGCAGGAACTGGAGCCCTGTGGTGATACCGATCGCGGAGCCGCTGAACCCGGTCAGGACCAGGACCAGCCAGTCCTGCGCGACTCGCTGCATCCAGGTGCCGGTGTTCGACACGATGCCGCCCGCGGCGTACAGCCGGTAGTTGCGGTTGGACAGTGCGCGAAAGGTGGGACTCAAGACCTGCCTAGTTTCTCCAGGATCGGGGCTGCCTGACGCAGCAAGGAACGCTCTTCTTGGGTGAGTTCGCGCAGTCGCTGGGCGAGCCAGGCGTCTCGGCGCCTACGGTCGGCCTGCAGCGTGGTCTCGCCCTTGGGGGCGATCGACACGACGACCTGGCGGCCGTCGGTCTCGTGCGGGCGGCGTACGACGTAACCCTCGGCCTCGAGGTTGGTCACCGTCCGCGTCATCGAGGGCGGCTGGACACGCTCATGCGTCGCGAGCTGCCCGATGGTCTGGTTGC
>DATILB010000129.1:0-12048 GCA_035477015.1 Nocardioidaceae bacterium | reverse complement strand
GGCCATCTACTACGGGTACGTCGACATTCTGACGCGGATGCACGGGCCGCTGGACGACGCGACGGCGGACCGCCTCTACTACGAGTGCCGTCGCTTCGGCACGACGTTGCAGATGCCGGCGGAGTTCTGGCCGGCCGACCGGGCTGCGTTCGAGGACTACTGGGAGCAGGGCCTGACCGAGGTCCGCTTCGATCCCGAGATCCGCAGGTACCTGCTCAAGCTGCTGAGGTTCAAGCAGCTCCATCCCGTCATGCGGCTCGGTGCCGGCCAGCTGATGACCTGGACCAACACCGGCCTGCTCCCCAAGCAGTTCCGCGACGAGCTCGGGCTCGAGTGGAGCAGCCGGGACGAGCTGGCACTCGCCGTACTGTTGCGAGGGATCGGACTCGGCTACAGCGTCCTGCCTCGACCGGCGCGCAACTTCCCGTTCAACTTCTTCCTGTGGGACTTCCGTCGCAGGGTCCGCACTGGAAAGGCAATCGTGTGACCGAGGATTTCGACGTCCGCCCCTACCTGGACGGCCTGGCCGGCGGGATGGCAGGCGTGGCCAACGTGGTCATGCAGCTCAGCCACCCCGGGGTCGGGTACGGCGTCTACGAGAGCCCGGTTGAGAGCGGCAGCGCCATGAAGCACCCGTTCAAGCGAGGGCGTACGACGGCGACGTTCCTGGCTGTCGCGTTGCTCGGGACCGACGACGACAAGCTTGCGATGCGTAAGGCGATCGACGGCGTGCACAAGTTCGTGCGTTCGACCGACGCCAGTCCGGTGAAGTACAACGCCTTCGACCCCGAGCTCCAGCTCTGGGTGGGCGCCTGCCTGTGCAAGGGAACGTTCGACATCATCGAGGCGCTGCACGGGCTGCCGGACGAAGAGACGCAGGAGAAGCTCTACCGGCACTTCGCGTCGTTCGCGACGACCCTGCAGGTCCGGCCCGAGATGTGGCCCGAGGACCGAGCGGCGTTCGAGATCTACTGGAAGCAGCAGGAGGAGCGGATCTCGATCGACGACACGATCCGCAGCTACCTGATGATCCTGATGAACCTCGGCAACCTGCCGTGGCCACTCGCGATCCTCGGTCGCCGGTTCGCTCGCTGGGCCAACACAGGGTTCCTCCCTCAGCGGTTCCGCGAGGAGATGCACCTGACCTGGTCCGACAAGGACGAGCGGCGCTTCCGCAGCGTGATGCGCAAGGTCGGTTGGGTCAGCCGGAAGCTGCCCGGGCCGATCCGGCTCTTCCCGATCAACGTCTACCTGCGTGACCTGCGCTGGCGCCTGAAGACCGGCCGACGCCTCGTCTGACTAGCGGGAGGCGCTTCCTTCATCGCTGTCCAGCGTGGCCTGGAGCTCCTGCTCCTCGCCGTCGCGCAGCAGCGTCACGGTCACCGTGTCGCCAGGTCGCAGCCCGCGAATCGTTGCGACCAGCGACTCCGATCCCGCGATGATCTCGCCATTCACCTTGGTCACGATGTCACCGGCGCGGATGCCCGCTTCGTCAGCAGCAGACCCGCCTTCGACGGACCCGATCTCCGCGCCGGTGACCAACCCGTCCTCGGACGTCGCGTTCCCTACGTTCACTCCGAGGCGGGCGTGGGTCGGGGTCTCCCCGCCGCGCAGCTGCTCGACGATCGGCATCACCTTGGAGATCGGGATGGCGAAGCCCAGGCCGATGGAGCCGCCCTCGGCGCCCAGCCCCGCGGACGACGTACGGATCGAGCTGTTGATCCCGATGACCTCGCCGGCCATGTTGACGAGCGGGCCGCCCGAGTTGCCGGGGTTGATGGCGGCGTCGGTCTGGATCGCCGGGTACGTCGTGTCGCTCCCCTCTGCGTCGTTCCCCACCGACACCGGCCGGTTGAGGGCGGACACGATGCCGCTGGTGACCGTCGCCTCGAGCCCGAAGGGCGATCCGATCGCGACGACCTGTTCCCCGACGTCGAGACTGTCGGACGAGTTGAGGGTCGCGACGGGGAGGCCGCTGACGCCGTCGGCCTTGATCACGGCGAGGTCCGTCAACGGGTCGGTGCCCAGCACGGTTGCTCGCGCGGAGGTGCCGTCGTTGAAGTTCACCGTGATGCTGCCGCCATCACCCGCGACGTCGACGACGTGGTTGTTGGTCAGGATCACGCCGTCCGAGCCGACGATGATGCCGGACCCGGAGCCCGAACCACCTTGGCCCGACACGTTGATCTTCACGACCGACGGCAGCACCTTGGCCGCCACCTCCTCGACCGACCCTGCGAGGGCCTCGCTGTCGTTGTCGGTGGCGATCACCGGGCTGTTGGTGCCGGTGCTCGACGTCCGAGTGGGGGAGTCGTCGAAGGCGACGAGCCCGGCCGCTCCCGCGACCCCGGCCGCTCCTCCGACCATGAGTGCGCCGGCCATAAGCCCGGCGATCACAGCCTTGGAGGGGCGTCCGGTGGGTCGGCCCAGGGGGTATGTCGGGGGGCTGGGCGGGAGGGAGGTCTGCAGATCGGTCATACCTCCAGCGTGAAGTCCGATGCTGAGAGGCCGCTTAGTTCCACCTACGCGTGACCTATCGACCTGCTGAGAGCTTCCGGGTGCTGTGCGGACCCGGGTACGACGCAGGTCATGACCGTGCCGGAGGGTCCGGTCTCGGCCACCCACACGCTGCCGCCATGCCGCTCCATGATCTGCCGGACGATGGCGAGTCCGAGGCCGGATCCGGGCATGGTGCGCGACTCCTTCGACCGGTAGAACCGGTCGAACACCTGCGGGAGGTCGACCGGTGCGATGCCGGGCCCCTGGTCGCGGACGGTCAGGGTGCCCTCGCGGAGGACCACGCTGACGGTGCCCCCGACGGGGCTCCACTTCGCAGCGTTGTCGAGCAGGTTGGTGATGGCACGCTCGAGCGAGCCGGCCTCGCCGACGACCCACCACTGGTCGACGTCCACATCGAAGTGCAGGTCGGAGCCGCGTCGACGGACCCGGTCGACGGCTCGCTCCACCACTTCGTCGAAGTCGACAGCTTCCACCTCAGCGCTGATCGGCTCGTCGCGGGCGAGCTCGGTGAGGTCGCCGATGAGTGTCGTCAGCTCCTCGATCTGGAAGCGGACATCGTCGAAGAGCTCGGTCCGTGCGCCCGCGGACAAGCCACCCCGCTTCTCGGCCTGGGTAAGGAGGTCGAGGTTCGTACGCAGCGACGTCAGGGGGGTCCGCAACTCGTGGCCGGCGTCGGCGACGAGCTGGCGCTGCCGGTCACGCGAAGCCGCGACAGCCGTGAGCATCTGGTTGAACGCGTGCGACAGGCGGGCGATGTCGTCGTTGCCTTCGACCGCGATCGGCTCGAGCTTCTCCGTGCGCGCGATCTCCTCGACCGCGGCCGTGAGGCGGCGTACGGGTCGGAGCCCGTTGCTCGCGACCGCCCAGCCGGCCAGGCCAGCGGCCACGACCCCGAGGGCACCGAACAGGAAGAGCACGAGGCCGAGCTTGTCGAGCGTCTTCTCCACCGGTGCGAGGGACTGGGCCAGCACCAAGGCGCTTTCCGTTTCAGGCACCGGGACGGCACAGACGCGGAAGGCGCCGTACGACGTGCGGATGGTGCGCGAGGTCCAGTAGTCGTCCCCGCGTGCGACAGCGAGCTCGGCGTCACCGAAGAGCGGCGCCTCACGCGTCCAGGCCTCCGAGTCGCTGGAGTGCACTTCGCCGTCGGCGAAGACCTGGCGGATGTGTACGTCGGTCGCGCCCGGGAGCCACGGCGGCGCGCTGGACTGGATGTCCTTGAGGCTGCCCGACTTCGCGGCATACGTAGCACGGTCATGCAGGGAGTCGTCGATGCTGGCGTACAGCTGGTGGCGCATCGTGAGGTACCCCGCCAGAGCGACGATGGCGACGGACAGGCCAACCGCGATCGTTGCGAGAAGGGTGACGCGACCGGCGAGGGAGACGCGAGAGCGGAGGGCTTGCACGTCAGCCCTCCTTGAGGACGTACCCCACGCCTCGCACCGTGTGGATCAGTCGCGGCTCGTCCTCCGCCTCGGTCTTGCGGCGGAGGTAGCCGACGTACACCTCGAGCGAGTTGGCGGTCGTCGGGAAGTCGTAGCCCCAGACATCCTCGAGGATGAACGACCGGTCGAGGACGCGACGTGGGCGGCGCAGGAACATCTCGAGCAGGGTGAACTCGGTGCGTGTCAGGTCGATCAGCCGGTCGCCGCGCCGCACCTCACGGGTGATCGGGTTCAGCGACAAGTCGGAGTAGCTGAGCAGCTCGGCGTTGAGGTCGAGGTCGTCCTCGTCGTGGTGGACGCGGCGGAGCAGTGCCCGGAGCCGGGCCAGCAGCTCCTCGAGCGCGAACGGCTTGGTGAGGTAGTCGTCCGCCCCGGCGTCGAGTCCTTCGACGCGGTCGCCGACAGAGTCACGGGCAGTGAGCACGAGGATCGGCAGGTCGTTGCCGGCAGCGCGCAGTGCGCGCGTGGCCTCGATCCCGTCGAGTCGCGGCATCATGACGTCGATGACCAGGGCGTCGGGTGCGGCGCTGGCGATCGATGCGAGGGCCTCAGCCCCGTCACCGGCCAGGCTCACCGTGTAGCCGTTGAACTCGAGGGATCGACGCAGGGACTCGCGCACGGCGCGGTCGTCGTCGACGACGAGGACGCGCTGGGAGTCGGAGAGTGCACCGGTCACGGGTCCAGAGTGCCACCCAGACCTGAGACACCGCTGAGATCCTGGGGCATGATGGCGCCCATGACCACGCCTCGTCGCACCTCGTTGCTGGCCTCGCTCGGGCTCGTCGCCTCCGCGTTGACGGTCCTGTCGAACCTGAGCTCCCCCGCCTCTGCGGGCATCGTCACGACACCCCTGGCACCCTGCACGGAAGTCGGGCCGCGCCCCTGCATCGTCAGCGCGACCAGGAACGGCGACCCGGTGGCGCCGCCGTACGAGGTGCAAGCCCAGTCGTTCACGATCGACGGCTCCAAGCACGTGACCTTCGCCGCGACCAAGACCGGTCAGTACGACATGGGCTTCGCGGAGCTCACCGCTGTCTGGGCGGTCACCGTCGACATGGGCACGACTGTCCCTCGGGTCGTGACGGGCAAGGGCCAAGGCGTCACGGTGACGCGAACCGTCCCCGGTGGTTCTCACCGGGTGACAGTGGTCGCGCGGCCGGTCACGGTCTCCGGACAGTGCGACCAGTCGGCTTGGCCCTGGACCTGCCCCGAGTGGGAGCCCGCGCACGACCCCGAGAACCAGCAGTGGGACTCCACCCTCGACGCCGACATCACCGACTACGGGGTGTGGGAGGACGTCGAGCAGCGCAAGGCGATGTACGGCATGAACTACTTCACCAACGTCGCGGCCACGAGCGTCCCCCCAGAGATCAGCCACGACGGGGCTACCGACACGGACTACCTGCTGATCCGCCTCGCGAACCGACGCTTCCTCGAGGACGGCTCGACTTTGGTGCACGGCCAGGCCGAATTGCGCATCCCGAACGCCTTCCTGCGCCTCGCGTACGGCGTACCCAACCCGGAACTGATGACCGGTGGCAGCCTCTCGGTCAGCGGCACCGCCGGTGGCACGGTCTCCGTGACGCAGGAGAGTGGTGACGACGCGATGCTGGTCGACATCGCGAGCCTGGAGTTCCCCGACATCACCTCGTCGCCCCGCATGATGGCGCGGGCAGCGAGCTCGGCCAAGTTGGTGCGGGTGAAGCGCGGTGCGATCACGCCGACCCGTCCGCGCATCACGAAGGCGGTGCGCGTCTCGGGCAGCAAGGGCAAGGTCGTGTTCACCAAGGCGAAGCCGCGCGGCGCGAAGGTCACGGGCTACACGGCCCGCTGTGTCCGGCCCGGCCAGACAGTCACGGCCCAGGGACGCTTCGACCGCATCACCGTCACCGGACTCACGCCGGGCAAGAGCTACAAGTGCCAGGTCCGCGCGAAGTCAAAGGCCGGCCCGGGTCGCTGGAGCAGGGGCAAGTCGCTCTAGCCCGGCAGCGTGGCGTGAGGCACGCGGGGCTCTCGCTCGCTTGCGAGTGCGTGGACGCCGCCCCAACCGGAGACGCGCCTCGGGCAAGGGGGCTAGGCAAGTAGGGCGCGCGCGGTCTCACCGGCGCGCGCGCCGTATGCCCCGCCGCCGATGCGGTGGGTCGCATGGGTCAGCAGTGGGAAGAGCTGGTGCAGGCCCACCCGCTGCTCCCAGCCGTCGGCCAGGGGTGCCGCCTCGCGGTAGGCGTCCAGCACGCGCTGGAGGTTCGGTAGGCCGAACAGGCCGAGCATCGCCAGGTCGGTCTCTCGGTGACCGCCGTACGCTGCGGGGTCGATCAGCCGCACGGTGCCGTCGTGGCCCCAGATCACGTTGCCGGACCAGAGGTCTCCGTGGATCCGACTGGGCGGCTCGTCGGGTCCGGCCAGCTCGGTGATCGCGCGGACCACCTTGTCGACAGCGGCGGCGTCATCGGGTTGTACGCCGCCGCGGTCGACGGCGAGCTTGAGGTACGGCAGGATCCGCCGGGTCGCGAAGAACTCGGGCCAGGCGTCGGCCGGCCGGTTGGGCATCGGAAGTGAGCCGATGTAGCTGTCGCCGTCGTTGCTTCCGAAGACGGGCGATCCCGCAGCGTGCGTGGCAGCCAAGGCCCGGCCGAACACCTCGGCCGCGTCATTGGTGGACTTGCCGTGCTCGACGTACTTGAGGATCAGGCAGTCGTCCTCGACTGCGAGGACCCGGGGAGTGGGAACCCCTCCGGCCTCCGCCAGCCAGGCAAGTCCAGCCGCCTCGGAGTGGAAGAAGTCGGTGGGTGCGTGTGCCCTCGTCTTCATGACCGCGGAGGAGCCGTCCGAGAGCCGCAGCCGTGTCGATACGCAGATGTCGCCGCCTGCCACGGACGAGGTCGCCACGACCGCGGTGCCGAGGAGTGCCTCGGCCCGGCCTGCGATCGTGCCCATGCGTGCCATCAGCGAGGCACTCGCTGGAGCTCGGTGACGATCGCGTCCGCCGTGCGCTCGACCATGTCGAGCACCTCTCGGAACCCGGCGCTGCCGCCGTAGTAGGGATCCGGTACGTCGCCCGGGCCGGACGGGTCGAAGGAGCGGAACATCCGCAGCCTGTCCGCGTGATCCCCGGCCAGCGCGAGCAGGTCGGAGTGGTTGTTCTCGTCCATGGCCAGCACCAGGTCGCAGTCCTCGAACCAGTCGCGCGTGAACCGTTGAGCCCTGTGCCGGCTGGGGTCGTAGCCCGCAGCGCGCAAGGTGGAGGCCGCGCGTGTGTCCATCGGGTCGCCCACGTGGTAGCCAGCGGTGCCTGCGGAGACCACCTCGATGTCGAGCCCGGCCTCAAACAGGCGATGCTCGAGGACGACATCGGCCATCGGCGAGCGGCAGATGTTCCCCAGGCACACCACGGCGATCTTCATCAGTCGTCAGGCTCCACGACGGACAGCAGCGTGCCGGTGACCGAGATGATCACTGCCCCCCAGATCGCAGTCCACCAGAACTGGTCGACGTGGAACCCGAGGTCGAGCTCGCCGGCGATGTTGCTCGTCAGCATGAGCATCGCTGCGTTGATGACGAAGATGAGCAAGCCGAGGGTCAGGATGATGAACGGCAGCGACAGCAGCTTCACGACGGGTCGAACGATGGCGTTGATGACGCCGAAGATCAGGGCGACACCGAGCAGGGTCAGGACCTTGTCCTGGTCCGTGTCGCCATCGAGGGTTATGCCGTCGAGCAGCCAGACGGCCGCACCCAGCGCTAGAGCGTTGACCAGGACCCACAGCACGAACTTCACGTCGTGAGCCTACCGAGCATGGAAGCGGCTCCGTCCGTGATGTGCCGCTCGAGCTCGGCGACCGTCTCGTCGATCCGGCCCTGCTCGAGCAGTCGCACGATCAGCCGGTGCGACTCGACCTGTTCGGTCTGGTTGCGGCGCAGCCGGTCGACGTGTGCGAGGGCGAGCCGGATCTCGGCGTAGAGCGACTCGGCCTGCGCGAGCAGTCGAGGCGACTCGGTGAGGCCTACGAGGGACTGGTGGAAGGCCAGGTGCTGGGCGGTGAACTCAGCTGCGGACGCGGTGATGGCCGAGGTGGCGAGCTGCTCGAGGGCCCGACGGACGACGTCCCGCGCTTCCTCGGATGCCTCGGCCCAGCGGCGGACGCCGGCGGTCTCGAGGACGATGCGAGCCCGGCAGACGTCCTCCACCGCCTCAGGGTCGGGCTGGCTGACGTGGACGCCCCGATTCGGCTCGCGTACGGCGAGACCCTCCGCGACCAGCACCGCCAGGGCCTCGCGGATGGTGGAGCGGGCCACCCCCATGGCCTCTGCGAGCGCCACCTCGCGCAGCGGGGTGCCGGGCCCGACCTCCCCGTCGAAGAGCGCGCGTCGAAGCTCGTCGGCCACGCGGTCGACGGTCGAGGAGTGCTCGAGCGACAGGTTGGAGAACGCCACGGCCTGATTGTCCGACAACAAGTTGCGCAACAGCGAGAGTCCGTCCAGAATGGGAACATGTCTGATTGTCCGACAATTCGTGAAGGCGCGCTGGAGTGGGGCGAACGCTATCTGATGGTGCGCCCTGACCACTTCCGGGTGGAGTACGTCATCAACCCGTTCATGGACGCCTCTGTGCAGCCGAACCAGGCGCTTGCGCTCGAGCAGTGGCGTGGGCTGGTGGCCGCGATCGAGCACGCCGGGGGCACGGTCGAGGTGCTTCCGCAGCGCGCAGACTCCCCCGACATGGTCTATGCGATGAACCTCGGGCTGGTCGTGGGCGACCGGGCAGTCCTTTCCCACATGCGCTTCCCCGAGCGCCGGGCGGAGACTCAGTCGGCGAAGCCGTGGTTCGAGAGCATCGGCCTCGTCCCGTCGTACGTCGGCCAGGACGGGGTGGGTGCGCACCTGGAAGCCGGTGACGCCTTCGCGTTCGGCGACGCCCTGGTGGTCGGCTTCGGGCCGCGCACCGAACAGCTCGCGCTGAAGCACCTCGCCACCGAGCTCGACGTACGCGTGCGAGGCCTCCGGATCACACACCCGGGCATGTACCACCTTGACCTGGCCTTCTGCCCACTCGACGCGACGAAGGCCATGGTCTGCCCCGACGCCTTCGACAAAGAGTCGGCAGCAGCCCTCCTCGCGCTCGTCCCGGACGCCCTCATCCTCACCGAGGAGGAGGCGCTCACCACCTTCTGCGCGAACTCCATCGTCATCGGCTCCACGATCCTCATGCCGGCCTGCCCCGACCGCGTCCGCGCCCAGCTCGAGGAGTGGGGCTTCAAGATCGTCCTCGTCGACGTCACGGAGTTCCACAAGGGCGGCGGCAGCATCCGCTGTATGACCAATCCGCTGGACATCAAGATCGGCCGCGACCTGCCTCAGGTCGTCGGTGGTGAAGTGATCCTGCCGGCGTCACGTGGTCTCGACGCGTTGATCGCCTGATATGGCGGGTGTGGCTGTCAAGGGGCAGGGTGAGGCGCCACCACACTGGAGGTGTGGCGGCGCCTCGTTTCTCGTCGACGGGAGGTGCTGGAGCGTGTCTCTCGACGCGCGGTCAGGCTGATATTCGCGGGTTGGTTACCGCATGACGGGGCGTTTGGCTGGAGCGGTCCGCGTGTCTAACGTCGGGCGTCGCACCCTCGAGGTCCGTGCTGGACCAGGTGAGTGTTGCTCATAGGCGATCCGCGGGTTTGCTCCTCGCGCTGCCACCAGCAGCGGTCCTGTCGGCGAGGATCTTGGGGACCCGGGTTACTCGTTCATGACGGCCAGGGACCAACACCAGCCGGCGAGCTCGCGGGCTATGGCGGTGTTGGCGATGTTGGGGGTCTTGTTGCGGGCGTCGAACTTGATCCATCGGGCGTGCAGGCGACGGTTGCCTTGGTCTGCGCGGGCGCTCGCGGCTGGGGAGGCGAGCTGCCACCGGGCGTGTAGCCGTTGGGTCGGGCGGTAGGGGCGCCGGTGCTGCCAGGCAGCCTCGATCAGCAGCCTGCGGACGTGGCTGTTACCGGCCTTGGTGATGTGTCCTTGAACCCTGGACGCTCCCGAGGAATGTTCGCTGGGCACGAGCCCGACGAACGATCCGATGGTGTTCCCGTTGAACCGGGTCCAGTCTCCGATCTCGACCGCGAGGGCGAACCCGGTCAGGGTGGAGACCCCACGAAGGCAGCACAAACGGCGCACTAGCGCGGTGAAGTCGCTGTCGGCGGCCATCGTTTCGATCAACGCGTCCAGGCGGTCCCGGCGGGCAGCGGTGGCCAGGACCGCGTCGTAGTCGGAGTCGAAGGCCGACTGCGAGACCGCCGTGGGCAGGTGCTGACGCCGCAGCCAGGCATGGTGCTTGATGGTCCAGGCCTGGCCGTCGTAGTAGACGATGCCGTGACGCAACAACAGCTTCGAGAGCCGGTGCCGGGCCCGCATCAGGTCACCGCGGCTGTCTTCGCGAGAACGGACCACATCGCGGGCCGCTTCCTGATCGACGCTCGGCACGCTGACCGAGGTGATCTCGTCCAGGCGCAGCAGCCGAGCCAGATGGACCGCGTCACGGGCATCGGTCTTGACCCGGTCCCCGGCCGGCCGCTGGAGCTTCGAGGGAGCGACCACCTCGCAACGGATCCCCGCCGCGGTCAGCGACCGGTACAGACCAAAGCCCGTCGGGCCCGCCTCGTAGGCCACCGCGACCGGGCCGGGCAGGGACCGCATCCAATCGCGGATGTGGTCATGGGCTGGAGTCAGCCTGGTCTGGATCAGCTCACCCGTCACGCCGTCGATCGCCGCTGCAGCAACAGATCGGGCGTGCACGTCGAGCCCAACACTCGTACGCTCGGTAAACACCGGGGCCTCCCACAATTGTCGGATAGGCCGAGCAGGCAGCCCCTGCTCGGTAACCCACGAATCTTGTGAGTGAGGCCCCGGCCCGCAACCCCTCAACTCTGAGCGGTCACTCCATACCGTCTAGCGGCGATCGTCCGGCTCGACCATCGGGAGCTGCCAAGTCCGACGGGACCAAGAGCAAAAGCCTGCCTGGAAGAAGAAAATTCCGGGGTGACCACCTGGCCCCGGCACCGCGGCAGTGACAAGCCCCCGCCACCGCACCAGATGGAGTAGGTGCCGGTCGAGCCGGGCGTCGTTGTTCACGCGGAGCGTGAACAGACGCCCGGCGAACTCCACCGGGCGTCTGCCCTTCCGACCACTAGGGCCGGAAGGCGAGCCGCGTTCCCGGATGGGGGGCGCCGTGAACGCGTGCTCGCGGCTTTTAAGTCATCGCGGCATCGCGTGGGTTGTTCGCGAACAACCCGGCCAGGCAGCAGCTTCCCCTTGCTGCCTGGGCCAGGCTGTCGCTTCCCCCACCTGTAGACCCCCCACTGGTGGCTTGTGACGTGGACGCAAGCGTCCATCGGCCGGGCTAGCGGCCGAAGAGTCAGCGGTTGTCGGTCCCCCCAGGAACCTCGAACGAGTTTGTTCCATTTCGCCGAGACGAGCACCCCACCCCTGGGTCGCTGGCCTCAGGGTCATCTTCGCTGAAAGTCGCAGCATTTGCACTACCCATCCACCGGTTTTTGCCCTCATCCACCGGAATGATGCGACCGCGCGTTCGCGCATGACCCGGTCGGGCTATGGGGTGTTCAGATCTGGTGCCAAGAGGGCCAAGAAAGGTGAAGCCCGGGTTCCCCGGCGGGGGCCAGGTGAACCCGGGCTTCAGTTCTTGTGTACGGTCATCCGCCTCAGCGGATCAGTCGCGTGCCTTTGCGGTACGCCGGCCGAGCAGCAACAGTGCGCCGCCAACCATCAGGGCGAGAGACCCGAGCAGACCCATGATCTGTGCGTTCTGCGACGCACCGGTCTCGGGCAGCTCTCCCGGCTCCTCTTCCTCGGGCGCGAGCTCCGTCGTGACGGTGGCTCGCTCGATGACCTCGTTGGAGGTCAACGTGTGGTGAGACATGTCCACCAGGGCGACCGCGCTCGGCTGGACGACCGGCAGGTCCGGGATCGGCGTGATCACGTCGGTGACCACCTCGTCCCACTCCAGGTAGCCGACGTTCCACGTCGTCGTCGTGAACTCGAGGTTCTCGTCGAACGGCACGGGCTTCGGCAGGCTCGGGAACCTGAC